>JALYHU010000083.1 GCA_030776345.1 Pseudomonadota bacterium | reverse complement strand
CGATCTTTCTCGCTGAAACCGTACTGCGTGGGCGCGTGCCCGCCCGGAGACCCCGCGTGCCGATTGAACGCCGTTCCATCACGTTTGTACCGGAGCACGAACGGCATGGACGCGTCATGGACCAGGGGCCATTCTGGTTCTTGAGTAACTTCCATTTCTTCGCCATCGCCATCGGCTTCGTCGGCCCGAGCCTCGGCCTGTCCCTTGGATATACCGCACTCGCCGGGACCCTGGGCATCTTGATCGGGACCACTTTTCAGGCGTTCCATGCATCGCAAGGTGCGGAATTGGGCCTGCCGCAAATGATTCAATCGCGCGCCCAGTTCGGGTATCGCGGTGTGGTGGTGCCGCTGCTGGCAACTTTCGTGAGCTTGGTGGGCTACAACGTCGTTGCGACCGTCATCGTATCGGAGGGATTACAGACCATGTGGGCGGTGAATCGATCGATGACCGCGATCGGCATTTCACTGCTCGCCGCCGTGCTCGCGGTGTGGGGTTATGATTGGCTGCACCGGGTCTTTCGGATTTTATTCTGGTTCAGCCTGCCGTTGTTTTCGATATTGAGCATTGCGGTCCTGGCCGGAAAAGCCGGCGGGACGCTAGCCCCGGGCGGCGGATTCAACGGAGTAGCCTTCATTACGCAACTCGCCTCGGCGGCGAGCTTCAATGTCACCGCAGCGCCTTATGTTTCCGACTATTCCCGGTATCTGCCCACCCGCACGCCTCGAGCAGCGATCATTCTCAACGTGTTTCTGGGGTCGGCTCTGTCCGCGATCTGGCTGATCGTGCTCGGCGCCTGGTTGGCGACGCACATGGGAGTGACCGACGGCTTGCTGGCCTTGAAGGGCTCCGGAGACATCGTGGCATCCGGCTTGGGCTCCCTGCTCGCCGCCACGTCCATCGTGGCCCTCGTAGCCACGGTCGGCATGAACGCTTATAGCGCCATGCTCACGCTCATCACCACGGTTGATTCCATCCGTTCGGTAAATCCCACTCAAACGCTGCGCATCACCATGATCGCCTTCAGCACCCTGCTGTGGATCCTGATCGCTATCTCGTTCGGCGGCGATGCAATCACCTATGTCAACGCGATGCTGGTGATCATGCTGTACTTCCTGATGCCGTGGACGGCCGTGAACCTGATCGATTATTTCTTGTTGCGGCGGGGCCGGTATTCGATCCGTGATCTCTTCACGCCCACCGGCCTATACGGCGCTTGGGGCGGCCGCGGGCTCACCGCCTACGCCATTGGCTTCGTGGCGAGTATTCCTTTTTTCGTCGTGCCGAATGTCTACACCGGCCCCGTCGCCGCCCGTCTCGGCGGCGTGGATATGGGCTGGCTGGTGAGCTTGGCGGCAGCGTCGGCCGCTTACCTAGGATTGAGTTGGAACTTCGATCGCGCGGCGGAGACGGCTGCGATCGCGGCCGGCGCTCAAGAAGCGAACACGGCACGAATGTCGGCTGAGAATTGCTGACGTTCGAACAACACCAGGTCTCCCTCGATTTCGTCGAGGTGCTCACGCATCGCTTTGGCCAGTCCCGGCGCATCGCCGCGTTCGATGAACCGGATGAGCCGCGCGTGAGCCATATGGGAGCAGCTGCTGACGTCGGGTTTTTCATAAATGGCGGTGATCAGCAGTGATTGCGTCATCAACTCCCGCAGGAACTCGACCACCACCCGATTGCCGGTAACCTCGGCCAGGAGCGAGTGAAAGTCATGCGAGGTCTTGAGTTCCAGAGCCCGGTTGGGCTTCGCTTCGCCCTGCTTTTCGCGCTTCACATGCATTTTGAGCCTCTGCAGCGCCTTGTTGTCGGCCTTCGCGACGATATCGGGTGCCAATGCCACTTCGATCAAGCGCCGGGCCGCGAAAACCTCTTTGGCTTCGCGGACGCTGGGATAGGCAACGACGGCGCCGCGATTGCGGTGCAGAGTCACCACCTTGTCGTGGGCCAGTGATTGCAGTACCGACCGGATACGCATACGGCTGGTATGGAAAACATCTGCCAACTGTTCCTCGACCAACCGAACACCGGGCAAGATGCGTCGTTCGACGATGGCCGCGTGGATCTTGGCGTAAATGGCCGATTCCTCGGACTGCCGGGCGGCCTGTTGCGCGCCCGCCTTCGATTTAATGGCCCGAATGTTCATTTAAAGCTGTTCGCCTTTTCCGGCTCTCGCGGCGCTCAATACACACCCGTGAAGGAATCCCGCACCAGCGCAGAACGAAAGTGCGCGATGAGCGTCGTGATGTCGAATACCGGCAAACCCACCGCCTCCTGAACCGCATGGGCATACGGCGGCAGGTCGACACATTCAAATAGCAGCGCCTTGACTTCCGGATGCCCGCGCACCAAGGTCTGCGCTACCTCGACCGCCTCGGCCGTAACCCCCTCGAAGTCGAGTTCCCCGCTTTCACCGCATACCGCCGCAGAGAAATGCGGTCTACCCTCCATGCTTGCCACCACGATCAGGCCTTCCCCGCCCGCGCGGGCCAGCCGCAAATGTTCCGTGTTCAGGCTGCTTGCTCCGGACACGATGATGCCGATCGCGGCCTCCGGCCCCAGCATGCGGACGATGAGGGGCACCTGCAACAAGCTCGACAGCAGCACCGGAACAGGTAGGGCGCGCGCCAACGCTTCTTGGTGCACGATCATCAATCCACAGTTGCCGGCCACCGCCCAGGCGCCCCGGTCCACCAAACGCTGCCCGGCAGCGATGAAACTTTCGAGTCCCGCGGGCACAGCCTGGCGCAGCGCCGCGGTGCTCACGCCCCGCGCCACCTCGTAGCACACCGGGTACGCAAACGTGGTGGGGTTACCCGGCGTTCCCGGGGGACAGGGAATGCGCTCTTCCAGAACGATGATGCCGATCGGCCGCCCATAGCTCAACTGCCGATCGCGTGCTCGATAAATCATCGATTCAGGATCCCCGTGGTACGCAGGAAATTGCCAATCTATCAGAGCACGGCCGCCCCGGCGATTGTCAACAATCAATACACTGATTGTACATTATCCGTGCACGCAGGCAGCGCGTGTGCACCAACGGATTGCGTGTGCCCCTCCCGATGCGATCGGTCCGCGCCCACCGTACGCCCAGCGCGCTGTTATGCAGCCACGTCCTCCATGGCACATAAATTGCTCGTCTTTGTCCTTGAGAAGACGACTCATGCCGGGTCGCCGCGGGGGACGACAATGCAATCGTGGCGGTTGGTCCTGGTCGCTTGGGCAATTCTGGCCGCCGGCTCCCCCCGCGCCGCGGAACAGGTGATTCTGATTTCTCCGCTGCCCTTTGGCGTCGATGTCTATCTCAACATGACCCGACAGGGAGCACTCAACGGCGGCCACGCCATTGCCGCCAAGGTGCGCATATTCGAAAGCAGCGATCCGGAAACACGCAGCGAAAACATCCGCGCTGCCATCAACTATGGCGCGACCATCATCGTGGCGCCGGGGCCGGAGTTCATCGATATGGTGCCGGACTTCGCCGAGGACTTCCCGGCCGTGCGATTTCTGATGGTGGAAGACTGTCCCGTGAGGCTTTTGCGAAACGTCTATTGCGTGCAGCTTCGCACCTACGAGGCAGGATTCTTGGCCGGCGTCGAGGCGGGCCTGACGACGCACTCTGGCAAGGTCGGCACGCTGGCACCCGTGGACTATCCGGAGGCTCATCGCTTCACGGACACCTTCGCCGACGGCGCACGGTATGCCCGTCCCACGGTGATGGTGCATCCCACGTTGTGGATTGGCGGCGACAATCCCTGGTCGGACCCGCTGCGCGCGCAGAGCCAAGCCGCGGTGATGTTGAGCGACGGCGTCGACCGCGTGCTCGCGACCGTGGCGGCCGGCAACGGCGGCGTCTATAAAGTGGTGGCCAACACCCCGGGCACCCTCGCTACCGGTCTTGACATCAACGAATGTCCGGACGCGCCCGGCCATATTCTGGACAGCGCGGTGCGGCACGTCGATCTCGTGATCGCACGCGCCATCGCCGGTATTGCCGCCAGCACCCAGCCACTGATCGTGTCCTACGGCTTGAAGGACGGCGCCGTCAACTTGACCGCGCTGGAAAAGGGCGCGGCGGCCAGCCAATGCGTCGCCGCTGCCGACCCCGCCGTCATGGCCGCGGTGGCGGCCGTTCGCGACAAGATCGTATCGGGGCAATTGGTGATCGCGGATCCCGCCGGCATCGTCCATTGAGTACGTGAGTCGCGACGCGCATGGCATTCCTGGAAATGATCGATATCGTGAAGCGCTATCCCGGCGTACTCGCGAACGACCACGTCAACCTCGCCCTGGAGCGCGGCGAGATCCATGCCGTCATGGGGGAGAACGGAGCCGGCAAGTCCACGTTGATGTCCATTTTATATGGCCTGCAGGCGCCCGATGAGGGCCACCTGCGCCTGAAGGGCAGCACGCTCTTTTTACGCTCCCCGCTCGATGCCATCGCGAACGGCATCGGCATGGTGCATCAAGCCTTCAAGTTGTTCGAGTCTCTGAGCGTTTGGGAAAACGTCGTCTACCGACGCGAGCCGCGGCGCGGCATCTTCGTCGACGGCGCCCGCGCCCGTGCCCAGGTAGAAGAACTGGCGCGCCGCCACGGGTTGCCCATCGATGCCACGGCGCGCGTGGCCGACTTGCCCGTGGGTGTGCGGCAGCGGCTCGAGATATTGAAGGCCCTGTATCGCGATGCCGAAGTCTTGATCCTCGACGAGCCCACCGCCGTGCTCACCCCAGCGGAAGTCGCGACGCTGTTTACCGTGATGAAGAGTCTGGCGGCGGCCGGCTGCACCATTTTGCTCGTAACCCACAAACTCAACGAAGTCATGGCGGTCACCGATCGCATCACGGTGTTGCGCGACGGTCGTGTGTCCGCGCAGCTGCTCACGGCCAAGACGGACCCGGACGAAATAGTGCGGGCGATGACCGGCCACCAAGTTACGCTGCGGATACAAAAAAAGCCCCGGGAACCCGGCAAGGTGCGGCTCGAGGCCACGGGTTTGAGGGTGGAACAACACGGACGGCGCGTCGTCGATGACGTGTCGCTGCACGTCCGCGGCGGCGAAATCGTCGGAATCGCCGGTGTGGCGGGCAACGGGCAGTCGGAACTCATCGAAGCCCTCATGGGTCTCGCCCCCATCGCCGCGGGCTCGGTGTGGCTGGACGGTCTCGACGTCACGCACCAGCCGGTAGCCGCTCATCGTGCCGGCGGTTTGAGCTACATCGCCGAAGATCGCGCCCGCACCGCGAGCGCCGCCACCGCCAGTGCCACGGACAACCTTGCCATGGGCTTCCACCGCACACCGCCCCTCGCGGTCAGAGGCGTGCTGCAACCGAAAGCCATGCGCACCTGGGCTCGCAGTCTGATCGAGCGCTTCGACATCAAAATTGCCGCCGCGGACACGCCGGTCGGAACATTGTCCGGCGGCAATCTCCAGAAGGTCGTGACCGCCCGCGAACTCGCGCACAACGCGCCGGTGCTGATCGCAGAGCAACCCACCCGCGGCGTCGATGTGGGAGCTATCGCCTTCATCCATGCCGAATTGCTGAAGGAGCGAGATCGCGGTCACGGCATCCTGTTGGTCTCGGCGGAATTGTCGGAAATCCTGGCACTCGCCGATCGAATCCTCGTCATGTACGAGGGCCGCATCGTGGCCGAGGTCGCGCGGGACGATGCCGATGAAGCCACCCTCGGCCTGTACATGGCGGGCGGCACGCGCGTATGACGGCCGCTGCATTGCGCACGCAGCTGAGGCGCCATGTCGGGCCGCTGCTTCCCATCGCAGGCGCGGTGGCCGTGGGATTTGGCGTCTGCGGTGTCATCGCCTTGTGGGTGGGTCTCTCCCCCGGCCTGATGTTCCGCGAACTTCTCAGGGGCGCCGTCGAAGGCCCGCAGCTGTTCGAGACGGTGGCGCGCGCCGTGCCCCTGGTGGGCATGACGCTGGCCGCGGCCATTCCGTTGCGAGGGGGCATGGTCAATCTCGGCGCCGACGGGCAGCTGGCGCTCGGGGGATGTGCGGCGGCAATCGTTGCCCTGTACTTTCCCGCGCCAGACCTCGTGCGGTTGGCTGTGGCGCTCACCGCGGGCATGGTGGTGGGTGGCTCCTACGCAGCCCTCGCTGCCCTCGGTGAAATCCATGCCGGCGTGCCGTTGCTCTTGTCCACGTGGCTGCTCACCTATCCCGCAAAAGGCCTGTGCGGGTACCTCGTGCGTACGTCCTTGCGAGATCCGCTGACGGCGTGGCCCTCGACGGCTCGAATCGCGGTGGGTGCTCGACTGGGTCATTTGATCCCAGGCACCCCGGTCAACCAAGGATTCCTGCTGATCGCGGTGCTCGCCGTGGCCGTCATCTTCATCGATCGGCGTTCTTCCATAGGCTTCGAACTGCGTCTGCGGGGCCTCAACGAGCGCTTCGCGCGCTACGGCGGCGTCGCCTTGAGCCGGCAAACTCTCGGGGTCATGATCGCCAGCGGCGCCATGGCCGGATTGGTCGGCGCGATCATGGTGCTCGGATCGCAGTTCCGCTACACCGACGGGGCCCTGACGGCACCCCAGTATTCATGGTCCGGCACGCTCGCCGCACTGCTCGCCGGCGGCGAACCGGTGGGTTCGGTCATTGCGGCGATGCTGTTCGCCGCCCTGCAGACCGGCGGCTTCGCCATGGAACGGTCCGTCGAGATCCCGCGGGTGCTCACCATGGTGCTGCAATCCGTCGTCATTCTCTTCCTCGCGATGCGCGGCGCCATTTGGAAGCGGCCATGACGTTTGCCTTTTTCAACGCGACATTCTTCGATCAGGCGGTCCTGGGAATCACGCCGATTCTGCTTGCGGCGCTTGCGGGCACCCTGTCGGAGCGTGTCGGCTTGTTCAATATCGCGCTCGAGGGGCAGATGCTCGTCGGTGCGTTCGCAGCGGTTGCCGGCAGCCACTTTGGCGGATCCCTGCACGCAGGTGTCCTGGCGGCGGTCGCCGCCGGCGCACTTTTCTCCGGCCTTCTTGCAGTCGGCAGCGCGTTGCTGCGCGGCAATGACATCGTCATCGGCATCAGCCTCAATCTGCTCGCGGCCGGGTTGACCTCCTTCCTGCTGCGCACGCTGTTGGGCGTCAGCGGTACTTTCAGCGATTCGGCGATGGTCGCTTTGCCGCGCGTAAGCGTGCCCGGGGTGGCCTCGCTGCCGCTGGTCGGGTCGGCGCTCGGCCACCAGAACGCCCTGGTCTATGCGTCTTGGGGCTTGGTCGCAGTGATCGCCCTGTTCTTGAATCGCACGCCGTGGGGTTTGCGCCTGCGCGGTATCGGCGAGGAGCCCGGGGCCGCCGTCGCGCTCGGCGCCAATGTCACCCAGTACCGAATCATCGTGACGTTGATCGGCGGCGCGCTTTGCGGACTGGCCGGACTGCAGCTCTCGCTGGGCAGTCTCACCCTGTTCAGCGAGAACATGACCGCGGGCCGCGGCTGGATCGCAGTCGCCGCCGTCATGCTGGGACGCGCGCGGCCGCTCTCCGTGGCGGCCGCCTGTGTGTTGTTCGGCCTGTCCGACGCGCTTGGACTACGGCTGCAGGGTGAGGGCTTGCCGAATCAGATTACGGACTCCGCACCCTACGTCGTGACGCTGGCCGCGCTGGTCATCGCAGGCGTGCGGCGACGCCGCCTGACCGGTTTTCCGCCGTGACGGACTCGTTGCTATTGTTTTCAATATATATGAGGATTGTTCACAATTCAGCGCGGGCTCGCGCGAGAGGAAATAGGAATGCACAGCGATAGCACCTCCGCGTCCAGCGTGGCTTCGCCGATCGCTGCGGCCGGGGAGGAGCGGCCGGACTTCGTCTCCGTGCCGCTGATCGACTTTTCCGGCATGCTCCAAGGAAACGCGGATGCCAGGAACGGCGTTGCCGCGGATCTGCGCGATGCCTGCATCAACGTGGGCTTCTTCTACATCGCCAACCATGGCGTACCGCAGGACCTGGTCGACGCGATGTTCGACATGGCACCGCGGTTGTTCGGTCTGCCGCTCGCGGACAAGATGCGCTGGCACGTCAAGCGCTCGTCGCACTATTTGGGCTACGTCGCGCTGCGCGACGAAAACGCCAACCCCGCGGCGGGTAAGGGCGACATGCATGAAGCGTTTGATTTCGTGCCGGAAGACGCGCGCCTCGACGATGATTTCCTCGCCGGCGACTTCCGCCGGACGGGCAATCTATGGCCGGACGTACCCGGTTTTCGCGATCTGGCCGCGAGGTACGGCATCGAGATGCGGATTCTGGCGCGACGCATGTTCGCGGCGTTCGCCCTCGCGCTGAATCTGCCCGATGATTATTTCTCAGGCCTGGCGAGTGCGCCGATGGCTCTGATCCGGTTGCTGCATTATCCGACGCAGTCCGGTCCCTTCAGCGAAGAGACCATCGGCACGGGCGCGCACACCGACCATGAGTGCTTCACCATTCTATGCCAGGATCGGATCCAGGCGCTGCAAGTTCGCAATCGCCGCGGCGACTGGATCGATGCCCCGCCGATCCGCGGTACCTTCGTGGTCAACATCGGCGATCTCATGGCGCGCTGGACCAACGGCATCTTTGCCTCGACCTACCATCGCGTCTCCAATCTGTCGGGTCACGCACGCTACTCACTACCGTGCTTCATCGGTGCCAATGCCGACGCGCGCATCGAAGCACTGCCAAGTTGCGTGAGCAGCGAACGGCCCGCGAAGTACCCGCCCGTGCTCGCCGGCGAATACGTCTCGAGCATCATCTACCACGGCTTCAACGACAAGAGCACCGCCCATCCCCTCAAAGATCAGATGAAAGAGCCGCCGCCAACGCCATGAGCGAAGTCCGGGGCACATTGCCGCAGCGTCGTCCCGCGTCTCTGAGTTCGATCGTCGAACAGGGACTGTGCGTGGGATGCGGGCTGTGCCAGAGTATCGCCGGCGTCGATCGAGTACGGATGCGGATGAACGCAGAACACGGTGAGCGGCCGCAGGTTCTGGAGGCTCTCGACGAAACCACGCTGATCGCCATCAACGTGGCCTGTCCGGGCATCCATTGCGAGGGGGTGGGAACCGAACCCAGCCATCCCGATATCGCAATCGATCCCCTCTGGGGCCCGATGATTTGGATGGCCACGGGCCATGCGGCCGACGAGCAAGTACGGTTCCACGCCTCCTCCGGTGGGGCGCTGAGCGCCCTCGGCACGTACCTTCTCGGCAGCGGCGAGGTGGAGTTCCTGCTGCATGTGGCCGCGGCGCGCGCTGCGCCGGTGCGCACGGTCGCGCACTTGAGCTTCACGGCGGTGGACGTCATGGAGGCCTCGGGATCCCGCTACGGTCCGGCGGCGCCGCTGGTCGACTTCCAGGCGGTGCTCGACCGCGGGAAACCCTTCGCATTCATCGGCAAGCCCTGCGACATCTCGGCGATTCGCAATTACGCGCATCTGGACCCCCGGGTCGATGACTTGCTGCGCTACACGCTGAATTTCTTCTGCGGCGGCGTCTCGGAATTCAGCAAGACCCTGGATTACGTCCGCAAAGTGGGCCTGAGCGAGCCCGAGGTGTCGCACCTGCGCTATCGGGGGGACGGCTGCCCCGGCCCCATGGTCATGAAGTCCCATGCCGGTCAGGTATTCAAGTTCGACTATAACGAGATGTGGGAGGATGAGAGCCGGTGGCAGCTGCAGTTCCGCTGCAAGATCTGTCCGGACTCCATCGGCGAGCGAGCCGATGTGACGGTGGCGGACGTGTGGCCGGGCGGCAAGCCCGACACGGACGGTTTGGGCTTCAACGGATTCATCGCCCGCACGCCGCGCGGTGCCCGATTGTTGAAGGCGGCCGTGCAGGCGCGCGCTATCACGCTGACGGAAGATCTCGATGTCGACGGGCTCGAACTCGCGCAAGGATCGCACGCGCGCCGCAAGCAAGGGCTTGCCTCGCGGCTGCGCGCATTGCGCGACGCGGGACTGATCGTGCCGCACTTCGAGCGGCTGCGGCTGGAGGCCGCCGACGCGATGCTCGACGACGCGCAGCGGCTGAGCAATTACGCGGGAATGTGCGAACGCCTGCAGCGCGGCGACCATCGCGAAACGGCACTCCCGGCAACGCCATGACGGCGACATGAAAACCATCATCCGCGGCGCCCGGGTGCTCACCTTGGATGGGGCGGGCACCGACTTGAAGATAGCCACCGTGACCATCGAGGACGATACCATCGTGGCGGTGGCCGCCGGCGAGGACCCGTCGAGCGCCAAGTCCGGCGATCCGCGGGTTCGCGAAATCGACGCCGCCGGGCACCTGTTGATGCCGGGCCTGGTCAACGCGCATTTCCACTCGTCCGCCAATCACCTCAAAGGATCGTTCGACAGCCTGCCGCTCGAGATTTTCATGCTGTTCGAGACGCCGGCCGATGGCGCGCGCGACGATGCGCGGGCGGCCTATGTGTCGACCCTGTTGGGCGCGGTCGAGATGCTGAAGTGCGGCGTCACCAGCGTGCTTGACGATGCCTTTTTCGTGCCGGCGCCCTCGGCGTCCGCCATCGATGCCATCATGCAGGCTTACTTGGACAGCGGGATGCGCGCATGCCTCGCGCTCGATCAGCCCAATGTACCGGAGATAGCAAAGCTCCCCTTCTTGGAAGACTTATTGCCGCCCGATTTGCTGGCGCGCGCGCGCGCGCCCGCGGCGATGGATGCCGCGGGGTTGTTGGATTGCTATCGCCACCTGATCGGCCGATGGCACGGCGCCGCCAACGGCCGCCTGCGGGCCGCCGTCTCCTGTTCGGCCCCGCAGCGGGTGACGGTCGAGTATTTTCACGAGCTCGATGCGCTCAGTCGCCGGCACGGCCTGCCGTTCTTCGTGCACGTGCTCGAGACCAAAGTGCAGCGCGTGCTCGGCGAAGAAAAATACGGATGCTCCTTGGTTCGCTACATGGATGGGCTCGGTCTGCTCAGCGATCGCATGAACATCATCCACGCCATCTGGGTGGATGAACACGATATGGATCTCATTGCCGCGGCGGGTGCCGTGGTCGCTCACAACCCCATCAGCAACCTGCGGTTGGGGAGCGGCGTGATGCCGTTTCGTGAATTGGCGAACCGCGGCATCCCCATCTGCCTCGGGACCGACGAAGCCATCACCGATGATTCGATCAACCTATGGAATGTCGCCAAGCTCGCCGGGTTGATCCACAACCTCACGGGGGGCGATTACGCGCAGTGGCCGAAGGCCGCCGAAATCCTGCATTGCCTGATCCGGGGCGGCGCGCGCGCCATGCGGCTGCCGAATCCCATTGGTCAGGTGGCGGTGGGCCATCAAGCCGACCTGATCCTGGTGGACTTGGACACGCTGCCGTTCACGCCGCTCAACGACCTGCAGCGCCAGCTCGTGTATTGCGAGCAGGGCACTTCGGTGCGAATGACGATGGTGGCCGGCCGGGTGGTCTATGAGAACGGCGCGGTCGTCGGTCTCGACGAGCGGGCACTGCGCGCCGAGGCGCGGGATCTGGCGGCAAAGCGCGCCGCGACCGATGCGTCCGAAGCCGACAGCGCCGCGCGCTGGCTGCCCTTCTACCGACAAATGTACTTGAAGGCGGCGAGCCGGGACGTGGGCATGCAACGCTGGATAGGGACTCCGATATGACGAAAAACCTGCCCGCCCACGGGCGATATGAACATAGCGCCATTACCCATCGACCGCATTTTCGATGGCCCAACGGGTGCCGGTTGGCCGTCTATTTTGCCTTGGGACTGGAGCATTATGCCTTCGGGGAAGGCCTGACCGAGAACCTGGTCTCCGACATGCCGCATCCGGACGTCCTCAACACGTCGTGGCGCGAATATGGCAATCGGGTGGGCGCGTGGCGGCTGCTGCACTACTTTGCCGAGGCCGGAATACCGCTCAGTATTCTCCTCAACAGCGCGGTGTGTGAGCACGCGCCGGATCTGGTCGAGGCGGCACGCTTGGCCGGATGTGAGTTCATTGCGCATGGGTATTCCAATTCCGACACGCTGGCCGGGATGTCCGAGGCAACCGAGTCTGCCTATGTGCAAAGCGTCGCCATGCAGATGGCAGCGGCCATCGGGACCCGCCCGCTGGGCTGGGCCAGCCCGTGGATCGCGGAAACGTTGCGGACTCCCGATATCCTGAGTGAGAACGGCTATTCGTACGTGCTCGATTGGTGCATGGACGACCAGCCGGTATGGTTGCAAACACGCGGCCGGCCCATGCTTTCGATCCCCTATTCCCAAGAGATCAATGACAGTTCGACCATCATCGGGCGCCGCGCGAGTGCCACGGATTTTGCCGGGATGATCGTCGACCAGTTCGACGAGATGCGTGAGACGTGCGGCGACGAACCGCTGGTCATGAGCGTGATACTGCACTCGTTCATATCCGGACAGCCCTTTCGCCTGCGGGCGCTGCGGCGCGCCGTCGAGCATATTTCAAAGCATTCCGCGACACTGTGGATCACGCGGCCGGGCATGGTCGCGCAACACTATGCCGAGCACGTGCCCGCGCCCGCGGCCGTTATTGATCGACCGCCACCGCATCGATTTCGATCAGCCAATCCGGATCCATCAACGCCTTGACGAAAAGCATCGTCGAGGCGGGGCGGTGATTGCCGAAGAACGCCATCCTGGTTTCATTGAATTCCTGGCGCAAGGCTTCGTTCCACTGCACTTTCTCCGTGAAATACAGGCCCGTGCGGATGATGTTGTGCGGTCCCATCCCTGCGGAGCGGAGAATCGCGCCGACGTTGATCCACGCAAGTTTCGCCTGCGCGATCACGCCGTCCGCGATGCGCCCATCGGGATGCGTGCCGACCTGCCCGGATACATACAGAAAGCGCGCAGGTTTCTCGATTTCCAGCCCCCAGCTCAGCGGTCCGACCAAGGGCATGACGTTCGGCGGATTATGGATTTTGAACATGGGCTTTCCTACTTTCATTGGAACTCGGACACTCCGTCCCGGCGAGGATTGGGAGCGAAATCGCGCGGGAAAACATGCGCACCGCCTCAGGCAAGGGGCTTGGCTTTGCGGCGCGCCAAATCGGCGGTCAACTCCTCGATGAACACGGTCGCGGCACTCGACAGCACTCGACCCTTTTTTATGCCTATGGCGAGCTTGCCGCGCAGCCGCGCATCGCTCAGCGGTACCGCTACGAGGTGCGGCTCATCTTCGGGATCGATGTCGATCTGGAAGCATAGGCCTTGTCCCGCCGCGACGATGCGTTTCATCACGGCCACCGAGTTGCTGGTGACCACGGGGCGCAGAGAAAGGGAGATTTGCTCCGCGGCTGCATTGATCAGTTGCCTTCCACCGAGGCTTTCGTCGCCCAGCAGCATCGGGTATCCGACGCAGTCGCTGAGCCGCAAGCTCGGGTTGGCGGTCAGAGGATGCCCCCGCGCCATGATGACGTGCAGGGGCACCGGAGTTTCCGCAACCACTTTGAACCCTTGCTCCGGCGGCGGATTGAATACATAGCCGATATCGGCCTGCTCGCGCACGACCGCCGATACCACTTCGTTGCTGCCGAGCACTTGGCAGTCGAAACTGATCCGGGGATGGTTGCGTTGAAACGCACTGACCAGCTTGCCGATGACCCCGCCCGCCGCTTCGATCACGGCCAACCGAACATGCCCGCGCCGCAGGCCGCGCAGGTCCTCGATCTGCGAGCACATCAAGGCAAAATCACGCGTCACGCGCCGCACATGACCTAGCAGGATCTCGCCGGCGCTGGTCAGGCGCAGGCCGCGCGGCAGGCGCTCGAACAATTGCACGCCGAGGTTCTCCTCGAGATCGAGAATCTGCCGGTTGAGCGCCGAGGAGGCCACAAAAAGCGCCGTGGCGGCCTTGCGCATCGAGCCCAAGCGCGCGACCGCCTCGAAATAGGCGAGCGACCGCGACCCCGCTGGATTCAAGTTTTTCGCCTTCATCGCCGACCCGCCCCTTGCCATCGATGACTATAGCAATAAGCGGCGGCGATGAGGGCCCCTGCTACATTTTCTTGCTCAGGCTGATACCCACCGTCAACGGGCGCAAGGTATAGCCTTCGACCACCGAATTGATCTGAGGAGACTGCACAATCGTCTTGTTGTCGAACAGGTTCTTGGCGAACAAGGCGACTTCGAAACTCCCAAACTTCAAGCCCGCATTCAGATTGACGACCGAGTACGCGGGGTTGATGTACTGCGAACTCGTCACTTGGAAGCTGCCTTTGGACTGTCCGGTGTATTCATAGTCGCCGCGCACGAAGGCTCCCACCGCATCGGTGAGGCGCCAACCATAGTCGCTTATCACGGAACTGGTCCATTTCGGCGTATACAGAACATCTTCGCCGACGGCGGCGGTGGATGAGTTGATGGTACTGGTAATGTGGTTGTGTTCGGCGCCCACATTGAGGCTGAGTGTCAGTCCGGAGATTACCGGGGGCTTGTAGCGCACCGATACCTCGGTGCCGACCGCTTTGGCATCGCCGACGTTGGCATTGAACTGACCGCCGCAGATCGGAATGATGATGGTCTGCTGAATGCGTTTCCAATTGATGTAATAAACATCCGCGTCGATGGACAGCGTCTTCGAGAACAGCAGGGATTTGCTGCCCAGTTCATAGCTCCACAGCTGATCGGATCCGTAGGACAGCGGAGCGTTGTTGTCACCCAGTTGCTTGAGCCCTTCGAGGCAGGCGACATTGACGTTGGGGGTGGTGGCGCCGCCCAGGCGAAAGCCTTTGCCCGCCGTCGCATACACCGTTGCGTTCGCGCCCAGGTCATAGGTGAGAGAGAATTTCGGCGTCGACGCAGAGAAGCTCGCGCCTTGCACGTACGTGGGTGTGCCGGGCACCCCCGCCCCGCCCAGGTCGAGGAAACCGCCGCCGGTCTCGGTGAATTTCTCCTTCGCCCAGACATAGCGTTCGCCGACGCCGGCGTGCAGCGTCGGCGTGAGGTCGAAGTCCACCTGGCCGAATAGTGCGTATTGTTTGACGTCATTGTGATCGAACACCGTCCACACGAGATCGTTCGCCCAGAGAGTCGGATCGCCCGTCGGATCGAGTACCGGGTCACTGACGATACTGTGTCCGTATATCTTCTGAAATTCGGCACTGAAGCCGGGTGCCACTTCGTAGTCCAGATGCGACCATTCCTGATCGGACAGGAACAATCCGGCTACCCACTTGACGCGCTTCTGCTCGGACGGCGAGCTCAGGCGAAACTCCTGGGTCAACGTATTGAAGCGGTCGGTGAACAGGACGGGCGAAGCGATGTTCGCCAGAATGGAATCGTTCTGCGCCTGGTAGGCGGGATACGCCGGATCGAGAAAGAACTGCGCAATCGCCGCGCTGTTGAAGTAAGTTCCATCGGCCTGCTTATCGATGGCGCGTTTGACGTAGCTGGTGACGGACGTGAGATCGGCAAATGCGAACCCCTGTTTGACCGTCAGGCTGGGTATGGTCAGGGTGTCGCGATCGAACTCGATCACCTGTTTGTTTTGTTTGTACAGACCGAGCGCGGGGATGAAAGTCGGCGAGTCCGCGGCCGAAATGCGCTGATAGAAAAGGGAGGGCACTACCGTCAGGTCGGCCAGATCCAGCTTGCCGGTGACGTGGACCACCGCGTCGGTCTCGGAATTCACCCCCTTGCGATTCAACGCGCCGTTGAGCCCGTAGTGATCGATGTATCCGCTGGTTTGACCGTATTCGCCGGCGATGCGCAGGGCGAAGACATTTTCCACCACCGGCAGATTGACCACGCCCTGCTGGTCATAGTTGACGCCGCCGTGTTTCGTTCCCGACAGCTCCGTGCGAGTGGCGAAGCCGAATTGTTTTGCGTCGGGCTGATTGCTGATGAAGCGGAGGGTGCCGCCCTCGGAGCTCGCCCCATACAGCGTGCCTTGCGGACCGCGCAGAACTTCGACGCGATCGATGTCGATGATCTTGGGTTCCGCAGCGCCGTCGTAACCGTTGTTGGTGATGATGGGAACTTCATCGACGTACAGGCCAACGGTGGGATTGCCGATGGTCGAGCTGAGCCCGCGGATGGAAATATTGTCCTGGCCGGGACCGTTGTGTGCAGCGAAGGAGACTCCGGGTACCAGCCGGGAAATGTCTTCATACCCTTGAATATGCAAATCGGCGATCTCGGCGGCATCAACCACTCCGATGCTCACCGGCACGTCTTTGGAATTTTCAGCGCGCTTGTTGGCCGTTACCACGACTTCCTGCAATGTAGAGCCATCATCCGTCGCGGCCGCATCCGCCCGGGCATTGCCCGTATGAAAGGACAGTGCGAATGCGAGGGCGAGCCCACTCGATGCAAATCCTCTCGGGGTCTTGGTCTGTGTCGTGTTCGATAACATTGCAGTGCACCCCTCGTTCAGCGGCCACGCTCGCGCCGCCTGTTCGAGCCTAGCCTTTTCACGCGAATCGACCAGCACCGATTTTCGTGCTGAGCGAGCGTTTTTTTGCATACCGTTTTCCCTAGGAGGAATGCGACATCGCAGTGCGCGCGGCGCGCGCAGGCGCACCATTGTCGCTCGCGATGTCAGGAACTCGAGCCCATCAGCGACACGTGGGCCGCCACCACGCGCCATCCAGAAGCCAGGCGCACCCAGGTCTGGCTTTGCCTTCCGATGCGTGCTTCCCCCTCGCGGATGAATTCCACATTGGCGGTGGCGAAGTCGCGCCCATAGGTGGTCAAGACGGCGCGCGTCAGCCGGCGCCGCGGCGAGCCGCCGTGCCTTGCGAGGCGAAAGCGGGTGATCGCGTCGAAGCCGAACAGGTTCTCGCCAATGCCGAAACGCAAGGCGAGCGGTGACTGCCAGAAGAATCCGTCGAGTGCCGCGACGTCATTGTCCGTCAGCGCGGTTTCATAAGCCTCGAACTGCGCGGTGAACTCACTGAGGATTTCCGGATCATTGACGATCATGGCTGTGGGGTCGCGATTGGCGCCGAGACGACGGCGCTGCGCTCGAGCCACGCCGCAGCCCGCAGGGCAAGGTCCTCGCGCCAGGGCGCAGCGATGATCTGCACACCCACCGGCATGCGGCCGGAACTGTGTACCGGCACGGTCACCACCGGCAGCCCTATGAAGCTGATCGGCTGCGTGTACAGACCGATATTGGCCCTCGCGGGCACTGATTGAGCCCCCAATGTCATCGTGGCACTGCCGATCTTCAACGCCGTCACGGGCGTGGCGGCGGCGAGCAACAGATCGTAGTGGCGAAACACCGGCATGGTCTGCTGATAGAACCAGCGCCGGAATCTCTGAGCTTGCTGGACGATGGCCGCCGGTAACAACGCCCCCGCGAGAAGACGGTCGCGGGTCGATGGGTCGAAGTCCGCTGCCCGGGTCTTCAAATCATCGAGATGCAAATTGCCCCCCTCCGCTGCGGTGATGCAGAACGCAGCGGCGCGGGCTCGTTCGGCTTCCGGTAGTGTGACGGTCGCGGTGGCACGGAGAGTTTGCGCGATGAGCGCGACGGCGGCCGCGACGTCATCGCTCACGCCGCGTTCGAACCATCCGCCCAGCCGGGCGCAGCGTACACCGTCGATACCGAGCGGAAGTTCAGACAGGCACGGTTCGATGGGCCGCGCGTGCTGTGCAGGATCGCTGTCATCCTGGCCTTGCAACGCGTCGTAGGCGCGCGCCAAGTCGTGCGAGGAGCGCGCAAACACTCCCATATGATCGAGGCTGTGGGCAAATCCGAGAGTACCCGCGCGCGACAAGCGGCCGAAGGTGGGCTTGATTCCAAAGACACCGCAAAAGGCAGCCGGTACGCGGATCGATCCATTGGTATCGGATCCCAGGCTCAAGGGAACCATTCCGGCCGCGACGGCCGCGGCGCTGCCGCCCGACGAACCGCCCGTCATGCGCTCGGGATCGTGGGGATTGCGCGCCGCTCCGTAATGCGCGTTTTCGGTGGTGAAGCCGTAGGCATACTCATCCATATGCTGGGCACCGAGCAGAATCGCGCCCGCCGCTTCCATATGACGGATGAGCGTCGCATCGACCCGTGCCGGCGCGCGATCCCGATGGATCTTGGAGCCGGCAACCGTGGTCACCCCCTCGACATCGAACAAATTCTTGGCACCGAACGGTACGCCCGCCAACGGTAAGCAGGCGCCGGGCTCGCGCGCGATCCGCGCATCGAGGGCATCGGCCCGACCCAGCGCCCGAGCGCGGAAAGTCGCCGAAAAGCAATTCAGGCGCGGATTGCCGGCGTCGATCCGCCGCAAAGCCGCGTCGATGACATCCCGGGCGGACAGATCGCGGCTGCAGACTCCCGCGGCTATCTCACCGGCACTGAGATCCGCCAAAGCGGTCACGGGCGGAACACCGGCGCCATTTCAATGCGCTCATCGAGTTCGAACTCCATGAACAACTCGGCTTGCGCGGTGAGGAGAGCGAAATTCTGGATCACCCCGGGGCGGTGTTCGGGCAGAAGGTGCAGGCCGAGCAGCTCGGCGATCGCATCCATGCCCTCCTCGATGCTCAAGCGGTCACCAGGGCCGGTGCCTGTTTCCGCGCGATGATGGCGATGGGACCGCCGCCGTCAGGTCCTTGATGCTCGGCGCCGCCGGAGACGAATAGATCGGTGCGCCCGAATGCGGCCGCGACCACACCGCCCACCAGGGCGCGAGCATGGCGGGTCGCGTTGATATCGCTGTCGTCGGACATGATGTGCCGCTTGCCGCGGATGGTGCCGTCACGGGAAGCTTCGGCCTTGACCAGGACGGCACAGATCCGCTTCGCCTGCGCCGCGCTCAGCTGGCCGCTGGCGAACAGACCCAATGCCTGCAGCGTCCGCTGCACCGCCGGGAAATCGATGGCATCCTGCATGACGCCATGGGCAATCATCAGAGGCCCGCTCCATGCCTGGCTGTTGCCCAGCACGAGAATCTCGCTGCGCATGAGCTCTATCCCCGCCGAGGCGCTGGCACGGCCGGACCACAGATGCAAATCGGCGCCCACCGAGTTCTCGTGCAGCGAGCCCGGCGCGATTTCTCCCAAGGCCAGCGCAACTCCCAGCGCCGAGGCACCGCGGGACAATCCCATGGAGGCATAGGTATCTTCCGTCGCGACCGCGTGCCCGCGGGCACGCGCCTCGGTGATACGGCCGACGCTCAGCAGCGGGCATTTTATTTGCACCAAGTGCACATCGGCGGGGTCAGTGATGCGCGCGGCCGTAAGGGCCGCGTGAACTGCCTCCGCGGTGGCGTGGATCTGAGCGGGTCGGCCAATCTCTTCGGGCGCGATCGGCCGCGTGAAGCCAATTCCTGCGGCCAACGACGGCAGCCCATCCAAGAAATCCGTCGTCCCCGGAGTGACGGCAAAAATCAGGAAATGCGGTGACAGACCGCCTTCCGTTCCCCCCGACATGATGATGGCCACACGAGCGGAAATCTCCTCGGCGGTCAGGTGAAGCCGTGCGCACAGCAGGGTCGAGACGGCGGCAACCGCATAGGCTCGTGTGAAGTCATTGACGCAACCATTGCCTTCGGTTTTGCCGAGAACGGCGACGACCGTCGCGGGATCCAAGCGACCCTCATCGAACAGGGCGGCAATTTCGCTCACGTCCCCCGGGTTGCTCATCGAAACGAGATGGACCTGACATTGCCGAGGCGCGCTTACCGACATCGGACGCTTTCCTTGTCGTAGAGTATCGGCGTAAGCCTAGCCGCTTCGCCCGGATGGGCCAGCATCGAATTCCGTGCCTAGTGAGCGCTTTTTCGGCGCGCTGCACCCGCCTCCCATCGGCGGCGGTGGGAGGGCTACATCAAAATCAATATGGAGAGCACGACCCAGCACCCGCTTTTGATTTGGCGCGAGGCCCAACCTCGCATGAAATCACACGCTTCTCTGTGCTTCGCGACGTCGCCGGGGCCCGCGTCATCCATGACGCGTTGTCGTCCGCATTTCCGTGACAAGGCTGCCGGTCATCATGCAGTCGAATCGACCATATTTCCCAAGGACGACGTCGCCTGCATGTTGGCGGAAAAGGAATGCAGAAAGCTTGCCAGGTTGGCCGATCCGCCGCTGCCGCCCAAATCCGCCATCAGCGTATCGAAGCTCTTCTGCAACGAAGCGTCCGCCGTACTCTGGGCAGTGCTGGTCGCAGTGCCCGTGGAAGTGCTGGATGCCGTGCTGCTCGAGGTCGAGCCCGTGGACGATCCGGTGATGGATTGAATCAAGCTGTTGATATCGGATGTGAATTGCTTGCTGTGGCCGCCGCTGCAGCCGGACGAGGCGCTGGTGGCGGACGTCGCGCTCTGCGACGTATCGGTCGACTCGGACTTGAGAGCGGCCATGAGGTTTTTCAAGAAGTCCTGCAATGCTTTTGCCACATCGGTCGATGATGCGGTACTCGAACTCGATGTGCCTGATGTCGCGGCCGTACTGCCCGAAACCGCGGCGGTACTCGAGGTCGAGGCGGTCGTGACACCCAGCGACGACAATGCAGCGAGCAGGGCAGCGATCAAGCCGCCGGCGGGCGACGAAGTTGACTGCGCATCCGCAGTCGATGACACGCCCGAGGTGCTCGACTCCTGCGCCAATAGCGCCGATATACTTGCCAGAGAACTGGTCTGCCCTGAACTGGCTATTGCACTTACACTCATTTGTTGCTCCTGATAGATAAGACTAAGTAGACAGGTCCGCCGGTTTGGGCGAAGTCCGTTTCTAGTGCAAGCAATTTCTCGGCCGCGACACCCGAATCGACAGGCCTGATTCGGTAAAAACATGTAAATAACTGTAAGGAATCGGGCTGTTTGAGGCTCCAAGCCTTGACCACTTGCCCCGGGCACGCCTAGGGCGGCAAGGAGCTGCCGCTTGCGGCCTGGCGTAGCCACCGGCCGTGTATCGCCCCCCCGGTGGCGCCCTCGGTTCAGGCGCGCAACCACCGCATAGGTCGTGCTTCCGGCGACAATGGTCTCCGGAGCCCGTTCTCCGAATTCGGCGATGAGCCGGATGCGGAAACAAAAGATCGAGCGGTCGCGGTCATGAGTGATCTCGTAGGCAGCCGGAGAGTTCGGGCGCCGCGGCCGGAAAAAGCCAAATATGGGGCGGACTACGCGCTTGCGCCTGGCAGCGCACATCTTGCACGTAACTGTGTTCGTGCTTCAGCGCTGGGTGATCGTCCCCAAAAAAATGCGTCGGTTACCAACACGTCCGTCGATGTCGTTCATGGCACCTGATCGTCAGCTTTAGGCTTCTCGCCACCCTTACGCTTCATGATTTTGTCGAAGGCGGCGTAATTCGCACGCTCGCGTCGTTCGAGAAAGAACGTGGCTGTGTTCATGGCCGCCAGCTTCTCGGCGACGGCGGTCGCGACGAACTGATTGAAGCTGGTGCCGTCCTCCTTGGCCCGTCGGACCACTTCAGCCTTCACCGAGGTCGGCAGGCGGAGCGGATAGGTACTTTGAGGCTTGCTCATGATTTGATCCTTCTTAACGCATCGACTGGAGCGAGCACCTCGACGCTGAATTTCATAGGTATCTCGCCGTAGTCCTTTTGATTGAAAGTCACAATGGCGTTGGCGCGGCCGTTGACCGCCGCTTCGAGCACAAGCTCATCGCCGGGATCGCGCAACTGAGGACGCCACAAGAAATGTGTCTGGACGGGTTCAGCCAGGGCAATTACTGCGTCGACGAAAATACCCACCTGGGCCGAACTCAGACCGGCAGCGATACCATGTTCGGCGCGGCGACAGGTTGCTTCATATTCCAGAGCCAGTGCGACATTCGCCAGCATCCTGATATCACCTCGACGTATGGCCATCAATAAGGCCGCGGACACGCCTGAGGGGCTGCGCATGGCAGCGATGATGACGTCAGTATCCAGAACCAATCTCACATCACAGGTAATATCATATCATGGGCAATGCGTACAGCAAAAAAATGCACGCGGCTGCCCTTACTCCACGCTAAGCAGTCCGAAGGGATGCAGCGCAGGGACGCACGAGCCCCCAGGCGCATGTTCATCCGATACAGAAGCGAAATCGCCGCAGTTCGCATGCGCCGCGCACGGTGTGCCGCTGCCAACGCGTTCCGGGCGTGCGGTAGACTCCGCGCATGAACACGGATGTCGAGGGGGGTGGCAAGGCCACGCCGAAGCGCGTGTTCGTGAGCTATGCGCGACTCGACCGCCCGCGAATTCAACCTCTCATCGCGGCGCTTGAAGACAGCGGGCTCGCGGTGTGGTGGGACGCGCGCATCGACGGCGGCGCCCTGTTCGCCAAGACCATTGCCGCGGCGCTGGAGGCGTCCGACGCCGTCATCGTGGTGTGGTCGAAGCTCTCCATCGAGTCCAACTGGGTGCTCGATGAGGCCATGTATGGACGCGACCGCCGCCGCCTGATCCCGGTGTCCTTCGACGGCAGCGAGTCGCCGCTCGGCTTCCGGCAGTTCCACACCATCGACCTCTCGGCGTGGACCGGCGACACCCAGACGGCCGAGTGGGCGGCTACGCTGCACGCGATCAGTGCGGTCGCGGGAACGCCCATACCCCTACCGCCGCGGCGCAGACCGATGGCCCGCATAACCCGCCGGCACGTCATCGTAAGCGGTACTGGATTGGCGATCGCCGCGGCCACCGGCGCCGCCTACCTGACCTGGCGCCATGCCAAAGTCACCCCCTCCTCCAACAGCGTGGCCGTGCTGCCGTTCCAAAACCTGAGCGCCGATGCATCGCAGGCCTTCTTCTCGGACGGGTTGGCGGACGAGATGCGCATCGCGCTGTCGCGCAATACCCAGTTGCGGGTCGCTGCGCAGACCTCGTCCAACGTGTTCCGCGACCGTAAGGACAGCGCGCAGACCATCGCAGCGCAACTGGGCGTGTCGTTCCTGCTCGACGGCAGCGTGCGCCGCGCCGAAGGCGTGGTGCGCATCAGCGTGTCGCTGATCGACGCGGCGACCGGCTTCAACCGCTGGTCGCAGGTGTTCAACCGCACCCTGCAGGACATCTTCGCCGTGCAATCGGAGATCGCCGACACCGTGGCTGCCACCCTCGCCGCGCAGATCGCGACGCTCAAACCGAACCGCGGCGGAACCACCAATGTCCTCGCCTTCGACGCGTATCTCAAGGGGCGCGCCCTGTACCACCAGGATTCCGGCGAGCAATCCGATCGTGCCGCGCTCACCCTGCTGGAGAGCGCCATCGCAGCCGACCCTGACTATGCCGTGGCCCACGCCGCCCGGGCGCGCGCGCTCGTGACCATCGCCGGGCAATATGCATCCGCCGAAACGCTGACGGCGCTATACGACGCGGCCGAGGCCGCCGCTCGTCGCGCGATCGCCCTTGCGCCGGACGTCGCCGATGCACAGTCGGCCCTGGCGGAGGTGCTATTCGCCGGTCGTTTGAAGGTGCGAGCCGCACGCGAACCTTACGACCGCGCGCATGAGTTAGGGTCCGGCGACGCCGACATCCTGTCTGGGTTCGCGTTCTACTGCGCCCAGACCGGACGGCCCGCCGACGCCGCGACGGCGATTGCGCGCGCGGTCGTCCTGGACCCTTTGAATGCGGGCGCGTACCGGATGTCGGGATGGGTGCACTATGCCGCACGGCGCTATGCCGACGCCCTACCCCCGCTGCAGCACGCACTGATGCTGAACGCCAAACTCTCGAACGCGCATGCATCGATCGGCGACGCCCTGTTGCAGCTCGACCGGCTGCCGGAGGCGCGTGCAGCGTATGCCCTGGAACCGTCCGACCCATTCCGCCTGGCCGGCCTCGCCATCACCGAACGTAAGGCCGGCAACGATGCCGCGGCGCAGGCCGCCAATGCCGAGCTCATCGCCACACTCGGGGACAGCGCGTTGTACCAGCAAGCGCAGGTGCTCGCGCAGTGGGGTGAACGCGACGCCGCCCTCGCGCGCCTGTCGCACGCCCGCCAAGTCGGCGACGAAGGGCTGCTCTATTCGCACCGCGATCCCCTGCTGGATCCGCTGCGCGCGGATGCCCGCTTCCAGCAACTACAGCGGGACCTGGGTTTCGAATGAGCGTATTCTTGGAGAGGGGTTGCTGGATGACGCACAACGACTCAACAACGGGGAGAGCTTCATGACTGCCATGCACGAAACACCGGACGACAAGAACCTGCACAGCGCCGGGGACGATGCCGACAACGCCGCCGACGACTCGTTGGATGCCGCGGATGCCAAAGCCCCCGAGGACGCACCGTCGCAACCCGCCACGACCGCCCCCGGCGCGAATCGCAGCGCGAACATCGGGCATACTTGACCGAACCCGGCAATCGTAAACGGTCAGCGGTTCGGCTTGGTTGCAACTGAACTTCGGCGGGAGGTGCCGAGGAGATACGAGGCAACGACGGAGCCACCGCAATGGCATTGCATAATGTTCAAGTCGTCAGTCACTTGGCATATGATGATGCCAACGGCCCTACTCGTACGCTCGGTTTAGTTTCTCGCGGGCGGCGACAAAAGAGGAAAACGCATCGTGAGCCCGCCAATGCAGCTAGAAGAGCAGATCGCGGCACAGCCTGTCAGCGCTGAACAGTCAGGATCGCGCTTCGCTGCACTGGCCATGTTTGGCCTGCTGCTCCTTGCTTACGTATTGATGTCGGCAGATCGCTACCTCATCAGCATTCTCGCCCCCGATGTTCGTAAGGCCCTCGGCTTCTCGCTACCGCAAATGGGCGCGCTCACGACCCTCTTTACCCTCGGCATTGGGATCGCGGGATTGCCGGCCGGCTCACTCATTGCGCGCTATTCAAGAAAGACCGTTCTGCTCGCGGGTATCGTGCTGTTCTCCGGTGCGACTTTCCTCTTCACCGTTGCCAACAGCTTCTTCAGCATGCTGGTGTTCATCGTCATCCAAGGTGTCGGCATGTCTTTCTTGGCAACCAGCTTGTTCTCGCTGGCCGCCAGTTATTTCGCCGATAACCGTGTGGCAGCAGTGGGTATCGTCAACGTTTGTTTTGGTCTTGGCTCTTTCGTGGGTCCTTGGACAATCGGCGGGCTGCGGAGCAGCAGCGGCAGTTGGCAAACCCCGATGCTGGCCTTCGCTGCTTGCGGCATCGGCTTTGCGATCCTCATCGCATTGGTGGTGCGTCCGTGGTTCAGTGAAACCAAGCATGCCGCCCACCATAACGAGGGCACCGGCGGCGCGGACTCTCTTGTGAACCGCAACACGATCATTCTCACCGCCTTGAGCGTCATGTACGGGCTCGCCGTCTACGGATTCCTCGGCCTCTACCCCACCTTCCTGCGCGAATCGTTGCATTTCACTCCGGCAGAAGCGGGTGCGATGCTCAAATTCTTCGGCCTCGGCTCGCTGCTCGCCTACTTCGCAGGCATGCTGGGCGATCGTCTGTCGCCGAAAGTCGTCATCATCGGCGCGTCGGTCGCGGTCGTGCTGCTGGGCCTGTTCCTGTATCGACCAGACTTGAGCACGTTATCCCGTGAAGTTCTCGTCTTCCTGTACGGTGTCTTCGGCGCAGCAGTTCTCTATACCAATCTCGCCGGTGCTCACATCAAATCACTTCGCCGCAGCCTTTCAAACCGCGGCTCGAGCATGTTCGTCACGACTCTCTATGCCGGTGCAGCGTTCGGCGGGTTCCTGATGGGCGGTCTGGTCAAACAATTTGACTGGATACAAGCGGGCCGGATTCAAATCTCGCTGCTCACTCTGCTGGGTGCGTTGCTCGCTCTCGGGCTACGACCGAGCGAGATGTCGAAGTAGAAACCGCTACATTAACTAGCGGGAGGGGCCGTACTTCAGCTCGGCTGCGATCGCGGCCAAAATCAGTCCGCCCACTATCGTGAGGTTGGCGTTGGTGAACATCCGTTCCGTGAATGCTTCCTGCCCCTGGAATTTCCAGAACGCATGAGCGATGGGAATCGTCGCGAGGGTGAATACCCCCAGAATTCCGGCCCCCAGCCACGCCAGCCGCTTGCCGAAAATCATCAGGGCCGAGGCGCCGAGCTGGATGATGATCGTGCCTGCGGCGAAGAACGCGGGCGGGTTGAGACCAAAGTGCGCCATCTCCCCCTGCCCTCCCGCGAAGTCGAACACCTTGATGAAGGCGCTCTGCCAGTACGCCGAGGTAATCAATATCATCCCGACGAAGTAGAGCCATCCAGACTTGAGCGCGCCGGTAATAAAGCTCGGGCTCATGAAGCGATCTCCGTATTTTTCTGTATCAACATGTCGCCATCCTGAAAGCACTCCCGAGCCTTTCCGGACCGCGAGCCTAGTCTAGCGTACAGGCGCCATTTCTTAGGCTCACGCGCCGGAAATGTCGCCCCATTGCCAAAGACACTGGAAGTCGGGGATCGGCCGCAGAAAGGTGGCGCCCTCGGCGGCGAACTTCTCGCCCAGATCCAGCATCGGTTGGAAGGTGGACATCTGGTCTGCGTGCTCGACCGAATCCCATACACTGACATTGGTGAGTTGCGATCGATCTCTATCCACGCCAGCAAAGTACGCACGCAATCCCGTAAGTTGCTTGATGCCGATCAGAGCGGTCTCCGCTTTTTGCATGGCGTCCGCCGCCTGGTCGATGCGATCGCGCGGAATCGTCAAAATTGATACGCGGACAACGGGGCCCATTTGTAGTCTCCCTTGATGAATGCCCAGCTCGAACGCAGATTACCCATGAATATCATTTGCGTCTAGCTCGGGACACAGGTCGCCGCACCGGTAGCGCTCCGCACCGTCGAGAACAGCGGCGAAGCGCTTCAAATTCCGCTCGCCTGGCGCGATGAATGGGCGGTTTAGGAAACCCAATCGATGGCCTCACTACCTCCGGGGGGCCACATCTCGGCATCTGACATCAAGCTGATGTGCGATGCGCTGGATTGAGTCCGTCGACAGTGATGAGGCATGCCATTTGCTGAAGGTCGCTTGGCAGTTAGACGGATTGATGACGAGTACTGAGCACCAATCCTTCCGCTCGATGAACCAGCCCGGCAACGCCAATACCGGTTGCACTTGGACCGCCTCCCCGGTAGACGATGATAGCCACTTCGCGAGCCAGTCAGCATTGCGCTGAGCCTGCTGCAGCGGCTTTGTCTCGGTCCAACCAGGGAATATCAGGCGATTCCCGTGCTGCTCGACCCGGTATTCGGCTCTCCCATCTCTGAGCGGCTTGGTACGACCCTTCGTTTCAACGGCAAATACTCCCGTTTGACCTATCACGACATGATCCACGTTGAACGACGTATCGCCGCTGATGTCGTGAAAGACACGAAACCCGTACCGGAGGAGCTGGTTGAGTTCCTGGCCGACAGCGATCTCGGCCTCGTGCCCCAGCGCCAGCCTTCGGGTCTTGCGAACCAAGACAAAGGCGCTGTACACGAAAAAAATGACGAGGATTCCGATGAAAGCGAGATAGAGCAGGGGAAAGGCGGATTGCCTGCCTCTAGATCGGTCGTCCAAGGCCCACCCCGCCAGCAGAAACAATGGAGTCGGCACAATCGCAGCCAAATACGCCACAAGGTCATCCTGCGCACGTTCCAGCTCTCTGCGGAGCGTATGGCCGGGCTCGCGGAGTAGATCCCTGGTCAATGGATGTCGTCGATCCGCTCGTTGGTGTGCTCGACGTGCGATCCACACCCCGCCGAGCATGGCGCCGAGCGGCACGAGGTAAAAGGCTAGTGCGATGAACGTCCCAGAAGCCATTGTCATACGTATCCATGTTGTCTTGCGGCCATTGCTCGGGCCATACCGTATGACATTCCGTGGATGATGTCTGCGAGGCAATTCCCGAATTGTGGCGAGCGTAGCCCACAACTGTTCGTTGATCGTCGCAGCAAGCTATCATGCGACGAAGTTTTCTAGACAGGACGGCATTGTCACCGATCGGCATAAGAGGGGCCCGGGACGATCGGCTTAATGGAGCCAGTTCCGGGTGGCTAAAAGCGGGCATCCAGAGGGGGTCTGAGGATGGGCAGGTTTGAGGCGTTGGCAAGCTTCGTTTGCCGGCGCCGATCGACGGTGGCAGAGGCGAGGAGTCGATTTGGACACCAACGGTTCATGAGCAATCCGGCTCAGTCTGCGTGTCCTTTCTTCCCATCAGGACCGCCTCCTCGGGGATAATGGCGCTTGCGAATCACTCGTCTTACGACATCACAGGAACTCGTTCCATGACCCCAGGTCGAAATGATCCCTGCTCCTGCGGAAGCGGCAAGAAGTACAAACACTGCTGTCTGCGCGCGGCGGCCGACTCCGTCGACTCGGCGGAGGCGCTCGCGTGGCGGCGGGTGCGGCGGGCGCTGGACGAATTCGCCATGGCGAGCACGATGCTGCCTTTTGTGGCCGAAACGTACGGTCCTGACGCGTTCGAAGAGGCCTGG
The DNA here is from genome assembly GCA_030776345.1 of Pseudomonadota bacterium. Classification (GTDB taxonomy): domain Bacteria; phylum Pseudomonadota; class Gammaproteobacteria; order Steroidobacterales; family Steroidobacteraceae; genus Bog-1198. The sequence goes on along the minus strand of JALYHU010000083.1, from coordinate 1,241 downwards.
GAAGAATTCTCCGGTGCTCAAGAACCTTTTGATCCCAAGACCCCGCACATCCAGGTCTTCATGCCGTGGTTCTTTCATCGCTGGTCGCCCGATCCGTGCAGCACCGAGGTTGATGACACCGCGCTTCACGAGCGCAGACCGACCGAGCTTTTTCTCGAACGCAGAGGTGCACGGCTCGACCCCGTGATACGACGATATCTCGAGTCTTGCCTGGAGGCGCCCTTCAGTTTCCACGAGATCTTGCGCTGCGATCCCGGGCACGGGTTTCAGGCCCGCGATCTCTTCACGGGCGAGGAGCGGGCGGTGCTGGAACGGAGTGCAACCCAGGGGATGCAACCCGGCGATATCGTATTCGGCCAGTTGGTCACGGCGGAGGGCATCACCCTACTCGAAGCCGCGTCGCTTTGCTTTATCCCGCCGATCCACAAGATCGAGCTCATCGATTTTCGCAAGAAATTGCTGCGCGGCGAGCCCCGTTTCACGCCCGCAAGCCTTTGTGATTGGGACCTCGAGCTCATCGAGCGCTACTTGGGCATCATCGACAAGGTGCTGCATCCGCAGCTTCCCAAGCTTCACAACACGGATGGCGAGCCGCTGGAGATGCACCGCCTGGTGTTCGATATCGATTCGCCCGAGAAAGTACTCGATGCGCTCAAGTCGCTCGATGTTGAGCATTCCAAAGAGGAATTAATCACCGCCATGGAACGCACGGCGCGGGGGGAATTCAAGAGCGTGCGATTCAACTGGACCAAGGCGGGCAATCGACTGCACGAAGGCTGGGCAAACACGATCGTCGGCCACATCGAGATCAAAGGGCAGCGACTGGTAGCCGAACTCAATTCCGCTCGCCGGGCGCAGGAATTCAAAACCATCGTCGAGGAGCGATTGGGAGGCGAGGCGCGGCTTCGCGCTGACCGCATCCAGTCGGTCGAAAAAATGTTGGCGGAGCACAACGGCGTCGGCCCAGAGGACGCCGCCCGGAAGGCGGAATCCGACGCGCTCGCGGAACACCCGGAGGTTCAGGCCCGCGTGCAAGAGATGATGGCTGAGCACTTCGAGCGATGGATAACCGAAAAGATTCCAGCGCTCGACGGGCAAACGCCGCTCGAGGCAGTACGCGATCCAGACGGTCGCGAGAAAGTCATGGCGCTCGTCATAGAGGCAGAGCGCAGTGCACGCCGCATGAAGCCTCCTGTGGATCCGGTCACTCTGCGCCGGGTCCGAGAGCGGCTGGGGCTCAC
>JALYHU010000082.1 GCA_030776345.1 Pseudomonadota bacterium | reverse complement strand
TATCTATTTTTCTGGCAGGCCGCCCAGGAGGTCGAAGATACGAAAGCCGAACCCATCCGCAAACCCCTGCTGCGACGTCCCGAACAGGCCGCCGATGCGCTTGCCCGCATACGACTCGACACCTTGATCGGCATGGCCATCTCCAACCTGGTTGCCCTTGCCATCATGGCGACCGCCGCCGCGACGTTGCACGGCTCGGGTGTCAAGGATATCGAAACCGCGGCTCAGGCCGCTCAAGGATTACGGCCCCTGGCGGGCCCCCTGGCGTTCGCCTTGTTCTCGCTGGGAATCATCGGGACCGGGTTGTTATCCGTCCCGGTTCTTGCCGGCTCCGCCGCTTATGCGCTGGGCGAAGCACGCCGATGGCCCGTGGGATTATCCCGCCAGCCTGCGCAAGCGAAGGCTTTCTACGGTACGATCGCGCTCGCCACGGTGGCGGGTGCCGTGGCCAACATGCTCAACATCAGCCCGATCAAGGCGCTGGTGTGGGCGGCTGTTTTGAATGCCATCGCCTCGGTTCCGATCATGGTCCTCATCATGAATATGGGAATGAATCGAAAGGTGATGGGACAATTTACGATCTCGCGCCGCTCGCGTGTCACCGGCTGGCTTGCCACGCTTGTGATGGCAATTGCCTCATTGGGATTTATCGTATCGCTGGGCTTTTAACTACGTGTCGCCAGCGCCCAAGCTTCGCCTAGTTCACTGCCGGGGCGCCTACATATGAAAGCGTCTTGATCTTACGGGGATACTCGACTGCTTCGCTACACTCAAGATAGCGACTGAAGCAATCGATGAGGGCTTACCAATGGCTACCGTATCGCGCGCGCGGGGGGCGCCTCGCCATTCCACTCAACGCGCTGACTACACTCCCACTCCGGACCGTCGGTACTTCGTCGTACGTGGCCGCCTCTGGCGGCTCAGTAACCCCGGTCTCGATCCGGAGGTCCATGAGCGCCTCGTTCGGGAACTCATGGCCGCGCGGCGCGCGGTACGCGATGCCACCGACTCGCAGGAGAGAATTGCGGCGCGGCTAAAAGTCGATGCCGCGAAGAAAGCGCTGGGAGAACGGGGGCACGTTTGGTGGGATGATGGTGCTCCAGACTACAACAGGCGTCTTGCGGCCGGTACGCCCTATGCCGCCTGGTTCAACAAGATTTCAGATTGACCGATGCAGCGGCGGCGTTCGCGCGGAAGCGGCGGCCGCGGAAGCAGTCGAGGCGTGGCAACGGTGGCGGCCGTACCCTCAATTGACAGTGATGGAATACGAAGTTGCGTCTTGAGCCGACGTAACGGCGACGCCATTGGTGAGGAGGTTTGCAAATGCGCCGGACAAGCCACCGGCGGCGCTGATCAGTACGAACTTTTGACCGGACGTTGGTACGAATGAATTCGTGAAATTGACTACCAGCGTGCCTGCGAGGCGCGCAGTCCCGGCGACATTCAGATAATCATAGTTCACGCCCTGTGTGGTTCCCGCTATGTTGAGCGCGAGGGTACCGCCAGAGGTCGACTGCACCGGCGTCACAGGAGTGGTCGGCACAATGGTTGTACTTCCCGTTGTCGTGCTGGCACTGCCGGAGGTCGTGCTGGCACTGCCGGAGGGCGTGCTGCCACTACCGGTGGTCGTGCTGCCGCTTGTTAAGGCGGCGGCCGTGCTGGTCGTCTGCGTCGGTGAATTACCGCACGCCGCCACGGTCGCACACAGTATAGCCAAGCCGGCAACCCTGAGATTATGGCGCACGCCGCGGCTCGCACCTCTAGCTGCATGGGAAGTTGCCGGGAGTGCCGGAGTCGGGCCGCTCAAAACCGTCCGACGTTGAACAAAGATCGCTTGGTGGAGGACAGTTTTGGTAATCATGTGGGGTAGCCTACTATGAAATAACTGAGCAATTCGCCACGTGGTTCTCAGAAAGAAACGAAAGTCCGCGATGACGTATCTTGCACGGACCGCAAGTCCGTGAGTCGCATTAAACCTGTCGTCACGCGGCGACAGTTCTGGGTGTACCTTCAAGAAGGCGTGCCGGTGCCCAGGGAACATCGCTAAGATGGCGATGGTTACCTTCCAATAAGCAACATGGGATCGGTACGAATTACTTCTCTTCAGTGCGGGCCGTTCTACGTCTGCTCTTCCAATCCGTTAACTTGAGGACATTGTATGTTCTGGACGTCCGCACGCTTTACGACCTTCTCGCCGCTCATGTTATTTTTAACGGTTGGCGGCGCCTTCGGACAGAATGCTTCGCCAAGCGGATCCGCCGCGGGCTCTGCAAGCAATCCGATTGTCGTCACATCGAGTGGCGGTGTCACCGCCGATATCACCGCTCAGGTGCTGGCGAATGATTACATTACGCTCAACGGCGGTTCTTACTCCATCACCATTCCGGCGACGGGCGTGGCCGCGTCGACTTTGGCCGCCAACGATGTTTATTCGCTGACCAACTATGGTGCAGGACACTACGTCGGCGCCAACACCCCCAGTATCCTTTACACCGCCGCGATCACCGGCACGGGTACCGTGACCGTGACCAATGCCACATCGACGGTCAATCCGGTGAGCACTCCGAAGGCGAGAGTTGCCTTTAGCGGAGGGCTACTGCTGATAACCAACCCGCAGCTCTTCAGCAGCGGAACGACTCAGCCGAGCCTCATCATCGATCAGAACACCGTGGTGGCCTTCGACAAAGGGACGGGAACCGATGTCGGCGGCAGTTTCGATCCGACCACGTCCGCCCCCAAGAACATCGTGAACAATGGCTATCTCTACAGCTACAACAGTACGCCCAACAAAATCCAGAATTCCTGGGGAAGCATTGTGAGCACGATTGCCGGCGCGGGCGTGAGCACGTTCGAGAACGGCAACGTACTGACGAACGGCAGCACATACAGCGGCCTGGTTTTCAATCTCGACGGAACGCATATTCAAGACAAGGCGGTGACCACCGATACCGCTACGATCTATGCGCAGGACAACATCAGCGCGTTTGAAACCCAAGGCCCCAACTACTTGGTGGGTCCAACTGCGCCAACCTATAGCAGTCTGTTTAGCGGTAGCTACTACTCCTTCGGTGCGGACAGTCAGATCCAGGGTAACGGGATCCAGATTTTCAACGGAATGAGCTTGAATGTCCGGGGGGATTCGAAGAAGGATTTCTACCCCGTTGACGAGCAACGATATCTCGCCGGGTTCACAAATTGGGGGGGGTTCGGAAATACCTGGTACGTCCAAGCCACCATGCAAATGGGTAATGGCGAAGCCATCGTGGACACCTCGGTGGTCAACAACGGCAATACCTACTATTCCAATAATACCTTCATGCAAACGCCCATCCAGGGCACGGGTGGCGGCATCGGTACCGGCAATTTCCCGAGAAAACCCACGTCGCTGGCCAACGTTTACACCATGCACGCCGTTGCATTCGACTACAGCGGCACGTATACCTACGATGCCGGCATCAATGTGACTTATGGGGGTGGGACCTACCTGATGAACCCCCATATAGGAGGCAGCCATACCTATGAACTCAACGGCAATCTCATCGTCATGAATCCGGGTGACGGAAAGGCGGCCAATCACTTGATTTTGACATCGCCCGCTGTTCTGCTCGGGATCACCCAGATTGATACGAATGCGATTCTTCAGCTGGGGGACGGAACGACGGGCAACAGCGGCACGCGAACGTTCATCCGCAGCAACGGAGATACCATCACCGGCACTTACAGCACCTCGTACGGCAACGGGATGGTTCTGACCGCATCCAACGCGGGAACGGTGTTCGACAACAACAACGGGACCATCGCTTACAATCAGATCATCGACAACGGGGCGCTGATCGTGGATAACACTCCCGGCGCGCTCGACATCACGGTGGCCAATAGCGTTCTGGCGCCCATCATGCAAGCCAATTCACTCGACACGATCAGCGGAGTGGGCAGCCTCGAGCAGAAAGGCACGATGGCCTTGACGCTCACGGGAACCAATACCTATTCCGGGGGCACCACCGTCGATGCGAATGCAGAACTCATCGTGGCCAGCGCCACGGCACTCGGCGCGCGGGACAGCAGTGTGGTAAGCGCTACAGCCAATGTCGCGAATCATGGTATTTTGACGGCTACGTCGAGCAATCACGTCATCAATGTGCCGGGAAATTACAGCCAGGCGCCGTAAAGGGCGACCCGCATGGGTGCTCCAACCAAGGAGCCGCATCCCATGACCGCCGAAGATTGGCAGTTTCCCTACGCTTCGCAACGCATGCCTGTCTTGGCCCGAAACGCCGTCGCCACGAGCCAACCCCTGGCCGCGCAGGCGGGTTTGCGCATGCTTCTCGATGGC
>JALYHU010000081.1 GCA_030776345.1 Pseudomonadota bacterium | reverse complement strand
ACGGGTAAGGCATGTTGAGTGGCCACCGGGGACTGCGACATTCTGGCCGGGCACGGCAACCGGTACTCCGCGTGCGCGCAATCAACATACACAGATGATACTCGGCAGCTGGTCGCACTGCCGAACGTGATCGCCGAACCGCACTTGGGCGCTTCGACGCGCGAGGGGCTCGACCGGACCAATATGGTGGCGGTGCGATGCGTCGTCGCGGTTTCTCCCTACATACGTGGCCGCCCGAGCATGCATATGAGACGCCGCCGATCGGATTACGAAATTACACGCAACGATTTCAGGCGCGAAAAGTCGCGGTCGTGCGTGACGAGTGCGTCGGCGTTGATAGCAAGGGCGGTGGCGGCTTGCACCGCATCGGGCAATTTGAGCTGCAGAGACACACGCAGCCGCGCCGCACTCTCGGCGATATCGGTATTGAGGTCGATGACCTGCCAAGATTCCAGGATGGCGCGATAGCGGCGGGTTAGTGCTTCGTCGCTGGATTGAAGCGGGCCCGTCAGCACTTCGGCAAGAGTAATTGTGGTGACGGCAAAACGTAGATCACCCTTGCGGTGCGCCTCAAAGAGCGGCTGGAAGCGTGGCCCGAACTCGGCATTGTCCTCCAAGCAATAGATAATGGGAGCCGTGTCGAGCAGCAAAAGAGGTTGCTCAGACAAACCCGATAGGTCTAACGGTTCCATTCGTCACGCAGATCGCGCAGGGTTCGACCGCTGTCTTCACCCCACAGGCCGCGGCCCGATCCCTTGACCGGTAGCAGCGGCTGTTGGCGAGCGCCTCCGGTGAAATCGGTCATGGGGACAAGGGCGGCGACCGGGCGGCCGTGCTTAGTGATGACCGTGGAGTGCCCATTCTCGGCCGCCGTCAGGAGGTCGGGGAGTTGATTGCGGGCTTCTTCAGCCCCTTTGCGCGCGGGAGTGGTCATAGGTCACCTCGCTATAAACTGTACGGTACTGTACGGAATAGTCAAGATTGGTTTTTAGCGCTGCGGCTCGCAGCAACCTTGAGTCATTGCACAATTACGGCACATCGTCACGATCGTGTCGAGGTTGGCTTCTTGCTAAGATTTGATTGGTAGGGGGTAGGATTTGAACCTACGACCTTCGGGTTATGAGGCAAATGCCGGGTAACGGGGGTGTGGTAAATCAGTCACTTACAGCGCTTGCCATCCCGTTATCCCGGCTCTTCAAGGCACAATTTGGGCACACCCAATCTGACCTAGACACAATCTGGGCACACTGGCGAGAGGAGGTCTACCTAGGCTGCCGCAGCCTCTCTCTCCGCTTCCCAACCCTTGCATGCCAAGAGCACGGTGCGTGGAACGGGTCGCTCACCACTCGCGTAATAGGCCACTTGGCGCCTCGACAGGCCGAGTGCCTCGGCTGCATCGCTGAGACTCAGTCCATGGCGCCACCGCCATCGGATAAATTCCAAGGCGTCCAAATGCCCATTCTGTTCGAGTGTCATCTCCCACAGTCGATCCGCCCCCATGTCAATTTCACCGGGCCATACGACGCTGTGCCCGCCTTCTCCCTTCGTGGCAAGCGCGAAAATCTCCTGATCCCTTAGCGGGCGCATACCCTTCAATCGATACACCGGCTCACGGAGATCCACGGACATCGTCTTCCCATTCACCCAGCGCAGACGTAATGTGTATTCGTCCGCGTATCTCACGTGCGCAATGCGGACAGCCTTGGTTTCGTTCATTGGTTTTTCCTTCGAGCCTTTCCGCGTCGGTGGCATCGCCTTCACAGGTTCTTCCTCGGAATACTCTTGCCAGCGCGAGCGCAACTCCACGGCGTTCTCACGCGCCCAGGCAAACGCTTCGGCGGTATCACGCGAATCAGCTTCACCTGCCTGAATGGCCAGTGTGTCGATTAATACGGAGACGCGGTCGTTCTTGCGGGTGATCACGTGAAAATGTGGGCGGCGGATGGTCCTCGAAATACATCTCGATACGGCAACGGTTGAAGCGTTTCAACGTGGGCACAGGCTATTATAGTGCACATCGTGCACTATCGCAAATCAGAGAAGACCTTGCAGGCGGGTGATCCATCAACGCCTTGGCATCGCTTGATCGTATCCTCTTCCGCCACATCGTCGAATCGATTTCACAATTCTGATATCGACCCGAAGCTACCTGTCGCGAGTGTCAGCTAAGGACGTCTAGCACTGTGCGATTCTTTGGCCTCCAATCTGCTATTTAGAAGACCGAAAGGCGTAGTCCACTATAGCCGTTAACCCCTCGTCGGTGGCTTTTCGAAAGCCAGCTTGCAACTCGCTGCCTCTCGGCTGGTGCCAGAGCGTACTGATATCCGGCCCGTTCCTAGTGACCGTTTTGACGGTGCTGGTATCCGGGACATCGCCCTTTGCGCAAATGTAGAAGTCCAATCGAATATGCGCCTGCGCTTTACCCATCCCAAGATAAGAGACATCGTGAGAGACTGAGACAATTTTTATTCGGATGACATTCGACGCCCCCTCCTTGAATTGTCTGTCCCTCGGCGAGTCTGCGAGTCGCGTCCGCAAGATCGATTCCAGCGGCTCCGCTACCTCGATATCTAGGGGTGCCCCTGCGCGCTTTTGCTCCGATTCCGGGGCCACTACGCGACGTGGTGCGATGATGACCCATTGCTCACCCCCACCGTTTACCATGATCTCCGAGTCGGTCGTGGGATTCGCTCGACAATCGGTTTGATCATTATGGTAGGAAAAGAATTTTAAAAGCGTCGGCGCGAAGGGCTTTGATGCGTCATCGCTCATCGAATTGCCGCAAACAAGAATGCCAACTGCCAGGCAGATGCGCACCGCTACTTTCATGTCACGGCTCTCTCAGACAGGTATGACCACGGCGTATGCCGAGTGCAATGAAACTAGGTGACTCTTAAGCATTTTGTTCGGTTCACTCCGTTCCCAACGGAAATGTTGTTCAATTATGAAATAGCCTACCTCAATCGGCGAATGACTGAATGACTGGTAACAGGCGACCCTTCCGAAGCGTTGGAATACCGGTATTGGCCGAAGCCGGCCCGTTGAAAATTTCGGTTCGTGCGAGCTCCACATGGTCGAAATGAGTGCTTGGAAAAGGATCAACAGGAATTTACGAGGCCGATGCCTAAGAACCTAACTCGTCGGACGTAAGGATGAACACCTCGACCGTCGGCGGCGGCTTCCTTCCCTCTAACTCTTGGGCGCCTTAAAGCCTGAAACTCTTTGAGTAAAATTGGAACGACCGGACGACCCTTGGGTTTTTGGGCACGTTTAGGTCACAGCCCAAAAAATTGCGCTGCTCGCGGTGCCCGTCACTCATTAATCCAATTGGCAGCAGCGGAAAAATTTGAACCGACGACAATCGAGTTTTTGGGGCACGTTTACGGCACAGGTCCAAAAATTCTGCTCTTGTAGCAGATCGTAATCCATTGATGTGTATTCCGATCATAGGTTACACATCATTCCGGGCACATCGGTAACACTTTCCGGCATTTGGGAGACACCAAAATGCCGTGGCAGGAGTGTTCCAAAGTGGAAGAACGCATGCGGTTCGTGGCCCGATTGCTCGAGGGAGAGAAGATGGCGGTGCTGTGCCGAGAGTTCGATATCTCGCGCAAGACCGGCTACAAGATCTTCCAGCGCTACAAAGACTCAGGGATCAAGGGCTTTAGCGACCGCTCACGGCGTCCCTATCGGCATGCCAATCAGCTGCCGTTTCAGGTCGAGACCTTGATCGTGCGGCTGCGCAAAGAGTACCCGACGTGGGGAGCGCCGAAGATCCGTGAGAAGCTGCGGCGCCTGCACAACGAGATCCAGCTGCCGGCGATCAGCACCGTCCACGCGGTGTTGGAACGCAATGGCCTGGTCGACTCCAAGCGCCGCCGTGCTCGCTACGGTCCGAGGGAACGCCCCTGCACGCCGCCAAGCGTGCGAACGAGCTTTGGTGTGCCGACTACAAGGGGGAGTTCATGCTGGCCGATAAGCGATATTGCTATCCACTGACCATCACCCCCTTCGCGAGCCGGTACCTGTTGTGCTGCGATGACTCGCCTATTACGGGGTCGAGGATCTTGAGCGCGCGCGCGCCTCATGCGAGACCAAGCCGGACTACTGGCACAGTCCACAGTGCCTCGCGGTGATCTATGACAAGCTCGGCCGGCACGCAAATGCGGAAGCCGAGCTTGCGAAACTAAAGGCGGCACAGGGCGATACCAATGCGTACCACCACGCCACGATCTATGCACAGTGGGGCGATCTGCCCAAGGCGCTCGAATGGCTCGAGACGGCGCTGCGGCTGCGGGACGCGGGTCTGGTGTACCTCAAGACGCAATCCGCTCCTGAACCCCTTGCGCCAAGAGGCGCGCTTTAAGGGATTGTGCGTGAGTTGAAGTTTCCAAGCTGAGTCGCGGTGCGGTTCCGACGCCATTCCTCCAGACTGGCGTCTCGTCAATCTAAACGGCGAACCCCTAACGCCGTCCTGAACGTTTGGACATGCGGCAGCAGCGAGGTTGGCGAGCGAACGGCGAAAGCATTTACTTCGCGGGTGAAATGCGGCTGATCGGCGAAGCCGGCGCCGGCGGCCGCCTCAACAATCGTCGCGCCGCGCTTGATCATGATGACTGCCCTGCGCAGTCGGACGATCCGAGCAAACTGACGCGGAGGTATCCCGAGTTGGATCTGAAACAAGCGAACCAAGTGGCGAGCTGTGACCGATAAAGCCGCGGCGGTGCTCGCCACGGACGCTCCGTGACGCAGCCTCGAAACCGCCAATTCAAGTCTTTTGTCAGGGGTCCATCCCTCGTCGCCATTGATCGGCCCCCAGCTTGATTGAATAACGCCGCTGAAAAACGCCTCGGAAAGTCGGCCAACCACCGCTGGCTTTATGTCCCCCAGCGGAATCAACAGATCGGTAAGCTCATTCAAGGGTTATGGAGCCATGCGCTGGCAATAAGGGGCTCGATGCTGACGAGCGCGATACTTTGGCCGGGAAAGTTTGATTGGCAACGGGTCTGGGGGCCGGACAGCCATAACCTTTCGCCGGCCCAGACAAGATCACAGCGAATGTCCGGCAGCGCTGCATGCTGCATCGACGACACCATACGTACCGACATCGTGGGATTGGCATTAACCAAGGCGAATGCTTAGTCACACCAGAGACCGTTCCGAACTCTTTTTGCCCAATTAAGATTTTCGTTATCTGCCATCACCTGTGTCGCACTACCCTAGGATGCATCATGAATGCCAGCTTACCGGATCGACCCGAAGCCGCCCAACAGCCGCCGCGCGATCAGGCTGTGGCATTCTTGCGTCGATGTTTACATTTCAAACCCGCAGACGACGGTGGTGGCTCGGAGCGATCACCACGGCCCTGGTCGTGAGCCTGGCCGCGCTGTTGCTGAGACCCATGCTGGAGCACGGGGTGCGAGCGCGGATCGAGTCCGCGGCCGTGCGCCATGGCGCGATTGCCCGAATCGGTGTGGTACATGTCGGCGTCTGGCCGTTGCTGCGATTGGAGGGATTCGATCTCGACCTTAGGTATGGAGTGCGACTGCACGCCGACATGATCGCGGCCACGTGGCCCGGCCGCCTGCGACTCGCAGTTCGCGCCGGCACTCTCGCGGGGCCAGCAGGGGTCAGCGTCAGCTCGGCGGCCACTGCCTGGGACATCGCGGGCATTTTCGGCGAGGACCTCCGGCTCACGCTGGTGGAACCACAGGCCAGCCTGTCAATCCGCAAGCTGGCGTCTCCGGTCGGCAGCGCGTGGAGTATCGAGGCACGTGGACTCGACGCCGGACGTATGTTCGACGTGCGGCGCGACGTCCACCCGCTGCTCGATGGTGGTATCGCGGACGGCCGCGTAGACCTTCAGGCCAGCACCGATGCGCTCCGTTTCCACGTGGGCATGGGCGCACACGGCGCGCGCTTGGGAGCGCTGGCGGATAACGCCGACGACGAGCCGCAGCTCGGCGATCCGACGGACGTGACCATACGATTGGATGGCGCCTGGCGCCGGATCGGAGGCACGATCGAGATCCCCGAGATCCACGCGACGGTGGCCGGTGCCGCCCTGTCGGGCTCGATCACACTGCGAGATCTCGACACCGATCCGGTTGTCGATCTCGCACTCGGCATGCAGCATCTGGACTTCGCGCAACTGCTGGGTGCATCAGGGCTCGCGGTGCCCGAAAGTTTGGGAATGGCGCCGGGCGCCGGCCGTGACCTTGGCTCGGCCACGATCGACGTGGGTGTGCGCGGACGCCTGGCGGACCCTGCCTCGCTCTCGGTGAGGCAGAAAATCGACTTCAGGCCGCCACGTCAGATGCCCCCGGCAGTCGCGCGCCTGCGCGGCGATTTCATCTTCCGATCCGAAGACGGCCCTGGGCCGCGCCGGCCCATCGACGTCTCGCTCGCGTCCCCCGACATCATCGCCCTTCGTGACGTTCCGCCGCTGTTCGTGCGCACTCTGCTGCTTGCCGAAGACGCAGGCTTTTACGGGCATCGCGGCATCGACCTGCGCGAACTACCCGCCGCGCTGCTCACCAACTGGTCGCGCGGCGGCGCCGCGCGCGGAGCGTCGACGATCACCCAGCAACTGGCCAAGAACCTGTTCCTGTCGCGCGACAAGCAGCTCGGGCGCAAGCTGCAGGAACAGGCATTCACGTTCCTGCTCGAGTCGGCGCTCGGCAAGGATCGTATTCTCGAGATCTACCTGAACATCATCGAATGGGGACCGGACCTGCGTGGCCTGCGGCCCGCGGCCCGCCGCTATTTCGGTCGCGAACC
>JALYHU010000080.1 GCA_030776345.1 Pseudomonadota bacterium | reverse complement strand
ATTCGAAGAGGCCATCCGCGACCGTGCCGAGGTGCTGGAATGCTACACGCTGACGGGCGAGTGGGATTTTCTGTTGAAGATCGTGACGCGCAACATCAAAGCGTACGAGGCGTTCTATCTGGACTATCTGTCGCGCATCCCGTATGTGCAGTCCGTGAATTCATCGGTCGCGGTGACCGTCATCAAGGAATCGACCGCGCTGCCGCTGGGCGTTTGAAGCCGCGTGCCCGCCATCGAGTACGCATCAAGGAGCGTTCAGGGTCACGTCGAATTGGAGGACCACCGCGTCCGGCCGCGTCGTGAGGTTCAGGATATGGAACTGGTCCAGATGCACCGCCGTACTGCCGGACCCCAACGCTTGCTTATCCACCAGCTCCAGTACATCGATGCTCGCCGAACGAGGCAGGGCCCGCGGGGCGAGCTGCAGAAAGAGATCGAGGGCGCTGCGGGTCGTTTCATCCTCGACGCGATCGATACGGATATCATCCAGAATCAGCTTGTGGTCGGTGGCGCGAAGTTTGCCGGATAACGTCACGTTGGAGGCGAAGTCCGCACCGGCGCAGCCGCTGCCGATGCGCTGGCCCAGCTTCGACGACAGGTGCGCGTTCAGTACCAGCCGGTCAACCGCGAGGTGCGCATGCGGCGACTCGAGGTACGTATAGCACACCCCGCCGTCGTCGATTAAATACCATCGGCCGCCGCGGTTGAACAACTGTTCGGCGATCAAGGTCTGCACGGCGCGCGGACCCAGCGACAGCGTCGACGCGGCGGTCGCGGGGTTCATCGATGCCAACGCCATCAGCACCGCGCCGGCGCAGCGCATCAGCACAGCAACACCGTGGTGCCGACGGTGCGGCGCGCGGCGAGCGCCCGGTGCGCCTCGGCGGCCTCGTGCAACGGCAGCTTCTGGCCAATGTGGGCTTTGATTTGGCCGGTCGCAAGTCTCGCAAACAAGTCGTCGGCACGCGCCTGGAGTTCTGCGCGCGTCTTGATGTAGTCGAACAGCGTGGGCCGGCTCGCGAACAGCGAACCTCCGCTTGCCAGATCCGACATCCTGAACTCGGCGATGGGTCCGGAGGATTGGCCGAAGCTCACGAACATCCCACGCAACTTGAGACACTCGAGCGAACCGCGCCACGTATCGTTGCCCACCGAGTCGTACACCACTTCGCAGCGCCCGCCGCGGGTAATCTCGGCGACGCGCGCCGCGAAATCCTCCGACCTGTTGTCGATGACATGGGCGTATCCGTTGGCGCGCGCAATTTGCACTTTGTCGGCCGAACCCATCGTGCCGATGGCCGTGGCGCCGAGCAGTTTCAACCATTGACCCAGCAGCAACCCGACGCCGCCGGCCGCCGCATGAACCAGCACCGTATGCCCTGCTGCGACAGGAAAGCAGGAGGTCACGAGAAATTGCGCGGTCAATCCCTTCAGCATCGCGGAAGCAGCCGTCTCGAAGGCAATCGACGCGGGCAATTTCACGAGCCGGTCGGCAGGCACCACGCGGCGCGTGCGGTACGCACCCACGGGCATGGTATAGGCGACTCGGTCTCCCGCCTTGAACTCCGCGACCCCGGGCCCCACGTCCTCGACCACGCCGGAAGCTTCGGCACCGGGAATCAAAGGGCTCGACGGCCACGGATAGAGCCCGCTGCGAAAATAGACATCGATGAAATTGACGCCCACCGCCCGCTGCGCGATCCGCACCTCGCCCGCTCCCGGCACAGGCGTCTCGAGCTGAGTCCATTCCATCGTCTCCGGACCGCCTGCGGCGCGAATCACGATACCCATGTCACTCATGGATGCCTCACTTGAAGTCATTGTGGACCCTGCAGCAGCGCGGCGACGGCGGGCGAGGGATTGCCGCCGCAGAGGAGCACGATGGCCTGTTTGCCGGCATATCGTGCCGCTTCCTTGAAGTACGCCGCGAGCGCCACTCCGCTTGCGCCCTCCATTGCCCAGCCCCGTGCGTGTCCCCAACGCATGGCATGCAGGATCTCAGCTTCGCCTACCAGGACACCGCGGTGCATCACTTCGCGGCACAGATCGAAGGTGATGGATCCGTCCTCGACACCGCCGGCCGTGCTTTCACTCAATGTGGTCGACTCCGGCACTTCGAATAGCCGGCCGGCCTTGATGCTTTCGTACAATACCGGCGAATTCTCCGGCCAGCAGCCGATGATCTCTGCGCGCGGCGCCGCATGCCGGAAATAACTCCCGATGCCGCTCATCAGCCCACCGCCGCCGGTGGCGATGAAGATCGCGTCCAGCGCGGGCGCTTGACGCAGCAACTCGACGCCGATGGTCCCCTGCCCGGCGATGACGTACTCGTCGTTGTAGGGAGAAATATAGATGCGGCCCGACTGCAAAGCCGCAGCACGGGCCGCCACCTCCGTGGCCAGCGGATCCGTGCCGACGATGCGGATACGCGCACCGCACTCGCGAATTTTGTCGCGTTTGGCGGAAGTAACCTGGGTGCTCAAGAATACTTCCGCATCGATGCCCAGAAGCTTCGCCGCGGTCGCCACCCCCAAGCCATGATTGCCGGTGGACGACGTGATCACGCCCGCGGCCGCCGCCGCTGCGGACAAACTCATGAGCTTGTTGGTCGCCCCGCGCAGCTTGAACGAGCCCGTGATCTGTAACTGCTCGAGTTTCGCGAACGCGCCGCTCACCTCCGCGCCAAGGCCGGGCAGCGGTACCAGGGGCGTTTCCTTGACGACCGAATAGATTCGTGCCGCAGCCTCATCGATCAGAGGCAGCACGTCGCGGCTCAGCACGACGGTATGCCCCGCCACCCTGTCGGGTAAAATTTATCCATCTTGGTATTATCGCAGGGATCACACTAAACGCGCACAACGCGCCACTTCGGGGGAGATCTGTATGACGACCGGGTCGGTTTGGAGCGTGAACTTGGCGCGCATGACGGCTGTACGCGCGGCTGTGCTCGCGGCGGCATCCCTGGGGGCCGTGTCCGCAGCGCTGGTCACCGCGCCCGCCTTCGCAGCGGAGCAGATCAAGGTGGTCGAACGGCCCGTGGGCGAGACCACGGTCGATCTGGCCGCCAAGGGCGACTCGGTGGGAGACATGCTGGTATTCGCCAACGGGGTCTACGATGCCGACAACAAGACGCAGGTGGGCAAAGATCAGGGCTATTGTGTTCGCACGGTCGTGGGCAAGAGCTGGGAGTGCTTCTGGACACTGACTCTGAAGAACGGCCAGATCACGGTGGAAGGGCCGTTCCTCGATGCAGGCGACTCGCTGCTGGTGGTCACCGGCGGCACGGGCAAATATGCCGGGGCCAAAGGCAGTCTCAAGCTGCATCCGCGGGACGCCACCCCGACGGGCTATGACTTCACCTACGATCTGCTCTGATGGCATTCACCGCCGAACACAGCGCCCGTTGCCGCAAGGACTTCCCCGCCCTGCAGCGCTCCGTGGACGGCCATGAACTCGTGTTCCTGGATGGGCCCGGCGGCAGTCAAATACCCACCGCGGTCATCCAGGCCATGGTGGACTTCTATCGGACTTGCAATGTAAATACGCACGGCAATTTCCCGCCCTCCCGCGAGGTGGATCGCCGGATGCACCTCGCCCGAGAAACCCTCGCCGGCTTTTTGGGTGCGGCAGGCCCTGAATGCATTTCGTTCGGCCAGAACATGACCACGTTGAATTTCGCGCTGAGCGCCGCAATCGGGCGCACCTTGCAGCCCGGCGATGAAGTTCTCATTACACAGCTCGACCACGAGGCCAATCGCGGCCCGTGGCTGCGCCTGCAAGAGCGCGGCGCCGTCATTCGTGAAGTGCAGCTGACGGAATCCGGTCAGTTGGATGCGGCCGACATGGCGGCGAAGGTCACCGCCCGCACCAAAGTGTTGGCGATCGGCGCGTCCTCGAACGCGCTGGGAACCGTGAACGACATTGCTCTAGCGCGGCGTTTGAGCCGTCCGGTGGGCGCATTGCTGGTGGTCGACGCGGTACACTTCGCGCCGCATTTCCCGGTCGACGTGCGCGCCATGGACACGGATTTTCTGTTGTGCTCCGGCTATAAGTTTTACGGTCCGCATGCGGGTGTGCTGTACTCCAAACCCGGTGCGCTCGACCGGCTGCCTACCGATCGCCTGAGCGTTCAGGATCCGGCGGCCCCGTATCGCATCGAAACCGGCACGCTCAATCACGCGGCGATCGAGGGCATGCGCGCAGCAGTGGAGTACCTGGCAAGTTGGGGAACCGGAACGACGCTCCGCGAGCGCATCGTCGACGCCATGACCTGCGTTTCCGCTTACGAACACGCGTTGGCGAAGCTCTACCACGAGGCCGTGCGGCGCCTACCGGGCGTGCGCGTGTGGGGCCCTGACTTCGAGGGACGCGAGCGCGCACCCACGGTATCCATTACCTTGGATTCGCACACGGCGGATGAAGCGGCCACCGCACTGGGCGCCCAAGGCATCTGCGTATGGAACGGACATTTTTACGCGGCGCGCGCCGTCGAGCTGTTGGGATTGAGCGAACGCGGCGGCTTGCTGCGAACCGGGATCTCGATGTACAGCACCGAATGGGATATACGGCGCTTGCTCGAAGGGCTCGAAACGCTGACCGGCAAGGGCTGACACCGACGATACATTTCTCGGAATTCGTGCTGAAATAGCGCATCAGTTTTTTGCCAGAAGAGTGCCCATGAACACCTCCAATCCTATGCGCACCGACGGCTTCGAATTCGTCGAGTATGCAGCGCCCGATCCCGACCACCTGCGCCGGCTGTTCGAGAAAATGGGCCTGCCGGTAGTCGCGCGCCACCGCTCGAAGAACGTCACTTTGCATCGGCAGGGCGACATCAACTTCCTCGTCAATGCGGAGCACGACAGTTTTGCGCAACAGTTCGCGCGCGCCCACGGTCCCTGCGCATGCGCCATGGCATTTCGGGTCGCGGACGCGGCGTTCGCCTATACACGCGCACTCGAGTTGGGTGCCAAGCCGGGGCCGGTCACTGCCGGACCCATGGAACTCAATATACCCTCGATCGAGGGCATCGGCGGCAGCCTCATTTACCTGGTCGATCGTTACGGGGAGCGAACCATCTACGACGTGGATTTCGTGCCTGTGAGAGCCGCCGCCGAAGGCGCCAAGGACGTCGGGCTGATCCGCATCGATCATCTGACGCACAACGTCAGGCGCGGCAATATGAATACCTGGGCAGGATTTTACGAGAAGTTGTTCAACTTCCGCGAAATCCGCTATTTCAGCATCGAGGGCAAGGAAACCGGACTGTTTTCACGCGCATTGACTTCGCCGTGCGGCAAGATCCGTATTCCCATCAATGAAAGTCAGGACGATAAGAGCCAAATCGAAGAATATCTCAACGAATACAGGGGCGAGGGCATCCAGCACATCGCGTTGGGTACCGATGACATTTATCGGACGGTGGACGCGCTGCGGGAGCGCGGCATCGAATTCCAAGACACGCCCGCCACCTACTACGAGGGGGTTGACGCGCGCGTTGCAGGCCATCGGGAGAATCTAGGTGAACTGCAGCGGCGGGGCGTCTTGATCGACGGCAATGCCGCCAACGGTATCCTCCTGCAGATCTTCACGAAGAACGCCATCGGCCCCATTTTCTTCGAAGTCATCCAGCGCAAGGGAAACGACGGCTTCGGCGAAGGGAATTTTCAAGCCCTGTTCGAATCGATCGAGTTGGATCAGAAACGGCGCGGCGTCATCTGATCCGCTGCGCCCTGGGTCACGGCGCATCGGCCGAGACCGAAGGGCGGGGCGTTGAACTTCGCTGGTTTGCCCATATCTAAACTGCATATCGGTCAATTTGACCATTTGGGGGCCTGTTATGCGAAATTTAGTGGCTGCAACATTCGCCGCGACAACATTGACTCTGGCGATGTCGCTCAGCGGGCCGGCCCTGGCGGACGCTGCCGACCCGTCGGTTCATCAGATCTACGAGGCCGCTCAGGCGGGTCATTTCGACCAAGCGCAGCAAATGATGGACCAGGTGCTGCGTGACCATCCCAAGAGCGCCAAGGCCCATTACGTTCAAGCCGAACTGTACGCCAAAGAAGGCAAGACGGCGCTTGCCCGCTCCGAACTCACTCAGGCCGAGCAATTCGATCCGGGCTTGACCCACGAAAATGCGCGTTCGGTACAAGAGTTGAAAGCCGAATTGGGCATGGGGCCCCGCACCGGCTTGGCTCCGCGCGGGGTGACGGCACCGGCGGCCGCGCACTTTCCCTGGGGCACGGTTCTGGTCCTAGCCCTGGTCGTGGGCGTGCTCTGGATGCTGTTCCGGCGCCGTCGCACGTACGCTCAGTATTCGGCGGGGGCACCGGTGATGAGCGGTGGTCCCGGTGGATATGCGGGGCCTGGTTATGGCGGTCCCGGCTATGGGGGCCCCGTAGGAGGCGGCGGTATGGGTTCCGGTATTGCCGGAGGCTTGGCGTCCGGCCTTGCAGTGGGTGCCGGCGTGGTGGCGGGCGAAGAACTCGCTCATCACTTCCTGGATGGTGGCCGGCACGATTCAACGGTAGTACCTCCCGCCGACAACGGCGACTGGCAGCAGCCTGGCAACAGCGACATGGGTGGATCGGACTTCGGCGTCAATGACGCCGGCTCTTGGGACGATTCCGGTGGCGGTGGTGGTGGTGGCGGCGGCGATGACTGGTCGTAACCAAGGCTAGCCGCCTCGGCTCGGGCCGGCCCCTGCGCTCGAGTCACCGCCTGGCATAGGGCGGGCGGGCGGCCGGCCTAGGCGCGAGGACGAGAGCGGTGCGGCGGCGGCTAGGACATGCGCTGCACCGCCGATGCCACGGCGTCGTGCAATCCCTTCATCCCGAATGAAACGTCCTGAAGCACTCCCTCGACGAAGAAGGCGGGCGTCGCGCGAAGGTGGCTGCGCCGCCCGCCCTCAATGTGTTCGCGCACTTTCTGCAAATAGATGTGGTCGTCCATCTCCGCCGTGTAACGCACCAGATCGAGGTCAGCCTGGGCGGCGTAGCGGTATAAGTCTTTTTCCCTGAGGTGAGCTTGGTTCTGAAAGAGCAGATCATGCATCTGCCAGAATTTTCCCTGTGCCGCGGCGGCTTCTGCCGCTTCCGCGGCCGGCAACGCATGAGGATGCGGCTCGACCAGCGGGAAATGCCGGAAAATGAACCGCACCTTTCCGGGGAATTTCTCGAGCAGTAAGGTCGGCGTCTGTGCCGCCATTTTGCAATTCGGACATTCGAAGTCGCCGTACTCGACCACCGTAACCCGGGCACGGTCGGATCCCTGCGAGTGATCGGTGGGCTCGGGCGGAACCGCCAAGGTGACGGGGTGGGATGGTTGGCTCATCGAATCGGCTCCTTCGTGATTGGGCACCCGCCTGGGACTCAAGCACCCGCCCCCGGCAATTCGATGGGGCGCAAAGTGATTTTGACGAGGGATGATCTGCGCAAAACCTCGAGCTCGCAATTGCGACCGATCCAGCTCGCGTCGAGCAGTCGTTGCAGGCCGTCGATGCCATCGATGGGCACATCATCGATGGCGATCATGCGATCGCCTACCGCCACGCCTGCCCGGGCGGCCGGGCTTTGCGGCACGATTTCCAGCACGTGCACGGCGCTGCTGCTGCTCAAGCCGAAGTGCCGCACGACCCGCGTGGCGATGGGTACGGTCGCCCCCGAGACGCCGATATAGGCACGCCGCACCCGGCCGTGGGCGAACAACTGCGCGATGACCCACTTCGCCGTGTTGATTCCGGTCGCAAAGCAAATCGCCTGCGCTTGCGGAATCATGGCCGTGTTGACGCCAATCACCCGCCCAGTCGAATCGACCAGCGGCCCCCCGGAATTTCCGGGATTGAGGGCGGCATCGGTTTGGATGACGTCATGCATCAATCGGCCCGACGTCGCCCGCAAGGTGCGCCCGAGCGCCGAAATGACTCCCGTGGTAACGGTCTTCGAATA
Organism: Pseudomonadota bacterium; assembly: GCA_030776345.1. Lineage (GTDB taxonomy): Bacteria > Pseudomonadota > Gammaproteobacteria > Steroidobacterales > Steroidobacteraceae > Bog-1198. The sequence continues at coordinate 50,205 of JALYHU010000080.1, read as the reverse complement.
CCCCAGCGGATTGCCGATGGCAATCGCGATCTGACCCACCCGCACGCGGGACGAATCACCGAATTCGGCGTAGGGGAGCCGAGTCGGCGACCCGATCCGCAACACGGCGAGGTCCGAATCCGGATCGTTGCCGACCAGGTCGGCGTTCAGGCGCGATTCGTCGTTCAGGCGCACCGTAATGTGATCCGCGCCATGTACCACATGACTATTGGTCAAGAGGTAGCCGTCGGGCGTGAACAAGAAACCCGAACCGCTGCCACGGGTGGGACGTCGCCCCTTCGACGGGCCGTGCCCCTGCACTTCGATGAAAACCACCGCCGGTGCGACGCGCTCCAAGGCGCCTATGACCGTGCGGGAGTAGGCATCGAGCAGCAGCGCATCGGGCGCGTCCCCCCGACCGTCGTTGCCGGCTGTGCCGTCGCCCGGGCTCAGGTCATCCTCGGAGGTCTCGCCCGCGCTCTCCAGCGCAGCCCATCGGGGCGTAAGCACGGCTAGCTCACGATGATTTTGGGCGCCGACCCGCCCCCGGCGCCAAGGCCTTCGACGAGCAGCTTGTTGATGCGCCGGACGAAGATGGCCGGATCATCCAGATCGCCCCCTTCGGCCAACATCGCCTGGTCGTACAGGACGTGGGCAAGGTCCGCGAAGGCGCTTTCATCGGCGGTTTCCTTGAGCCGTTCGACCAACGCATGTTTCGGATTCAACTCCAGAATCGGCAATGTGGCGAACGGGTTGTTCTGGCCCGCCTGCTTCAAAATTCGGCCCATGCGCAGGCTCACACCGAACTCTCCAGCCACCAGTACCGCCGGCGAATCCGTCAGGCGGCCCGAAATGCGCGCGCTGGCGATTTTGCCAAGCAAGGTCTTGCCGAGGCGCTCGACGGTTTCCTTGAAGCTCGATTCCGTCGCCGCCTTTTCGGGTGTTTCGATGGCGGACGCTACATCGGCGGAGGCGCTCGCGACGTTCGTGAGGGTTTTGCCCTCGTACTCGTGCAGATGGCTCGCCACCCATTCATCGATGCGATCGGTGAGCAGCAGCACCTCGAATCCCGACTTTGCGAAGCCTTCCAAGTGGGGGCTGTTGCGCGCCGCCGCAACCGAATCGGCGGTCAGATAGTAAATGGCTTTCTGGTCCGCCTTCATGCGGGAGAGGTAGGCGTCCAGGGTCACATCGGGCGTCTGCACGCCGGCGACCTCGGCGCTCGATGCGGTGGAAGTGAACCGCAACAGCTTGGCGATCCGCGTCTTTTGACCGGGATCCTCGATGATGCCCTCCTTGAGCACCACGCCGAAGGTTTTCCAAAACTCCGCGTATTCCTGCGGTTTGTCCGTGCTGAGTTCCTCGAACAAATCCAATGAGCGTCGCACCAACGCCGACTTTATCTTCTCGACCACGCGGTTGTTCTGCAGCAATTCGCGCGACACGTTGAGCGGCAGATCGGCACTGTCGACGAGGCCGCGCATGAAGCGCAGCCAAGGCGGCAACAGTTCCGCTGCTTTGTCCATGATGAACACGCGCTTCACGTAGAGATGTATACCGGCGCTGCGCTCGCGCTCGAACAAGTCGAATGGCGCGCGCTTCGGCAGGTACAGCAGGGACGTATACTCGATGTTCCCCTCGACCTTGTTGTGCGCCCACGCGCGAGCATCTTCCGTGTCGTGGCTCAAATGCTTGTAGAACGCTTGGTAGTCCTCATCCTTGAGTTCAGCTTTCGGCCGTGTCCAGAAGGCCTTTGCCTGATTGATCGTATCTTTCGTGTCGCCGGCCGCGAGGACGATGGGTAGGCTCAGGTGATCCGAGTACTTGCGCACCAGCCCCCGCAGCCGCGCCGGCTCCAGAAACTCCTTGTCTTCGTCGCGAAGATGCATGATGACTTCGGTACCGCGGTCGGCTTTGTCGGCGCTTTGGATCTCATACGAGCCCTCGCCGTCCGAATCCCAGCGCACGGCTTCGGAATCCGTCCGTTTGCTCAAGACGGTGACGCGGTCGGCGACAATGAACGAGGAATAGAAGCCGACGCCGAATTGGCCGATGAGTTGCGCGTCCTTCGAGGAGTCGCCGCTCAACCCTTCGAGGAATTTCTTGGTCCCGGAACGGGCGATCGTCCCCAGGTTGTCGATGACTTCGTCCCGGCTCATGCCGATGCCGTTGTCCTTGACCGTCAAGGTGCCTGCTTCCTTGTCGGGAATCAGCGTCACGGACATCTCGTCCGAGCCCATGAGCTCGGGATTGGCCAGTGCCTCGAAGCGGAGTTTCTCGCAGGCATCCGACGCGTTCGATATCAATTCCCTCAAGAATATCTCTCGGTGCGAGTACAGCGAATGGATCACCAATCGCAGCACTTGTTTGGTCTCGGCTTGGAACTCTTTGGTCTGCGGCTGTGTGTCGGTCGTCATGGCCTTACAATCGTTATGGGTGGATCGATCGGGAGTTACCCCTTACGCGAAGTGGGGTCGGGGCTCGATACTTCAAGCGCATCCAAGCCGGGCAACACCATCCCGTTGGCCCGGCTAGCTTCGCACCATGCGCGCAGCGGTCATGGCCACGCCGCCCGCGGGTTGAAATTGAACTCGCGCCGCATCCGTTCGTAGGCTTCCTTGGCCTGCGGCGTCTCCGCATTTGGAGTCACCAGCTTCACCGTCACGAACTGGTCGCCGTCGGGGGTGCCCGGAAAGCCGCGGCCGCGAAGGCGCAGCCTCTGTCCCGCCTGAGCACCGGCCGGAATAGTGAGTTCGACGGTGCCTCCCAAGGTCGGCACGGCAACCTTTGCCCCGAGAGCGGCCTCCCACGGCGCCAGAGGCAGTTCGACCTGTACATCCTTGCCTTGCATGACGAACACCGGATGGGGCCGCAATTTGACTCGCAATATCAGTGCGGCGCGGCCGCCGCCGACGCGTAGAGCCTGCCCGTCCACGACCCCGGCGGGAATTTGCACATCCACCAGGCGCGCGCGGCCGTTGTCGTTGATGGTAACCCGGCGCCTAGTTCCGGTGTACGCCTCCTCGATCGAGACCTCGATTTGGCCGCCGTCGGCTTCGCGCTGCGAGGAGCCGCCCGGGCCGGCGGCGCCTGTGCCGGCCGCGCCAAACAGGCTGGAAAAGAAATCGCTGAACCCGTTGAGGTCGGAAAAACGATGCGGCCCACCCGACTGGCCGAAGCGCTGCTCCCAATCCGGAGGCGGACGAAATTGCTGACCCGATCGATAATCCCGGCCGAGTTGATCGTACGCCGCGCGCTTTTCTGGATCCTTGAGTACCTCGTAGGCTTCTTGAACGTTCTTGAACTTCTCCTCGGCGTTCTTCTCTTTACTGACGTCGGGATGATACTTGCGAGCCTGTTTGCGATACGCGCGCTTGACGGTTTCCGCATCGGCGCCGCGAGCCACACCGAGCGTTTCGTAATAATCCTTGAATTGCATGCCCTGACCTGACCGAAGTGATCTTTATTGAATCGCCTAGCCTACGGCGTCGGCGAAACGGACGCATCCGAATCCTACCCAACGCCCGCCAACGCCCGGCGGACCTCCCGGCTATCCCCTGCCGACCTGGCATATTGCGGCTGTTTTTCGCAAAATAAAGGTCAGGAAGCTCATTTTGGCGTTCTTTGTGGCGAACTTGGCGCTGCCCCCACGGGTCGGCCTGGCATTCCGAGTATGCTTCCGTGCGTCAGGGATTCGATTGGTGGGATTTCGATATGACTTTTTATATGCCGGAGTTGATGCCGTTTTGCGGAGCCGCCGGTGCCACGACCACCTGATCGGGACGCCCTGAACGAGCTCAAGGCGGCCGTGGGCGCCGGCTCGTGGCTCGATTCACAGGCGGACACGGCGCCCTATGTGGTCGATTTTCGGCGCTTGTATCACGGCGCGACGCCGCTGGTGTTGCTGCCCAGAGATGTCGCCGAGGTCTCGAAGATCCTCGAAATTTGCAACCGCGCCGAGGTGGCCGTGATACCGCACGGCGGCAACACGGGCTACTGCGGGGGGGCCACGCCGGATGAGAGCGGCTCGCAAGTCGTTCTATCGATGCGGCGATTGAACCGAGTCCGGTACCTGGATGCAACCAACTATTCGCTGGTCGTCGAGGCCGGCGCCACCCTCGCGGCGGTACAAGCGGCCGCTCGTGACGCGGACCGCCTGTTTCCGCTGTCGCTGGGATCGGAGGGCACCGCGCAAATCGGCGGCAATGTGTCGACGAATGCCGGCGGAACCGCGGTGCTGCGCTATGGGATGATGCGCGATCTGGTCCTGGGCCTGGAAGTCGTACTGGCCGATGGCCGCGTGATCTCCGGCTTGAAGAACCTGCGCAAGGACAACACGGGGTACGACGTCAAATCGTTGTTCATCGGCGCCGAGGGCACATTGGGCGTCATCACGGCGGCATCGCTGAAACTGTTCCCCCTGCCGGCCGATACGGCGACTGCCCTGGTGGGCGTCGATTCTCCGCAGCGTGCGCTCGATCTGCTGGCGCGGCTGCGCACCGCGGCGGGCGATCAGGTCACCACGTTCGAGCTGATGCCGCGATTGGCAGTCGAACTCACCGTGAAACATATTACCGGCGTCGCGAATCCATTGGCGCAGGACGCGGCCTGGTACGTGCTCGTCGAACTCACTTCGCCGAACCCGCATCAGGATCTCCTCGGGCTGCTGAGCAGCGAACTGCAGGAAGGGGCGGAGAACGGTGCGGTCCGGGACGCGCTGATCGCGACATCGGTCGCGCAATCCTCGGCTATGTGGAAGCTGCGCGAATCGGTGCCCGAGGCACAGCGGCTGCATGGCGCGAGCCTCAAGCACGACATATCCGTGCCCGTTTCCTCCATTCCGAAACTCATCGAGGCCGGCTCCGCGCTGGTGCAGCGCCTCGCGCCGGAGGGCGAAGTCGTGGGGTATGGCCACCTCGGCGATGGGAACCTCCACTTCAACGTGAGCCAGCGTCCCGGCACCGACAAGGCGGTTTTCCTCGGACGCGGTGAGCAGCTCGAGCATGCCGTCTTCGATCTGGTCGAGAGCCTGGGCGGCAGCATCAGCGCGGAGCATGGCATTGGGCGGCTCAAAGCCGCCAAATTCGCGGACCGCGCCGACCCGGTCGAACTGGCCGTGATGCGCAACCTCAAGCGTGCACTCGATCCGAAAGGAATTCTGAATCCCGGTAAAGTCCTGGCATGATCAGGACCAAACCGCGGCGCACGCTCGCTCTTCCCATCGCCACGGAGAGGCTCAATTTGCGCGACTTCTTGAAGTCGGATTTCGACGCCATCCACGCCTATTCATCGGATCCGCGCGTGACGAAGTACCTGTTTTTCGGGCCTCGCGATGCAGACGGTACGGCCGAGTACCTGGAAGGCCTACTGGCCTCGCAGGATGAGGTGCCGCGCACCCGATACGAGTTGGCGGTGGAGGAAGTCGAATCGGGCCGCGTGGTCGGTGCGTGCGATTTGTCCTTGATCGAGCGCAACGTGGTCGACTTGGGCTACATGCTGGGACTCGCCGATTGGGGCAAGGGCTATGCAACGGAAATTGCACTGGCGCTGGTCGATGCGGCTTTTTTCGATCTGCACGCGGACCGGGTCATCTCCACCGTCGATGTCAACAATCAAGCCTCCATCCGCGTGCTCGAGAAAATCGGCATGCGTTGGGAAGCCGTGTTTCGCAAGCATCGGCGCGCCAAGAACCGATGGTGGGACTGCCATTTGTTCGTGCTTCCGCGCGAGGTTTGGGAGTTGTCGAAAAAACATGCCGGCTGAGCCGCACGTCCGCCCACCCTCAGCGATCGGAGTCCTCTTCGTCCTTCGCCGACTGCTCACGCGCCCGCTGTTTGGCGCGATCCAGCACGTCCTTGCCGGGCATGCCTGCGCTGCGCGTGCTGCGTAGCGTGAGCAGTCCACCGATCAGCGCTCCCACCACGATGATGATGATGATGATGGCTTTCATTTCTTGACCATCCGAATCAAACCTTCCTGTGACGTGCTGGCGACCAGCCTGCCGTCGCGGGAGAAGATGCTGCCGCGGGTGAAACCGCGCGCCCCCGAAGCGCTGGGACTGTCGGTCGAATACAGCAGCCAGTCATCCACGCGGACACTGCGATGAAACCACATGGCGTGATCGATGCTGGCCATCACCAGGTCGTGCGCCATCACCGAAATCCCATACGGCATCAACGCCGTATCGAGCAGGTTGAAGTCGGACACATAGGCGAGCAAGCAGCGATGCATGGCTTCGTCGTCCGGGAGACGATCGATCGCGCGGAACCATATTTCGCGCCGAGGGGTCGCTTTTTCCGCCTTCAGGAAGCTCGGCGGCTGCGTGGGGCGAAACTCGAAGGGACGGCTTTTTTCCAGCAAGCGCCGCATGCCGGGCGTCAAGCGATGCAAAATGTCGCGGAAATACCAGGCGAGTTCGGGCAGATCGTCGGGAGGCGGCACTTGCGGCATCGAGATCTGATGAGCCGCACCCTCTTCGTCGGACTGATACGACGCGGACATATTGAAGATTTGCGCTCCGTGCTGGATGGCCACCACGCGTCGGGTCGAGAAGTGGTTGCCGTCACGCGCCCGGTCGACCTCGTAAACGATGGGTGAGTTGAAGTCTCCACGCCGCAAGAAATAGGCATGCAGCGAGTGCACCGCTCGATTCTCGACCGTCGCCGTCGCTGCCATCAAGGCCTGGCCCAGAACCTGCCCACCGAACACTTGCGGGCTGCCGATATCGCGGCTTTCGCCGCGAAACAGGTCCAACTCGAGCCGCTCGAGCGTCATCACTTTCAACAGATCGTCCAGCAACTGATTCATGTGTATCTCGTGGCGGGCAAACTCGTGGCGGGCAACCTTGTCGCGGGCGGCCTCGGCGACCGCGGCTTCAATGGGTACCGGCTCCCGCGATACCGAGGCGTTTCTGCATGATGGGGCTGGTGGTCGTATATTGCAGGAATTGCCGCTTTTCCGGGAACAGATGATGCTGGATCGCGAATGCCGCGAGCGCCGCCTCATGGAAGCCGCTCAGGATCAACTTCTTCTTGCCCGGATAAGTGTTGATGTCCCCGATCGCGAAGATGCCCGGTACGCTGGTCTGAAATTTCTCGGTGTCCACCTTGAGCGCCTTGCGCTCCAGTTCGAGCCCCCACTCGGCCACCGGGCCGAGCTTCGGGTGCAAGCCGAAAAACGCGAGTACCCGGTCGGCGGCCAGCTGCAATGTCGTTTGCCCGTTGTTGGTTTGCAGGACGAGACCGGCGAGCCTGGGTTTCCCGCCCGCGTGCGGCTCGCTGTGTACGGCAACCGCATGGCCTTCGACCAACTGCATCTTGCCCGCGGCGACCAGCTCGCGCATGCGGGCCACCGTAGCCGGGGCGGCACGAAATTCGGCGCGACGGTGCACCAGCGTCAACGAGCGCGCTTTTCCGCACAGCGCTACGGTCCAATCGAGCGCGGAATCGCCGCCGCCGCATATCACGAGGTCACGGCCATGGAAGTCGACCGCAGTCTTCACCCGGTAGTGTACGCTCGTGCCCTCGAATTCCTCGATGCCCGGCAACGTCAAGCGCCGCGGCTGAAACGACCCGACGCCGGCGGCAATCACCACGGCCCCGGCGCTGAGGCGAGTGCCGGTGGAGGTGGCGACAAGGATTTTCCCGTCCGGCAGCGGCTTCACCTCCGTCACCTCCTGCCCCAGATGAAACGTTGCGTTGAAAGGCTTCGCCTGTTCGAGGAGCCGATCGATCAACTCTTGCGCGCCGCAGATGGGCAGTGCCGGGATGTCATAGATGGGTTTGTCGGGGTATAACTCGGTGCATTGGCCGCCGACTTGACTCAGCGAATCGATGATATGGGCATTGATTCCCAAGAGCCCGAGTTCGAAGATTTGAAAGAGTCCGACGGGACCTGCACCGATGATGACCGCCTCCACGGGAGTGGGCTCGGGCGGGGTGGCCACGGCAGATGCTGAAATTTCCGGCATGGTAGACGCGATTCCTGGCTCATGACAAAACGGTCGCAAATTGTAGCCGAACCCGTCGCGGCGCGCGGCGCGCGGCGGAACATTGCGCACCGAGTCCGGTCAACCCCTCATCTCGGAAGGTCGCCTCGGGGCATGCGCAATGCACGGATCTCGAGTGCGTGTGCGGCGCGCCAAAGGGCGATGTCAGCAAACTCCTACATGCTATGTGTCTGTTTTGCCTAGGGTTAGCTTGTACAATTCGTCCATAGATGCTTCATAGGGACACGTCCATGCACGCGCAGGTCAACACGCTCATAGAACCGCATCGTGACGCCGCTAACGATGAAGGTGCGCGCGAATCCACTCGCCCGATCAGGGCGCTCAATCGCGGCCTTGAGGTATTGACGGAGCTGAATCGTCTGGAACGGGCGGCCATCAATACGTTGGCGAACGCCGTGGGGCTGCCGCGAACTACGACGTACCGTATTTTGGAGACGCTGCGTCTCGCGGGATATGTCGAGCGCGACTCTCATGATGATTGCTATCGTCCTACCATCATGGTGCGGGCGTTGTCGGATGGTTTCGATGATGAGGCCATGGTCGCGCACATAGCGAAGCCGCATCTCGCCGCGCTGTGCGCCGCCATCGTCTGGCCCATCGCGATAGCGGCTCCGTCCGGTGCCGCCATGGTGATCCGCGAAACCACGGACCGTCAAAGCCCGTTGGCTTTGGAACAATATGGTGCCGGGATCCGCGTTCCAATGTTGACGTCCGCCGCGGGCCGCGCCTATCTGGCGTATTGCACGCCGCAGCAGCGCGAGACCTTGCTGGATTTGTTGTCGCGTTCGTCGCTACCCGAAGACCGGTTGGCGCGCAGCCGAACCGAAGTCGAGCGGATTCTCAATGAAACGCGGGCACAGGGCTTCGGCATGGCGCAGCGGGCGCGGCGAGTCTCCGAAGAAATCAGCCTTGCGATTCCGGTTCGGGCCAAGGACCGGATATTGGCGACGATATCGGTGAGATATGCCGCGACAGCCGTGCCGCTGCGTACCGCCGTGGAGCAATTCCTGCCGAAGATGCGCGAAGCGGTCGCGAAGATCGAGCGCGAATTCGGCTCCGTATAATGCACGGATAGCGGGCCGCTACAGCTTGGGCAGCCTCGTGAGGATTTCGTCGGCTATCGCGGAATACTCGCCGGCGAAGTGGTGGCCGCCCCGCATTTCCAGCGAAATCCCGTCGTGACCGGTGAGTTGTTTACACGCGGAATCAGCGTCGTCTTGGCCATATAGGCACAGATAGGGCGATCCGCTCCAATGTTCGAGTTCCGGCGCGGTAGGCAACCCGCCACCCGGATTCCCAAGCCAATTTGCGACGTGGAACTCGAACACGGCGTTGTCGCTGATCCCGAGCAACGTCGTGAGTCCTACCATTTCGCGCGTCGCCGCAGGCAAGCGGTTAACCATGAAAGGCATGGTGTCGGCGCCCTGCGAATACCCGATCAGAAGGACGTGCGATTTGCCCCACACCCGAGAAAAATGCCGCAGCACCCGGTCGAGGTCTTTGGAAGCACCCTCAGGCGTGCGCGGCGACCAGAAATACTTCAGTGAATCCCAGCCGATGATGGGTATGTCATGTTTCGCGAGTTCCGCCGACACGCCCTTGTCGAGCCCTACCCAACCGCCGTCACCGGTCAGAAATACACCGAACCAATTGCCGCCGCCGCCCCCCGCTGACGGCACGACCGTCAAAGGCAGGTCCGCCACCGGGGCGGGCAGTGCGGGTGACTTGGTCTCGGGCTGCGAGGCCGTCAAGCGCCCGTAGGCCGCTTCGTATTGTGGTAGCCAGTTCTTCTCCACCGAATAGCCGTGCCCAACCTTGGGCAGCATGACGATTTCGCCGCCGGGCACCGAGGCGATGAACTTCTCCGTCAGGGGTGCAGGGCAGACCTGATCATTCTCGCCTTGCAGCGAAATCCACTTGCCTGGAAGCTGCTTCGCCGGCAAGAAATCGACCCCCTTCAGCAGACCTTTCGAATCCAACCGCGGGCTCGCCTCAATGCCGGTCCCCGGACAGACGCGCTTCTTCAAGTCGAGGTCGGGGCAAAACCCGATGCTCAGCGCGCCCTTGAACAGGCCCTCGGGTGATTCGGCGAGCGTCGCATACACGAGGGTCGCGCCGGATGAATAACCGACGAGCGTGGGCTGCAGATAGTTCTTGAATCCTGATTTAGCTTGCAAATAGTGGCTCAGATTTTCGAAATCGGCTGCGGGCGAAACGCATTTCTGCGGCGCCTTCTCGAGCTGCGCGAGGTAATGGCGGATATCGATGCCTGCCACCACCGCCCCTTTGTCGGCGAGTCGTTGCGCCATGGAAATCACACCCAAATTCCAGCCGCCGTCGCCCGATACGAAAAGCACCACCTCGCTCGGTGCTCCGGCTCCGCGGCCCCTATACAGGCTGATCGCGCCGAAGCGCCCATAGTTGAATACCTCGGTGGGTGCCGGCACATCTTGGGCCGCTCCAGCCGGAGTCTCAGCTCTCGCAGCGGTACTCCCCGTCGCTATCGCGACCGCCGTGGCGGCCATTGCCGTGGCGGCCATTGCCATGGCGGCGGCCCCTCTCACACGCCCCGCTACCCTTGCTGTACGCTCGACCTTGCTCATGGTCACCTTTCCCGCGAACGACGGTCCGCTATTTCTTCAACGCCTTGCCGACTCCGCCCGAAATGAGCGACGTCACGTCGAGCAGAGCGCCGGCAACGCTGAATTTGCCCGCCACGGCAAGATACCGCGGCCGCCAGACCGGAACGAATTTTTCCTTGTATTTACGCAGACCCTCGAAGTGATAAAACGTTTCACCGTAACGCTGCACCATGCGTCCGAGCTTGTGCCACGTCGGCGCGAGAGCGTGCTCCTCGAGTCCCGACAGCGGCGCCATTCCCAAATTGAACCACTGGTATCTTTGGTTCTTGCCCCACAGCATGCACTCCGCCAGCAGGAAATCGATGACCCCCTTGGGGGCCGCATCGCTGTAACGCATCAGGTCCACCGAAAGCTCCATGGCCACGCCGGCTCGCCATAGATTTGCCAACGCGACGATCGCACCGGCTCGGTACACAACGGCGCAATCGAAGCATGCCAAATATCGTTCGTCGAAGTACCCCATCGAGAAGCGCTTCTCGCCGGCTTGCTTCTCTGCAAGCCATGAATCCGACACCGCACGCAATTGCGGCATGATCGCCGGTACATCCTTTCGCGGGATCACCGCGAATTCGGCGCCGTCGCGCGCGGCCCGCCGATGCGACTGCCGCAAGTCGGCACGGTCGCTCCCCTCCAGCGAAAAGGCAGCCAACGGGATTCGGGCCTCCTCTCCGAGCTTGGTGAGCGTCAGCCCCAAATCGATATATAGGGACAGGTTGTCCGGTCCCACCTGGTAGAAAACCGGCGTGACCGCCATTTGATCGCAGGTTTCCAAGAACTCCCATGCGAGCGGCTCAACGAGAACCGCGGGGCCGACCGGATCTCCCATGCTTATCCAGCTGCTCCCCGACGCTTGGTACATGATGAACGCCGTACGGTCCGAGTTGAACATCAAGTGCTTGTCGCCGAGGAGCGCCAAATTCGCGTTCGTCTCGTCGCCGTTCGCGATCAGGACTTCCGCTCGTTCCAGATCATCGGTGCTGGGAGCCGCGATGGGCGGTTTGGAAGGTCGCAGCAAGCGCCACAAGCCATAAGCACCGGCAATCATGGACGCCAGCACCGATGCACGCAGACTGCGCGGCGCCGAGGCTTCAAATGCGTATTGCCACCACAGATCCCGATCGTAGGGAACGTGCCGATAGGCAAACATTATCCAGACGGCGGTTCCGACCAGCGCCAGCAATACGGCGATGATCCAAGGGCCCGAAAAGCGTTGTTCGATCAGCGAAGCGCGGCGTTGAAAGCGCGTCCGTGCCGACACCAACAGCACAACCACGGCGCCCAAGATGAGGGCTTCCTCGAAATCGAAACCTTTGAGCAGCGATAACAAAACGCCGGCGCACAGCAGCCAAATGGTCATCCACCACGCGGCATCGAGCCGGCGATATAACCCGTTCGCGAGTATCAAGAGGCCGACCCCGACGACGCTGCCGAGCAAGTGTGACAGCTCGAGGATGGGTAAGGGCACGAAGGGCCGCAGCCAATCCAAGCGATCGCTGATCGCCGGCGTAGCGCCCGAGAACAGCAGTACGGCACCCGCGCCAAAGACCGCTACGCCGATGGCTTGGGGCGTTGCGGCACTGAGCCAGGTCCGCCCGAGCCTGCCCATGCGCACCATCGGGCCCCGGTGCACCCAGATCTCATGCGCTCCGAGCAGTGCCAGAGCCGCCGCGAACGGACCAAAATAATAAATGATGCGATAGGCGAGCAAGGCTCCGAGCAGATGGTCGGGTGGTACGGACCGGAATAGCAGCAACAGCACCGACTCGAACACGCCCATGCCGCCCGGAACGTTGCTGATGATGCCCGCGGAGATGGCGATGAGATAGAGACCCGCAAATTGCACGAAGCCGATTGCAGCCTGAGGCGGGAGCAGCACGTAGAGCACGCCGGCAGCGCACAATAAATCAGCACTCGCCACTGCAACCTGGGCGAAGGCAATCCTGGCGTTCGGAACCGGGATCACGATCTTACCGTAGCGCAATGAGGCGTGTCGGGAGCACGCCAACCACAGATAGGCGCCGACCCCGCCCAACAGCAGGCAGCCCGCCAACACGATCAACGCCGGCGGGATGTGCAGAACCGAGCCCGACAGGCCCGGCCGAGACAACAAGGACAGCCCGAGCAGCAGCGCTGCACCCAAGACGAACGTCAGTGTGCCGAAGGCGATTACCGTGCCGATTTGCTTGGCAGTCAGACCCAATGGCGAGTAAGCACGATAGCGCACGGCACCGCCGCTCAGCGTATTTAACCCCACGTTGTGGCCGATCGCGTAGCCCATGAAGGAAATCAGAGCCAGCCGCGCGTAGGGCACTCGCACGCCGGCGAATTTCAACCCCAGGGCGTCGTACAAGGTCAGACACCCGTAGCCCGCACAGGTGAGCGCCACCGCCGCCAGCAACCGCGACGGCGGGATGGCATGGACGTGGGCCAAGATATCCCGCCAACGGTACTCGGCCAGCACGTGATGCAGCCAGAACAGCGCCACCCCAAAAAGAGCGACGCCAAGCAATGTGGTCCAGGCCGGAACCCGGCGAATTGTGTGAGGAACTGTCAAGCTGCCTATCGTATCAGGGCGTCCCCGAATCGGTGGCCTCGGAGAATGTCAGCGACGTCTGTCGAATTCCGCGGGAGTCGCCTGTCGACTTCTCATGAAAAGCTGCTAGGGTTGGATGTAAGGGTTCTTCTCGACCGTCTATAAAGGTAGTTTTCATATGAATTCCGTCAGCGATGGCCGCCAGTCAACCATGGACGCGACGCAGCTCTATCGCGAAGAAACCTTCACGGATCGAAGGGTAGGCACCATACGGCGGTTGACGCCGGTGGCTGCCGATGGGACCGCTGATGCCACGCGCCCCGTGCTGTTCGTCGGACAGGCGCAAGTCATGACTCCGATGGGCGCTGTTCCGATCAGTTTTGAGCTGGATTCTCCCACGTTGGCGGGCGCCATCGCCAAATTCGGCGAGGCTGCCGAGCTGGCCGTGCAGCAGACCATGCGAGAGCTTCAGGAACTACGCCGCGAGCAAGCCTCCTCCCTGGTCATTCCCGACGCGGCAGGGGGCTCATTGCCCAACCCCAGCGACCTCTTGAGCCGCGGCCGTCCTCGCCGTTAGTTCGCTCGCGGCCGATCGTGCCCGCGTCAGCCGCTGCACGTATCGTGCGCCGGCGGGCTCCTAAGGTTTGACCGCCGCCTCGAGCGCTTCCCACCGCGAGAAGGCGGATTCGAGTTCTTTATCCACCGATTGCAGCCGCCGTACCGCGATCGCAGCGTCGTCCGGACTGCGGCGAAAGAGGTCCGGATCGCCGATGGCGACCATCAAGGCCGCCTGCTCCGCCTCGAGGCGCTGAATCGTCGCGGGCATGGCAGCGAGTTCACGCTGGTCCTTGTATGAAAGCTTGCGCGGCCGTGCGGGCGCCGCCTTGGCCGTGGCTGGCGCAGTCGCGGCCGCCGCCGCCGCCGGGGGCGGGACCGACGATCTCGCCCGTGGCGCGGGAGATCTGCGTTGCCGCAGCCAATCGGTATATCCACCCACATATTCATTGACGCGGCCCGCACCCTCGAAGACCAACGTGCTGGTCACCACGTTGTCGAGAAAGGCCCGGTCGTGGCTCACCAACAGCAAGGTGCCGGCATAATCGGCAACCATCTCTTCGAGCAAGTCCAGGGTCTCGGCGTCGAGATCGTTGGTGGGCTCATCCATCACGAGAAGATTACTGGGCTTCGCAAACAAGCGAGCCAGCAATAGGCGATTGCGCTCGCCTCCGGACAACATGCTGACGGGCGCGTGCAGGCGTTCGGGCGGAAAGAGGAAATCACGCAAATAACTCGAGACATGGCGCGCGGTTCCATCGAGGGTGATGGTCTCGCCGCTGCCGCCGGTTACGTTGTCCATGATGGATTTCGTCGCGTCCAGCTGCTCGCGCTGTTGGTCGAAGTAAGCCGGCAGGAGCGACGTTCCGCGGCGGATCGTTCCATTCGTAGGTTCCAACTCGCCCATCAACAGCTTGATCAAGGTACTCTTGCCGCAACCATTGGGCCCGATGATGCCGATACGATCACCGCGCATGATGCGCGCTGAGAAATCCGCGATGACGGGGGACGTGTCGAAAACCTTCGTCACATCGAGCGCTTCGAATACCAACTTGCCGGAGGGACCCGCGTCCTGCGCCCGCATATCGACCTGGCCGATGCGCTCGCGCCGCTCCCGGCGTTGAATTCTCAACTGTTCGAGGGCGCGTACCCGGCCTTCGTTGCGAGTGCGCCGTGCCTCCACGCCCTTGCGTATCCACACCTCCTCCTGCGCCAGTTTCTTGTCGAACAGCGCTGCGTGCTTCGCTTCGACTTCCAGGGCAGCACGCTTCTGCAGGACATAGTCGTCATAAGTGCCCGGCCATGCACGCAGCTGCCCGCGATCGAGTTCCACGATGCGCGTTGCCAAGCGGCGCACGAAAGCGCGGTCATGACTGATGAACAGCAGTGCGCCATTGAAATCGATCATCATGTCCTCGAGCCACGTGATGGCATCGATGTCGAGGTGATTGGTGGGCTCGTCGAGCAGCAGGAGCTGGGGCTCCGATACCAATGCCCGGCCCAGCATCACGCGCCTGCGCCAGCCGCCGGACAATGCGCTCATCGGGGCATCTCGATCCAGTTCCAGCCGCGATATCACTTGATCGACCTGCAACTCCGCCTGCCAATCGCCGTCGATCCCACCCGCATCGACGCCGCTCATGATCACGTCGAGAACGGATTGATCGCTGGCCGGAGAGACTTCCTGCGCGAGGCTGGCTATTTTGATGCCCGGCCTCACCCACACTTCACCGCTGTCCGGGACGATGTTGCGAGTGATGAGCTGCATCAACGAGGACTTGCCTTCGCCGTTTCGACCGAGCAGACAGACTCGCTCGCCCCTGCGGATTTGCAGATCGACATTATCCAGCAGCGGCTTGAGGCCGAAGCTCAAGGACACTTTATCGAGGCGTACGGTGGGCATAGCGCCGGCTATAGTAGCGCTTTGGTTCACTCCCGGTCTTCAAAAGTTCACCCCGAGCCCGAGGTCGAAACGATTGAAATCGCTGTTGACTCTGAACCACTGGTAATCGACTTTCATTACGACGTGCGGCGTCGTGTAGAAGTTCGCCCCGACCGTCCACAGCCGGTCGTGATTCTGCGGCCAATAGCCAAGGTCGCCGGGTGTCGCGGAGAGCGGTACCAGACCGGCGGGGGTCACGGGTCCGGTGGTGCCGGCATATCGAGAGCCCATGTTGTAGCGTTCCCATCTCATGAAGGGGGCCAGCCGGTAATCGCCCTGCTCCCACAGCGCATAGGCCGCTTGCGCGAAGTATCCATAGAAATCAGAAGGAATCGGATTCGACGAACCCGGGTTCGCGCCGTTCGCGGCCGCAAGGTTGCTGATCGAACCGTGCGCATACAGCGCGGCGAGGTCGAATTTCGCCGGCGTCCAACGCGCATGGGTTTCCCACAAGGTCACGCGCTCATCGCCCCGGATCGTCGCATTGGTCGGTGCTTGCGCCTTTACCGCCTTACCCGTGCTGATGGCAGCCCCCAGCGTCAATCCGGGCACGCCGTAATAGCCTAGCGCAATGTACTGACTCAAGTCGTGAGCGTTGGCAAGCGACAGCTCCTGATGCGTCGATTGCAGCGGCGCTGCGCCGCTGCGCGCGAGATCGAGCGCCGTGGCGTACTGCGGAAACTGAGGGGCAAAGTTCCATTTCGACAGGTCGAAACCCGTCGTGAGCCCGCCGTTCCAGCCGATGCCGAGCGGCGTATCGCCGTGGATATTGAATCCGCCTTCGCGCCACGTGCTCGGAATGATGAGCGTCTCGACGAAGTTTCGCTGCACACCATAGAAATTGGTCGGTTCATGGTGCTCGTTCAGCGAGCCGAACGGCATGAGGAATAAGCCCGCGCGCACCGCGACCGCATCGCTCAGTTGGCGGTCGACATAGAACTGTTCCACTTCGAATTCGCCGACATCGCTCGCCGAAGAGACTGCATGTTCAACTTCGAACTCCGAGTTGAACTCTGTCTTCGCGTCGAACGAATAACCCATCCCGAAAACTGCCCGAGCAAGGTCCGCTTGCGCTTTGGTCGGCACGCGCGACGGCCGGGTGTAGTAGAGTTCGCCGTAACCCCACAGCCGCACGTTGGAAAACGCCGCGGTTCCGTTGGGCGACGTGCCGTTCGTCGGCGTGGGCATCGCTGTCCCCGTCACCACCCCCGCAGCGCCGCCGGACACGTTTTCCGCGGGTGGTGCCAAAGCCGCCGCCGGCGATGGTTGCGTCGGAGCGCCGCCAACCTGCCTCTCGCTCTCGCTCCGGCGCTCTTCGTCCTGCTGTAATCTGCGTAGCAGCGAGTGATTGAGCTCGGCGAACTCCTTGAGTTGCACTTGCACCGCTTGCAATTGCTGACGCAACTCGTCGATTTGCCGCTGTTCCATGGACGGCGAGTCCGCCGCCGACACCCCTCCGGCCATGAAGAGAGCCGACAGCAGCAATGCTGCCGCGCCCAGAATCTTGAGCGTCGTGCAATCTCGACGAGTGGAATGACGAGTCATCTTTTGTCCTAATTCGAAGCCGCCGCTTGCGGCGGTATCGCGGCGATAGATCGCGATCGCGAAGGTGCGATGCGAAAACGAATGCTATCGAGAATGATTCGTATTTGCAATACAAGGACGATAGGAAGCCTGACGAAACGCCGCCGATTTGCAATGATGCACATCCGAGGTGTGCAACGGAATAACGTGAACGCGAAAGCCCAACTTTTCATGGCGGTATTTGCAGCAGCGGCCATCGCGTTTGCATCCTCGGTGGCCGGCGGTTCCTCGCAACATGCTCAGTCCTCGGCTGAATCCTCCTCCACCTACTCGCCGGAGCTGGGCACCGGCCGCGGTGCCTTGCGGCAAATCGTGCAAGACAAATGTGTGGTCAACTGGTCGCAGCATCACGACCCCGCCCCTTGCGAGCGGGTGTTTCTAGCCGATTCGAAGACCGGAAATTCCGGCTATGCGGTGATTGCGGACCGCAAGGGAGGCGCACATTTCCTGTTGGTTCCCACCCAGACCATGGCCGGCATCGAAAGCCGCGAGTTGCTGGACCCGGATGCCCCCAATTACTTTGCAGAGGCCTGGCATGCGCGCGATCTGATCGCCCGACTCCTGGGCCACGCCGTGGCGAGAACTGCGATAGGACTTGCGGTGAATACCGCGCGCTCGCGCTCACAGGACCAGTTTCACGTCCATATCGAGTGCCTGCGGCAGGACGTGGTCGACTCATTGCACACGGCGGCCGAACACGTCACGGACACCTGGTCCCCGGTCAACGTCGCCGGTTCGACCTATTCGGCCCTGCGGATCATGGGTGAGGGCCTCGATGGCTCGAATCCATTCGAATTGCTCGCGACCCTGACGCCTGAGGTGCGGTACCACATGGGCGACTACACCTTGGTCGCCGCGGGAATGCAGTTCAGAACCGGACCCGGCTTCATCGTCCTGACGGGCACGGGACGCACCGGCGAGTTGCTTTTGGATTCGGGCTGCGCGGTCGCGGGTGCCGGCGGATGAGCGAGCCCTCTTGGCTTGTCATGGGCCGAGAACTGCGGGCCATCGCACAAATCGGACTGACGTTCAGTCGCGACCCCTTCGATCGCCAACGCTTCGAACGGATCCGCGAACTCGCGGCTTTGCGAATTGACGGGCGGAAGCGCGAGTTCGAGCGATGAAACCAGCGAGGTCGCGTTTTTCTCGCCGCAGGAATTGCCTACCTTGTCGCTGGGCCGTACCACGGCGGCGCAGATCGAACTCATGTTCCGCCATGCAAAGGACCCGGGATTGCCCACGGACTTCGACTGATCCTAGGGCGATTCCCGTGCCAGAACAGTGCCCGCGGCGGCACCTCGCCGCAAAGGAGCTAACGTGACCGAGCAAGTACTGGTTGCAATCGATCAAGGGACGAGTTCGAGCCGTGCCATGGCATTTTCCATGCATGGCGAGACCGTGGCCGTGGAACAGCAGACCTTCGAGCAGATCTACCCCGCACCGGGATGGGTGGAACACGATCCCGAAGTGATCTGGGCGACCGTGCTGTCGGCCACGCGCCAATTGCTGCGCAAGCTGGAGAAGGAGTACGCGGTCGCGGCCGTCGGAATCACGAATCAACGCGAGACCACCATACTCTGGGATCGACGCACGGGGGTGCCCCTCTTCAATGCCATCGTGTGGCAGGACCGCCGCACCGCCGACTTCTGCCGTGAATTGGGCCGGCGCAACGCGGAGCCGGAAGTCACGCACAAGACCGGCCTGAGGCTTGACCCGTATTTTTCATCCACCAAGATTGCTTGGATTCTCGACCATGTGTCCGGGGCGCGCGACGCCGCGAAGGCCGGTGATATCGCCTTCGGCACCATCGATAGCTTTTTGATCTGGCGGCTCACCGCGGGGCGTCTCCACGTGACCGATGCAACCAACGCGAGCCGCACCGCGCTTTACGACATCCGCAACGGCCGCTGGGACGAGGCGCTGTGCGAGTTATTCGGCGTGCCGATGGCCTGCCTGCCCGAGGTGCGGGACACGGCAGGAGATTTCGGATTTACCGACAAGGCAGTACTGGGTCAGGCGTTGCCCATCCGCGGCGTTGCCGGGGACCAACAAGCGGCCCTGGTGGGTCAAGGCTGCTTCGCAGCCGGCGACGTCAAGAGCACCTACGGCACGGGAGCGTTTCTAGTGCTGAATACGGCACGGCAACTGGTGCAGTCCAAAAATCGCCTGCTCAGCACCATCGCCTACCGACTCAAGGGCCAGACGACCTATGCGCTGGAGGGTTCCATCCTGTCGGCCGGCGCCGCCATTCAATGGCTGCGGGACGGGCTAGGACTCATCTCACGTGCTCCCGACGTGGAAGCACTGGCCGCTTCGGTGGCGGACGCGGGCGGTGTGTATTTGGTTCCCGCCTTCACCGGGCTGGGCGCGCCCTATTGGGATGCCGATGCGCGCGGTGCCATCGTCGGGTTGACGCGCGCATCCAGCCGCGGCGAGATCGCGCGCGCGGCGCTCGATAGCGTGGTCTATCAAACCTGCGACCTGTTGGATGCGATGGCCGCCGATGGTTTGCGTCCCGCAAGTTTGAAAGTCGACGGCGGGATGGCGCAGAACAACCTCTTCCTGCAGCGCCTCGCGGATGTTGCCGGTCTCACCATCCTCCGGCCGCGGATCACGGAATCGACGGCGTTCGGCGCCGCGTGCTTGGCGGGGCTTGGCGGCGGTGTGTATGGCTCCCTCGATGACGTAGCTGCTCTGGCCCGTGCCGACGCAACCTTCGAGCCGCGCCTAGCAGCGCCGGCGCGCGAAGCGCAAATCGCCGGGTGGCACACGGCGTTGGGCCGGGTACGCGGCTCGCCTTGAACAGAGCCTCGCAATGGGCTTCCAGCCAGCGGTGAGCGGTGGGGGCAACGCCCGGCTGGCGACCACCGCCCCGGCATTTGGTTTTCCGCCGTGGCGCTATGGCATCATGATGCTATGGCGTCATGACGCTGTCCTGCAAAAATGCGTATCGCTCGGCCGCGCCGTGCCACACTTGAGATCGCTGATCTGGTTCGCCCGCCCCGGGCGCACGCGTACGCGCGGGGGAGCGCCAATCCAGCACCACCATCGCCTCTTCATGTGACGCCGTTTGCAGATCTCGCCAATGCGGACCGTCGAGGCTTAATTTCGTCCCTCATCCCATGGACAATCGGCGGCCGGGAGGTTCGGAGGTCCGTTCCAGAGGTACTTCATGCGGTTTCGATCAATTGCCTTCGGCTTGCATCTGCTCGCCAGCTGCGTAGCGCTCACGCTCATATTGGGCACCCTGTACATCGCCTGGTATCGGTGGCCGGGTTGGTACCTGACCGACGTGACGAAAGTGACCGGCGTGATGGCCGGGGTCGATGTGATCCTTGGCCCCCTGCTCACGTTTCTCGTTGCTTCGCCGAAAAAGCCGCGTCGGGAACTCACACGTGATATCGCGATGATCGCAACGGTCCAGCTATGCGCGCTGATCTACGGCACCGTATCCCTTTGGAACGGGCGCCCGTTGTATTACGCGTTCTCCGAGGACGTGCTCCAGCTGGTGCAGGCTTATGATATCGATGGCGATGAATTGGCCCTCGCCCACCGACAGAACGCGCCGCTGGTGCCCCATTGGTACAGCGTGCCGCGGTGGATCTGGGCGCCGCTGCCGCAGGATTCGAGTGAGCGATCCAAGATCGTGACGTCCGCGATCAGCGGCGGCGATGACGTCATCTCGATGCCGCGGTACTACCAGCCCTGGAATTCCGGCTTGGCGAGTCTGCGCACGCAACTCAAGAAAGTAGACGACGTGAAATACTTTTCTCGGCCGGAGAAAGGCATCCTCAAGGAGCGCATGCAAGCGGCCGGAATCGCCACGGATCAGCCGAACTCCATGCCGCTTACCGGGCGCGGCCATCCCTTGCTGGCGGTATTCGACCCGGCCAGCCTGAAGATCACGGCCATCCTCAAATCCAAATAGCGCCTCATTGCGCGTATCATGAGGGCAGACATTGGAGGTGTGTGGTACCAACATCCGGGACGGAGGCCATCATGGAAGACCAGCAATTGCGAGAGCACTTCGACACAGGCCTTGCCAAGATACGGCACGAAATAAAAAGCCGATTGGTGCCCCATGGCCTGTTCGGCAGCGTTACGAATGCCGACACCGGTCCTGTCGATCGCGTCCCCGACGGCTCGAGAATCCAGATCACCGCAAAGGGCAGAACCGCGGGCAGATCGTTCGACCGCGAACAAATCGAGGGCTGCCGTTTGCGAGTGAGTGGCGCCGTCCTGTTAGGCATCATTTCGATGGTCGAGGAAGTGTCGACTTGAGCATGGCGACGCAACCCTGGCAACCGCACAGACCAGAATAGAGTCGCCTGCGCCGGCGTGAATTGGACGTTCAGGGGGCTCGAGGGCGGCCGGACAAGGCCTGTTTCGCTGCCGCGTCGAGTTCTGCGATAACTTCTGCACAGCAGACGAGCACCGCTTGCGGCGCTTTCACCGTAAATTTAACTCTGCTACCCCGGATGGCCATCACCGTGACCATGACATGGGGACCGATTCTGAAGGACTCGCCCGCTTTTCGTGTCAAGACGCGCATTGGCTACCCCTTATTGCTGGTGGAGATTGCGCCCGCGTATCGTTCTATCGCCGATTCTTTTGCGCATCAAGGCCCCTCGACTGTCAACCTTATAGATTCGCCGTTCGATGCGTTCAATAGGGCTAAGTCTGTAGACCCGGGTGAGAAGAAAGACGTCATGACCGCGGTGATCGAGAGCACCGCCGCGATCAGGACATATTCGGCGGCGACCGACCGACGAAACCACCGCGCACTGTGCTGCGACCCTCGGACCAGGGCCGGGCCGAGCCGCCACTTATTTGCGGAGGCAAGCCCCATGAGGAGCGCGAAGCCCACGACTTTGGCGACGAGCAATTTGCCGTATGGCTCGCTCAAGGCGGATAGATTCGGAAGCAACAGAACTGCCATGACGATCCCCGCCAACAAGATCACCGGCACGAGCCAAGTTGCGACGGCGGTGAACCGTTCGATGAGGGCCGAAGCGCGGGCGGGCGTTTCCCGCAAACTCGCCACATACAGCGGCCACAACGCACCGAACCAGAACGCCGCCACCAGGACGTGGAGCATCAACAGCGCCGCCAACGCCACCCGATGCGGGCCGATGGAGGTGTGGCCCGTGAGCGTGAATGCGCCCGTCGCGAGGAGGGCACCGATGACTGCCACAGCCATCGAGCGAACGCCGGCCGCTTGGAGCCCCACTGCAATGCACAGCAGACCGACGAGGCGACATATCAAGGCTACCCGGGCCGGCGAATTCCAGGCTATTCCTTGTAGTTCGGGGTCCAAAATACCGGACATCTCCCCCGCCATGCGCGCAGCTTCAAAAGCGAAGTGCGCACCGACAAATACGACGCCGGCGCTCGCTGCCGCCCGGCCCAAGCGGCGAATCGAGACGTGAGAGCTCGCGAGCCCGTCGCCGAAGACAGCGATAAAAATCGCTACTCCGGCCGCTTGGAACAGCAAGAGAAAACTCAACGTCCGCAGGACCACCGAGAGCACGTCCGGCAGTCGATATCCCACGGTCAGTGCAGTGCGGGACGGTCTGCCGCGTGGTCGGCGGTCAGCGTGAAATGCAGCGCCCCTCCCATCACATGGCCGTCGTCGCTCAGCACGCGCCAACTGACCGAGTAACTCCCGGGCGTCAAGGGAGGCAGGGGGATGGAGACCTGCTGCGCCGCGGCGGTCGGTAGGGGTTTCAAATCTCGCTTGGGCTCCTCGCCCCTCTGGATCGATAGCGCCGTCAAGCGCGCAGCTTCCGAAAAATTCAGCACGAGGCTAGGGGGCGATGCCATGATCGTACTGTTCTCCGCCGGAGTCGACTTCTGGAGGTGAGCGTGCGCGGTGGCTGTTTGCATAAATA
Organism: Pseudomonadota bacterium; assembly: GCA_030776345.1. Taxonomy (GTDB): domain Bacteria; phylum Pseudomonadota; class Gammaproteobacteria; order Steroidobacterales; family Steroidobacteraceae; genus Bog-1198. Next base: position 27,071 of record JALYHU010000080.1, on the reverse strand, counting down.
CCACCAGAGCAAAGCCGAACAAAATCGATAGGGTCTTCATGGATACTCTCTAATGTTGGGCTATTGAACAAGGTCGAAATAAGCCGGTGTGCGGGGCCGTCTCCGCTTGCATGCCACGATGGGGCCACGATATAGAGCCTCCTGCCGATCCAACGATCGCCGCGCGCGGCTTCAGCGGGCGGCCGGCGATGGAGCGCTGGGTTGTCGAACTCGGCATCTTTGTCTGTCGGGAGTTCGAATTGACGCGTCGAGCCGCCGGTCGCGCCGAAGGGTTCTCGACACGGAATAATGTGGTGCGCCTGGAGAGATTCGAACTCCCGACCTCCTGGTTCGTAGCCAGGCGCTCTATCCAACTGAGCTACAGGCGCGCAATGAACAATCGATGGCGATACAAAATCACCGTGGCGGAGAGAGAGGGATTACTCGTCGCTCCGCTCCTCGCCCTCCGGGCCGCCGCGTGCGCGGCGTTATCCCCGCTTCGTCGCCGCCCCCATTTTCTGAACACCGCCCCGAAGAATCTCGGTCACGTATGGCGGAGAGGGAGGGATTGCTCGCGGGCTACGCCCGCTCGTCCCTTCGCTTTCGCTTCGGGACCGCCGTCGCTTCCGCTCCGGCGTCTCCCTCCCTCCTCAACCCTCCAAATTCTTTCCCAAGTCAGGCTCAGATCTTACTCCGAGCAATTTGCAATCAATTGGCGGAGAGGGAGGGATTCGAACCCTCGATGGGCTTTTGACCCATACGCCCTTAGCAGGGGCGCGCCTTCGACCACTCGGCCACCTCTCCCGGGCATAGCCCATATCGGGGAGCGCGCGATGATACCCGCCCGGAGTAGTCTAGGTAAAGAAGAAAGGGGGCTAAATCCCGATTTCAGGCGTCGTCGACAACTTTTGCGCCGGAGGCACGGGTCCTCGGGTCGCCGTCCTCTTCACGCTTGATTCGCTCGTAAATTTCTTCGCGATGAACCGCAACGTCCTTAGGAGCATTGACGCCGATCCGCACCTGATTTCCCTTGACGCCCAGAACGGTCACCGTGACTTCGTTGCCGATCATTACGGTTTCGCCAACTCGTCGTGTCAATATCAACATATTCTGGCTCCTACCTGCTTCCTTAGCTTGTCCATCGGGGCAATCGACTGCTGTACACGCATCGCCGTTGTCGTTCCCTCGATACGAATCATGGAACAATCGTTGTTGGATCATTCATTCGGGCGACAAGAATACAAGAAACCAGCTCATCATTCTCGCCTGTCGCCATCAGAAAAAACAATTCGTTCAATTGGACACGTTGGCGCGCACCAAAGTTTCCACCAAAGCGAGCGCGGCCGCCAAATTTTCCGGCTGCGTGCCGCCGGCTTGGGCGAAATCGGCTCGGCCCCCACCCCGTCCGCCTACCTGCGCCGCTACGGCGCCGACGATATCGCCCGCCTTGAACCTTTCGAGCAAATCCGCCGAAACGCCGGCTACCAGGACTACTTTGCCTTCCCGTACGGTCGCGAGAACGATTACCGAGGTACCCAACTTGTTCCTGAGCCGATCCACCGCGTCTCGCAGGGCCTTCGCATCCGAATCATCGACCTGTGCGGCCAAAACCTTAATTCCGCCGACGTCTTTTGCCTGAATCGATAGATCGCCGCTCTGCCCGCTCGCGAGCTTTGACTTAAGCTGCTGAACTTCCTTTTCCAGTCGACGTGAACGCTCGACGAGTTCGCGCACCTTCTCGTCCACGTCCTCGCGGCTGCCGCGCAACGTGGCCGCGATGTCGCGCAACACCTGATCCGTACGCAGTACCCATTCGAACGCCCTTTCGCCGGTCACTGCGTCGATTCGCCGAACGCCGGCAGCGACTCCGGATTCGCCGATGACTTTGAACAAACCGATGTCACCGGCCCTTTCGACGTGGGTGCCGCCGCAGAGTTCCATCGAAAAGTCTCCGATGGATAGCACACGGACGTCGCTTTCGTACTTTTCGCCGAACAGCGATATCGCGCCCGCGGCGACGGCTTCGTCCAACGCCATCACACGCGTCTCGGCGGGCGCATTCCGCCGAATCGCTGCATTCACGAGTTCCTCGATGCGACGCAATTCGTCGGGAGACACCGGCTGAGTATGCGAAAAATCAAAACGAAGGCGGTCGGGCGCAACCAGCGAGCCCTTCTGCTGGACATGATGGCCGAGCACTTGTCGCAATGCCGCATGCAGAAGATGCGTGGCGGAATGGTTCAGCGCGGTGGCCTTACGTCGGTCGCCGTCGACCTGGGCCTGGACGTCGTCACCGACCCGCAGCTCACCCGACTCGAGCACGCCCACGTGGGCGGCCGACGCGCCAATCTTTCGGGTGTCCCGGACCGCGAAGCGACCAGTCGCCGTTGTCAGCATACCCGTATCGCCCACTTGGCCGCCGCTTTCCGCATAAAACGGGGTCTGATCGAGCACGACCTGGCCCTCTTGACCGGGCTGCAGTGCTTCCACCACCGCGCCGTCAAATATGAGAGCGGTGATTTTGCCCGTCCCTGCCAAGCCATCGTATCCGGAAAAACCGGTTTTGCCGGACAGCTTGACCGACTCCCGTAAGTCAGCGCCAAACTTGCTCGCCGCACGGGCTCGTCCCCGCTGCGCTTCCATCGCCGCGTCGAACCCGGCCTGATCGATCGTCAGGCCACGCTCGCGCGCGACGTCGGCCGTAAGGTCGAGGGGAAACCCATACGTGTCGTACAGCCGGAAAACCGTCTCCCCGGGAATTATCGACGACGTCAACTTTGCAGCCTCGGCATCGAGCAGGGCCATGCCTGTCGTCAACGTCTCCGCAAATCGCGCCTCTTCCTGGGCAAGCACTTGCGCGGCACGCGTCTCGCCACTCACGAGTTCGGAGTAGTACGAGCCCATTTCATGCACCAGCGTCGGCACCAGCTTATGGAAAAATGGTTGCGTCTGTCCCAGCTTATAGCCGTGCCTGATGGCCCGCCGGATGATGCGCCGCAGGACGTAGCCTCGGCCCTCGTTGGACGGCACCACGCCGTCGATAATCAAAAAGGTGCAGGCCCGGATGTGATCGGCAATCACTCGCAAGCTCGAGGACTCCAGATCGTCGGTGCCCGTGATTTCGGCCGCGGCGCGAATCAGGGCCTTGAATAAATCGATGTCGTAGTTGCTGTGCACGCCTTGCATTACCGCCGCAACCCGCTCCAAGCCCATGCCGGTATCGACCGAGGGCTTGGGTAACGGCACCAGGACGCCGTCCGCCGAGCGATCGTACTGCATGAAGACGAGATTCCAAATCTCCACGTACCTGTCACCGTCCTCGTCGGGCGAACCCGGAGGTCCGCCGGCAATTTCGGCCCCGTGATCGTAGAAAATCTCCGTGCAGGGCCCGCACGGCCCAGTCTCACCCATCGACCAGAAATTGGACTTCTCACCCATGCGCGTACATCGCGTGGGGTCGATGCCGATTTCCTCTGTCCAGATGCGCGCAGCTTCCTCGTCCTCCTTGTAAACCGTCACCCACAGGCGATCCTTCGGAATGCCCAGGGTCCCGGTCACGAAATTCCAGGCGAAGTGAATCGCCTCGCGCTTGAAGTAGTCGCCGAAACTGAAATTACCCAACATCTCGAAAAACGTGTGATGGCGGGCCGTGTAGCCGACGTTTTCCAAGTCGTTGTGTTTACCGCCGGCGCGCACGACGCGCTGCGCGGTCGACGCACGCGAATATTCGCGCACCTCTTTGCCGAGAAACACGTCCTTGAATTGAACCATGCCGGCATTGGTGAACAATAGGGTGGGGTCGTTGCCGGGCACGAGGGAACTGGACGGCACTACCGCGTGCCCGTTCTTTCTGAAGAATTCCAGAAAGCTCGCTCGGATCTCCGAACTCGTCATCGATTTCAATCTGGCATCGCGTTTCATAAGTTCTACGGTTACGTGTCTGATCCAATGTCGGTGTCGAAGCCTAAAGCCATTCGAATCTGGGCGCCCGTAAAACCACGGGACCCCAAGAACCGGGCTTGGCGCTGTTTGTCAGCGTAAAGGGTCGGCGGCGCCGCGCCAAATTTCTTTTGGCGCACCTCGCGAAGCCGTTCATTCCAATCACTGTAGGCCTCGACTCCGGCCCCGGCCAGCTCGTCCGGCACCCCTATCTTCCGTAGGTCCGCGCGCACTCGAAGGGGCCCATGCCCCCGGGCCGCATGATAGCCGATGAAGGTTTCCACGTAGCGGCGATCATCGAGCAGTTTGTCGGCCCGCAAGCGCTCGATCACCGCGCCGATCATGGCGGGATCGTAACCCTTCTCCAGCAGCTTGCGGCGCAAATCGGCGGACGCATGGTCGCGCCGCGCCAATGCATCGAGCGCCGCCACTCGGGCGGCGCGCGCGTCGAGAGGATCTATTCCAGAGCGGGCCAGAGCATCAGGCCTCTTTGACGTCACCACCGCGGTTCATGGTCGCCTTCTCCGGAATGAGCTTGGCTCGAACCTGAGCTTCGATGTCCTTCGCGATTTCCGGATGCTGCTGCAGGAACGTACGGGCGTTGTCCTTGCCTTGTCCGATCCGCTCGCCCTTGTAGCTGTACCAGGATCCGGATTTTTCGACCATGTTGTGCAACACGCCGAGTTCGATGAGTTCACCTTCTTTCGAGATGCCGGTGCCGTACATGATTTCGAATTCGGCCTCACGGAATGGCGGCGCGACCTTGTTCTTGACGACCTTGACCCGAGTCATCGAGCCCACCACTTCCTCCCCGCTCTTGATCGCGCCGATGCGGCGGATGTCCATTCGCACCGAAGAGTAGAACTTCAGCGCATTGCCGCCGGTGGTGGTTTCCGGATTGCCGAACATGACGCCGATCTTCATGCGGATTTGATTGATGAAAATCACGATGGTGTTCGAACGTTTGATGTTGCCCGTGAGTTTGCGCAGCGCCTGAGACATCAGGCGCGCCTGCAAACCCATGTGCGAATCGCCCATTTCGCCTTCGATTTCCGCCTTGGGCGTGAGCGCCGCCACGGAGTCGACCACCACCACATCCACGGCGCCCGAGCGCACGAGCATGTCGGTGATCTCCAGCGCCTGCTCGCCGGTGTCCGGTTGCGACACCAACAAGTCGTTCACCTTGACGCCCAATTTCTCCGCGTACACCGGATCGAGCGCATGCTCGGCATCCACGAATGCCGCGGTACCGCCGTTGCTCTGTGCCGATGCAATGATGGCGAGCGTCAACGTGGTCTTGCCCGAGGATTCCGGTCCGAAGATTTCGATCACGCGCCCGCGCGGAATTCCGCCGACACCGAGCGCAATATCGAGGCCGAGCGAGCCTGTCGGAATGGACTCCACCTCATAAGTGGCCCCCGCATCACCCAGGCGCATGACGGAGCCTTTGCCAAACTGTTTTTCGATCTGGCTCAGCGCGGCTGCGAGAGCTTTCTTACGATTCTCTTCCATGGGGAGTCCTCAACAAAGTGTGGCGTCATTATTTCATATTCAGCGCCTTACGCTCATCTCATATGCATCGATTTAGCAGAGTTTTCTATGCTTTTTCAGAGTCATCCAGTAGTGGCCACGCATCGACTACTGTATACGCAGACCCTGCGCCGCTTCTATCGGACCGCATGAGACAGAAGTCGCGCACGGGCCAGTCGAACGGCGACATTGCTTGCAACACAGGCGCTTGCGAGACCTTCCTCGCCAGAGTCACATGAGGGCGCCACGGTTCGACATCAAGTCCCCATTGGTGTTGTGCAAGGTCGCGGTGGAGTTGCTGCGACAAGCGTTGCAGCGCCTGCGGTGTGATGCGCGCTGCGCCCACGATGACCCCGGGTGTGGGCCAGTACTCACACGCGTCGAAGCGCAGCATGCATCCGGCGCCGCGATACGCCGCCCCGATCGTGCGCACGATCGGCACGTGCCGCACCGGCACTGCACCGACAAAGGCCAGCGTCATGTGGTAGTTGTTGCGCGGCACCAGCCGCGCGTACGAATTCACCAGCAGCTCCGCGGTGGCTGCACCGATGCACTCACGCGTCGCCGAATCTGGCAGCACAGCAAAAAAAAGGCGCGCCTGGGTATGGTCGGATTCACCGGCCCCCGGTTTCATCGAGCCAGAATGCCGGCCATCGCGGCTCGTACCGTCTTGCGACGCACGGCCTCGCGGTCACCCCTGAAGTGTTTGAGTTCTGCGCTCACTTGCATCTTGCGTCCGTGCGTCACCGCCCATGCCAGCCACACAGTACCGACGGGTTTGCCGGGCACCGCTCCGCCGGGCCCGGCGATACCGGTTACCGCAACCGCAACTTGCGCGCCCGACCGGACCAATGCGCCGGTCGCCATGGCGCGGGCAGCGGCTTCGCTCACGGCTCCGGCTCTCAGCAATGCGCGCGCCACTCCGAGACGGCGGAACTTCGCCTCGTTGCCATACGTGATGAACCCCTCGACAAACCATTGTGAGCTGCCGGCAACATCCGTCATCGCTTTGGCGATCCATCCGCCGGTACACGACTCCGCCGTCACCGCCTGCCGGCCAGTATCGAGCAGATGTCGCCCCACGCGCGCAGCGAGACGTGCAAGGTCTTGATCGGTATTATTCACTGTCACACCGAGGCCTTCCCGCTCCAACCCGGTAAGTAGCGCGCTTCTTTCGACCGCGCCAGCCGCAAGCCCTCGCGAGTGGCGCGCCCCGGATCCTTGTCGATTGTTTTCGCGGTCACGCGCGGACGGAAGAAATCCGCCCACAGAAATTCCACGAAAGGCGCTTGGTCCTTTGCGAATCCGCCGGCAGTGCGCACCAACCCTGCGAGACTACGGTACGGATCGTCTTCGAGCTGCGTCAAGCGCTGCGGTATGTCCCCATAGTCTCGGCGAATACCGCGATTGTCGTACGGATGCGCCCACGACCGAAATTCCATGGTTCGCCAGAACACCATCCGCTCCAGCCACGACAGGTCGTCCAGTACGGTCACGGAGACTTCCTCGACGCCCTGCTCGATCAAGGCGATGCCGAGGTGATGATGATCGACGATGAAATAATCGCGCCCGGGCCCGAGCACGGCTGGAAAGACGTGCTGGTCAATTTCGGTCTTGCGTTGCTTCTTTCCCAGCCGCCCCCAGCGCCGCGCTTTGAGTTCCACCTCTGCGTAGCCGACGGTCAGTTGCGTGGGACGAAGCCGCTTGAGCTGCGCGCGCGCCAGCACCGCGCTGCGTGATGGGTGATCCACGGTTCGAACTCCATTGAGCAACTATCGTTTAGGACTGGCGTGATTTGTTAGCCCAGTATCCCTTGATTCCAATGACAGATCCAGACACCGCAATCGCCCACACCCCCATGCAACGCTCACGTGCTCGCTGGCGTCAACGTCTCAATTGTTTGGGCACCGGATAGCCACAGGCGCGATCAGGCAAACCAGCGTATTTCGCGAAAATGCTTGCACGAAGCGGCGGTGGCCAGTCTTGCCTGCGCAGGGGTCGGCGCTTCGTGTAAACTATAGGCACAGGAGCGCAAAATGGATGATTTACTTGTTAGCCGCGACCCTGAAGTCATGAGTGGGGCGCTTTGTTTCAGGGGACGCGAGTGCCCGTGAAACATCTGTTCGATTACTTCGAAGGGTCGTCTACGCTCGAAGAATTTCTCGAGGACTTTCCTTCAATCTCACGGGCGACTGCGGTTTTCGTACTCGAGGCAGCGAGGGAACGGTTGGCGCTGGATGCGACTGCTGCTTGACGAGTCGGTTCCAAGTTCCAATATTTCCGCAGCGGCAATCGGCCACGCCTGGCGGCTGGAAACAGTATGATCCGCCCAGCGCTGATCTGAGGTAACTATCCAGCCTGGTCTATACAGGAAGTCGAACCGAGGGTGATCGCAGCCAATCTTTGACGGCGCTCGGTGCGAATTGGCACCATTCGACGCCGACGCCCTCCTCGAGCTTCCGCGAGACATGCGCCGCTACCACCGCGGCGCCTTGGGAGGGCGGCGGTAACTTGATAGTCACTTCGATCAACGAGTGCAGGCGCAAATCGGCGTCGGCTTTCATCAGCGCGCCGCTCAAACTAAGATCCTCCACGCAGCCGGCAATATTCGTCAACGCAGCTGCCGATACCTGCACTGGTATACTCATCCGCATCCGCTCACCCCAGCGGTGTTCGATTTGGTTCCATCGATATGCCATGGTAGAAGCCTCCCGTCTAACTGAGCCGTAAAAAGATGTCTTACGCTTGGGTCACCATCGCCGCGTGCCTAAGCAGCGTCACGGCCGAACCAAAGCACGCTCGATTCCGCGCGGTCGACCCTGTAGGCCGTGCGCCGCGCTACCGAGCCGCAATAGTTGCGTGCATGCCCGACCGGTCAACGGTCGACTAAAATAGTATCCTTGTCCGAAAGGGCACCGATGCTCTTGAAGGAATGCGAGCTGCTCCCGTGTCTCCACACCTTCCGCGACGACCCGCAAATGCAAGTCCTTTCCCATGTCGATCATCGCGCAGACGATACTGGCGTCGTCGGAATTCGTAGTGATGGTATGCACGAATGACCGATCGAGCTTCAACGTATCTATCGGAAAGCGCTTCAGATGGTTCAGACTCGAATATCCGGTCCCGAAGTCATCGAGAGCGAGATTTAGGCCCAGTTGCTTGAGATCCTGAAGCACTGCCAAGGTCGCAGCCGAATCTTGCACCAGGAAGGTTTCTGTCAGCTCCAGTTCCAAAAAGCGCGGGTCCAGACCGGTATCCGCGATGATGACACCGATACCCTTTACGAAATCCTTCGCGCGCAGCTCCACCGCGGAAACGTTGACCGCAATGCGAAGCGGTGCGAGGCCGATGTCCTGCCAGGCTTGGGCCTGATGACAGGCTTGAGTTACCACCCACCGACCGATCGGAACCATCAGACCGCACTCTTCAGCGATCGGAATGAATTCTGCAGGTGAGACGAAGCCAAGGTCGGGATGTACCCAGCGGATCAGCGCCTCGACCCCGACGATATCGCCGGTCTGCAAGTTGATTTTTGGCTGGTAGTGCAGCGTCAATTCCTCGCGCTCCAAGGCGTAGCGCAGGCCATTTTCCAGCGACCGCCGCTCCAGCGCCCGCAGGTTCAGGTCGCGCTTGAAAAACTGACGATTGTCCCGCCCATTGTCCTTGGCGTGATACATCGCGAAATCCGCGTGCTTCATCAAAGTGTCGGCATCCGCGCCGTCATCAGGGTAGGTGACGATTCCGATGCTTGCCGTGACATGCAGGTCATGCTCATCGACACGATGCGCAGATCGCAGGATATCCAGTATCTTGTCCGCACACACCGTCGCATCCTGCGCGTGAGTCACTTCAGAGAGTAAAATCACGAATTCATCACCTCCTTGGCGACTGACCGTGTCCGAGGCGCGCACACAACTGAGCAGCCGCTGCGCAATCGACTGCAGCAGACGGTCGCCGATCACATGGCCCAGGGTGTCGTTGATGTACTTGAATCGATCCACATCCAAAAATAGCACCGCTAGTTTGCGCTGGTAGCGATTGGCGAGGGCTATCGCTTCGGTCAGTCTGTCGTTCAACAAGATTCGATTGGGTAAACCGGTCAAGCTATCGTGCTGAGCCAAGTAAGACATCCTGAGGATCGTTGTCCGAGCCGCACTCACGTCGCGAAAAACCATGACGGCACCAGTGACCTGCCCATGGCGGTCGTGGATGGGTGCAGACGAGTCTTCGATCGGATATTCGACTCCATCACGACGGATCAAGATGCAGTTCGGCGTAAGGCTCACGGTCTTGTTTTCGCGAATGGCGAATGTCATGGGGTTGCGCGCCGTTTCGCGAGTATTACCATCGATGATTCGGAACACTTCCTCGAGCGGTCGCCCCGCGGCCTCTCGCTGCGGCCATCCGGTGAGGGTCTCAGCCACGACATTGAGATATGTCACGTGACCTGAGCCATCGGTACTCACGACCGCGTCGCCGATGGAGTTGAGCGTGACCTGTGCGCGCTCCTTCTCTGCGAAGAGCGTTTCTGTATGCGCGGCATGTTCGATCATGCCGCCGACAGCTTTCGGCAATAGATAGGTGTCCAGACGGTCCTTCAGGAGATATTCATGCGCGCCGCGTTGCACGGCCAACTTCGCGGTTTCCTCCTCCAGTACGGTCGTGAGAATGAGGATCGGAATGTGCGGTGCTGACTCAATGAGCCGGGCGAATGTCTCTATCCCGTTGCTGTCGGGCAGGGAAAGGTCTACCAGGACTGCCGCGATACGGTCCCGATCGTCGCTTTCGTGCGCCATCGATTTTGCAAGCGCCTCGAGTCCGGCGGTGCAATGCTGGACCCACACCACTCGGAACGACCCATCGCGCGAATTGATGAGCGCATCTCGAATCTTGGTTGCATCGAGGGCGTCGTCTTGAATCAGGAGTACGTTTGGCAACGGTAAATCCCGCGCGGTCCAGTCCATGGTACTCAATCTAAACAGTTTTTTGCGAGGGTGACTGTACGGTAACGAACACTTACTCGTATGAGAGATTGCCTCCCGAGCGTGAAATTCTCCATCGTCTGCTCCCCGTAGGGGCAGGTCCCCGTGCTGCTTTGGGGAGATCCCTTAACGCAGCGCCATTCGAGGATCTCGGTTTCCGGCGTCCAAGGCGGCGACTACTACGATCCTCCAGCGAAGCACGAAGCTCCTCCAAACCACCGATCGGGGGCGCCCTCCATAAGCCCGAAGGCGATATCCGACACCCGTGGGGGGATCGCCCAACGTCTAAAATGATGATATTTTTCGACATATGAGGTTCAGCCCAGACCGCCCTTATCGCGAAGCGCCAAACGGCTTCGACATACCTCCATAAACTCGAATCGACCGGCGTCCTCGAGCAAAAGAAAATCGGCTTGAAAGAGCTCTTTCTGAACGCCCGGTTCTTGAAGTTGCTAACCCAGGAATCGAACGACCACAAACGGTTCGTGTCGAAGTGACGCTGCATTCATGGACAATCTAGAAGCAAAACACTCGGTTATCGGGCCACGAACGACTGCCGACCACACCCCCATGATGCAGCAGTATCTGCGCATCAAGGCACAACATCCGGATGTGCTGTTGTTCTATCGCATGGGCGATTTCTACGAAATGTTCTACGACGATGCGCGCCGCGCCGCGCAGTTGCTGGACATTGCGCTCACACAGCGCGGCGCATCGGCCGGTGCACCCATTCCGATGGCAGGCGTACCCGCGGTCACGCTCGACTCGTATCTGGTAAAACTGGTGCGCAAGGGCCAATCCGTTGCCATTTGCGAGCAGCGCGGCGAGCCCGGCAAGACCAAGGGTCCGTTGGAGCGCGAGGTGGTACGCATCGTCACTCCCGGCACCGTTACGGATGAGGCGCTATTGGATGAACGCCGCGACACCTTGCTCGCGAGCGTCTGCGGCGCCGATGGAAGATTCGGTCTCGCCTGGCTCGACCTATCCGCCGGCCGCTTCAGCGTCATGGAACTGGGCGGAGCCGCCGCGCTCGAGGCGGAGATCGAGCGTCTGCGTCCTGCGGAAATTCTCGCGCCCGACGGAGCGCAGCAGTCCCTGGCCGCCGCGGCCGGGAATCAGGAGCGGCCGTGGCGCCTGCGCGCCCCGTGGCATTTCGACACCGAATCGGCCGCGCGTGCGCTTACGGAGCAGTTCCGCACGCACGATCTGGCAGGCTTCGGCTGCGCCGACAAGCCGCTCGGCATCGCCGCGGCGGGCGCGCTGCTCGCCTACGTGCGCGAAACGCAAAAAGCAGCCCTGCCGCACTTGCTGTCCATCACCACCGAGGAACGCGATGCGGCGCTCATCATGGATCCGGCGACGCGACGCAATCTCGAACTCGACGAGAGCCTCGCCGGCAGACCGGAACTCACGCTCGCCGGCGTATTCGACCGCACGGCCACGGCCATGGGCGGTCGGCTGCTGCGGCGCTGGCTGCATCGGCCGCTTCGCGATCACGAGACGCTGCGGATCCGCTATCAGGCAGTGGCGACGCTCATCGATGCCGTGCGTCACGTGGCGCTCGCGCAGATACTGCGCTCCATCGGCGATCTCGAGCGGATATTGGCGCGGGTTGCGCTGCGTTCCGCGCGGCCGCGGGACCTCACGCAATTGCGTGCCGCCCTCGGCGCGATCCCGGGGCTTCGGCACTCGCTGCGCGCGACGCTGGACCAGGTGGCCTCGCCTCTGCTGCAGCTACTCATGGCCGAGTTGAGCGATCACCAGGACGAGCATGCGGTGCTGGCACGAGCGATCGTCGCGGCGCCGCCGCACTTCTTACGCGATGGCGGTGTGATCGCGCCCGGCTACGATGCGGAACTCGACGAACTGCGCCTGATGGGCAGCAACACCGAACAGTTCCTGCTGGATCTCGAATCGCGCGAACGCGAGCGCACCGGCCTCTCCAGCTTGAGGCTGGGTTTCAATCGGGTCCAGGGGTTCTTCATCGAGGTGAATCGCAGTCAGGCGGACCGGGTGCCGGCCGACTACCTGCGGCGCCAGACGGTCAAATCCGCCGAGCGATTCATCACGCCAGAACTCAAGTCTTTCGAGGATAAGGTGTTGGGCGCACGCGATCGTGCCCTGGCGCGCGAAAAGGACTTGTATGAAGCGCTGCTGGAACTTCTGACCTCACGCCTGCCGGCTTTGCAGCAAACCACCGCGGCCATCGCGCAGCTCGATGTGCTCACGTGCTTTGCCGAACGGGCCACGACGCTCGACTGCGCCCAGCCGGAACTGGTCGACCATCCCATGCTGTTCATCGAGCAAGGCCGCCATCCGGTGGTCGAGCGCGCCAGCCGCGAGCCCTTCATTCCCAATGATCTATGCTTCGACGATGCGCGCCGTATGCTCATCATCACGGGTCCCAATATGGGCGGCAAGAGTACTTATATGCGCCAGACCGCGCTCATTGCCATTCTCGCGCACATCGGTTGCTTCGTACCCGCGAAGCGCGCGGTGCTGGGACCGCTCGACCGCATCTTCACGCGTATCGGCGCCTCCGACGATCTGGCCGGCGGGCGCTCGACGTTCATGCTGGAAATGACCGAAACGGCCAATATTCTCAACAATGCAACCGCTGAGAGCTTGGTGCTGATGGACGAAGTCGGGCGCGGCACCAGCACGTTCGACGGGCTGTCGTTGGCGTGGGCCTGCGCGGCCTTCATCGCCTCCAAGATCCGCGCCTTTACGCTGTTCGCGACGCACTATTTCGAACTGACGAGCCTCGCCGGCGAAGCACCCGGCGTGGTCAATGTACACGTCGAGGCCGTCGAGCACGGCGACAAACTGGTGTTCCTGCACAGCGTCAAGGACGGACCCGCCAATCAAAGCTATGGGCTGCAGGTGGCCGCACTCGCCGGCATTCCAAAATCCGTGACTTCTCAGGCACGGCGCTACTTGAGCGAGCTGGAACGCGAACGCGATGCCCTACGGACGCGCTCAGCATCACCGCAGACCGAGCTGCCCTTGTTCATCGCCCCGCAGCCGGATATGCCGCCGAGGGAATCGGCAGCCTTGGAGGCTCTGCGCGCCCTCGACCCCAACACCCTGAGCCCCCGCGAGGCACTGGATTTGCTGTACCGCTTGAAACAATTGGACGGCGGCGAGCACACCGAGGGCTGAACTCAAAATCGCCCCGCCAGGCCGCCCACGGCGAACCGACCATCCCGCAGGAACGCCGCCGTCTGCCGAGCCACCGCCGCCGAGAACACCATGCCGCTGTGGCTCACATGCAGCCGCAGCTGCTCCACCGCGCCCGGAAGCGCTGTTTCCTGGACCAATACCGTGCCATCGTTGGGCTCGCTCATGCGGCCCAGCAGGCGTCCCAAGCCGACCGCCCTATCGCCGGCAATGACGCCGAGGTCGCGGGCGCCGGCCCAGCGGCGCTCGCGGCTCACCAGTAGCGCCTCCGCGGCCGCGACGCCCAAGATCGATCTTCCAAAAGACAGCCGCATCAGCCGCTGCGCCGACCGGCTGCCGCGCACCGGAGAGCCCATGAGCACGATCCGGCCCGGCGGCAGCACCACTCCCGCGACGCCCAGCTCGAATAGCCTCAAGATCACCAGCCCGCCCATGCTGTGCGCTACCAGGTGGAGGGTATCGGCTCGAATCTCCCGCAGGTATCTTCCCAGCGCCTCGGCATTCTCGGTGAGGCCCACACTGACGGACGGATAGGTAAACACACGACTCTCGGCATTCAGCGCCCTCGACAACCGGCGACGCAGCAGGAACGACTCCCCGCCCGGGAGCCACAGCCCGTGTACATAGACGACCACGACTGCCATCGCAGACGTCCCGTCTCAGTGACGCAGCTGCTGAATGACCGCCCGATTCGTACTCGAAGAAACGGTCTCGATGGCCTCGCCGGCCTTGGCCCACCGGAACTCAACGTGTTCGGTCGGGCTCAAGGTGACGGGCACCCGATCGAGCAGCTTCAAGGCGAAGGCGTGCTCCAGATTACGCGTGATGCCCGGGCCGTATTTCTTACCGAAGGCGGGCAGGATGTCGTACACCTGCGTCCATTGCAGATTGCGCAGGAGCCCCTGCGTGATTCCGGTCTCTTCGATGACTTCGCGGCGCGCCGCATCGTCCGCCATCTCGCCCCATTCCAGGCTCCCCGTCACCGACTGCCAAAATCCCGGCGGTCGGCACCGTTCCAGCAACAGGAATTCGCCCGCCGCGGTGTAAATCACGATCAGCACCGACTCCGGGCGTCGGAATGGCGTTGCCGCGCGCTGCACCGGCTCCAACGGCTACTCGACCTTCATCGGAGTGCGGACGCGAATGTGCAGCTCCTTGAGCTGTGCCTCGCTCACTTCCGTGGGCGCATCCATCAGCAGGTCCGCCGCGGTCTGCGTCTTGGGGAACGCGATCACGTCGCGAATGCTCTCCGCTCCCGCCATCAACATCGCCAGCCGATCCAGGCCGAAGGCGATGCCGCCGTGCGGCGGCGCCCCGTATTTGAGGGCGTCCAGCAAGAAGCCGAACTTGGTCCGTGCTTCCTCCGGCGAAATGCCCAGCAAATCGAACACCACGGACTGCAACTCTGGCGTGTGAATGCGCACCGATCCGCCGCCTATCTCGGAACCGTTCAACACCAGGTCATAAGCTTTCGCCAGCGCCTCTCCGGGATTTGCCGAAAGCGCCGCATAGTCCACGTTCACCGGACTGGTGAAGGGATGATGCATGGCTGCCCAACGGCGAGCGTCGGGGTCGTATTCAAACATCGGGAACTCGACCACCCACAGCGGCCGCCATCCCGAGGCTACCATTTTCAGATCGTGCCCGACTTTCAAGCGCAGCGCGCCCAATGCATCGCTCACCACTTTGCCCGAATCCGCGCCGAAGAAAATCAAGTCGCCGTCGCGCGCGGACGTGCGCGCGAGGATCCCGGCTATGGCCGTGTCGCTCAAGAATTTCAAGATCGGCGACTGCAGGCCATCGCGCCCCTTGGCGACCTCGTTCACCTTGACGTAGGCCAGACCCTTCGCGCCATAGCGCGCGACGTAAGCCGTGTAATCGTCGATCTCCTTGCGCGACAGCCTGCCGCCCTGCGGCACGCATAATGCCGTCACGCGGCCGCGCGGATCCGCAGCGGGGCCTGCGAACACTTTGAAGTCGCAGCCCTTCACCAGATCGGCCACGTCCACCAATTCCAGCGGAATACGCAGATCCGGCTTGTCGGAGCCGTAGCGCCGCATCGCTTCCGCATACGTCATACGCGGCAAGGGGTCGGGCAGTTCGACGTTCAGCACTTGTTTGAACAAGTACCGCACCAGGCCCTCCATCAGCACTTGAATATCGGCCTGATCCAGAAACGACGTCTCGATATCGAGCTGCGTGAATTCCGGCTGCCGATCGGCGCGCAGATCTTCATCGCGAAAACAGCGCACGATCTGGTAGTAGCGATCGAATCCCGCAATCATCAGTAGCTGCTTGTAGATCTGCGGTGATTGCGGCAAGGCGAAGAACTTCCCCGCGTGCGTCCGGCTCGGCACCAGATAGTCGCGCGCACCCTCCGGCGTCGCCTTCGACAGCATGGGCGTTTCGATATCGACGAAGCCGGCGTCGTCCAAATAATGACGCATGGCGCGGGTGATGCGATGACGCAGCAGCAAGCGCTCGCGCATCTCCTCGCGGCGCAAATCGAGGTAGCGAAAGCGCAGCCGCACCTCTTCACTGACGGCCTCGTCCAACTGAAACGGCAGCGGCTCCGAGCGGTTGAGGATTTCGAGTTCCTGGCACAGCAGCTCGATGTGCCCCGACTTCAAGTTGGCGTTGGCCGTGCCCGCCGGCCGCCGGCGCACCAAGCCCGTGACCTTGAGCACGAACTCGTTGCGCACACGCTCCGCCAGCGCGAAAACCTCGGCCCGATCGGGGTCGAAGACGATTTGCAAGAGACCCGAACGATCCCGCAGATCGACGAAAATGACGCCGCCATGGTCGCGCCGGCGATGCGCCCACCCGGCCACGGTGGCGATCTGGCCGATCAATGATTCGCCGACTTGGCCGCAGTAATGAGTGCGCATGAGCTTATGAACCGCAAAGGGAAAGCGCGCGATGCTAAGGCCTGGAACCCCTCTAGTCTAGCGCGGCGCCTCTAGCGGCCTCGTTTTTTCGCCTTGGCCGGCGGCTTTTTGCTCGCCTTTCTCCGGCTCACCGGCGCGGACGGCGCGCCGCGCTTGGAAATGCCGCCGCCGGCCGGTTTCTTCGCCGATTCCGCGGGCGCAGCTTTCTCCGCCGGCTTGTCGGCGGCCTTCTCGGCAGGCTTGGCCGGCTCCTTGGCGGCGGTGTCCGTGGCCTTGGCGTCGGCTACCTTGGCGTCGCCAGCCTTGGCGTCGACCGGCGCCTTGTCATCCTTGCCGCTGTCCGCCTCCGGGCGGTCCGCCAAATTTTTCTTGTTGTCCTGGTCCCCTTTGAAATCCGTCTCGTACCACCCGCCGCCCTTCAGGCGGAACACGGGAGCGGACATGAGCCGCGTCAGCTGCGACTTGCCGCAATTCGGACACTTGCGCAGCGGCGAATCGTTTATCTTCTGCATGGCCTCCAGGTGATGGCCGCAGCTCTTGCATTGATACTCGTAGAAAGGCATGAAAATCCTCTTATTCTCTCGACGGCGCCAGTATAACGAAGCGGCGAGCCCGGCGAATCAGTGCAGGCGTTCCTTTTCGAATACCAGCTGGTCTCGCTTGACCTTGGCAACCACGCGGTCACCCGCCACGAAATCCCCCCGCAGCAGCATCTGCGCCAGAGGATTCTCCAGCTGCGATTGGATGGCACGCTTCAGAGGCCGAGCCCCGTATACCGTATCGAATCCCGCTTCGCCGATCTTGTCGCGTGCCTCGTCTTCCAGGGAAAGGTGGATATCGCGTTCCACAAGGCGCTGCCGCAAGCGCCGCAGCTGGATGTCGACGATGGCGCGAATCTGTTCGCGGCCCAGCGAATGGAATACCACGATGTCGTCCACCCGGTTGATGAACTCCGGACGGAAATGCTGCGTCACCACCTGCATGACGGCGGCCTTCATGGCCGCATAGTCCGCCTTGATGCCGAGTTCCTGAATGACCTGGCTGCCCAGGTTCGACGTCATGATGATCACGGCATTGCGAAAATCCACCGTGCGACCCTGGCCGTCGGTCAGCCGTCCGTCATCGAGTACCTGGAGCAGTACGTTGAACACATCAGGATGCGCCTTCTCTATTTCATCGAGCAGGATCACGCAATAAGGCCGGCGCCGCACGGCTTCGGTCAAGTACCCCCCCTCTTCGTACCCGACATATCCCGGCGGCGCCCCGATCAAGCGGGCCACCGAGTGCTTCTCCATGAATTCGGACATGTCGATGCGTACCATGGCCTCCTCGGTGTCGAACATGAACTCGGCGAGCGCCTTGCACAGCTCCGTCTTGCCGACGCCCGTGGGACCTAAGAACATGAACGAACCGGTGGGCCGGCCCGGATCGGACAAGCCGGCGCGCGAACGCCGAATGGCATCGGCCACCGCTTTGACCGCTTCGTGCTGGCCGACCACGCGCTTGTCGAGGACATCTTCCAGCCTCAACAATTTATCCCGCTCGCCTTCCAGCATCCGCGACACCGGTATGCCGGTCCACTTCGACACGATTTCCGCGACCTCGACCTCGGTCACGGCGTTGCGCAACAGCTGATTCGGCTTGTGCTCCACTTCCAGGGCTTTCGCCAGCCGCTGCTCCAGTTCCGGAATGCGCCCGTATTGCAGCTCGGACATGCGCGCCAGGTCCTGCGCGCGCCGCGCCGTGTCGAGGTCCAGCTTGGCCCGCTCCAGTTCTTCCTTGATGTGCGCGGCGCCCTGCACCGTGGCCTTCTCGGCCTTCCAGACTTCCTCGAGATCCGAATACTCTTTCTCCAGGGCACTCAACGTCTCCTCCAACAAGCCTAAGCGCTTGCGGGATGCCTCGTCGTGTTCCTTCTTGAGCGCCTCGCGCTCGATTTTGAGCTGGATGATGCGCCGGTCGAGCTTGTCGAGCGCCTCGGGCTTCGAGTCGATTTCCATGCGGATCAACGAGCCTGCCTCATCGATCAAATCGATGGCCTTGTCGGGCAGCTGCCGGTCGGAGATATAGCGATGCGACAAGGTTGCCGCCGCCACGATGGCCGGATCGGTGATCTCCACGCCGTGATGCACCTCGTAGCGTTCTTTGAGCCCGCGCAGGATGGCGATGGTGTCTTCCACCGACGGCTCGTCGACCAGAACCTTCTGGAAGCGCCGCTCGAGCGCTGCGTCCTTCTCGATGTACTTGCGGTACTCATCAAGCGTGGTCGCGCCGACGCAGTGCAGTTCCCCGCGCGCCAGCGCCGGCTTCAGCATATTGCCCGCGTCCATGGCTCCCTCGGCCTTGCCGGCTCCCACCATGGTGTGCAACTCGTCGATGAAGAGGATGATCTGGCCTTCCTGCTTCGACAAATCGCTGAGCACCGCCTTCAGGCGCTCCTCGAACTCGCCGCGGAATTTCGCGCCGGCGATGAGCGACCCCATGTCGAGCGCAAGAATGCGCTTGTTGCGCAGACCCTCCGGCACCTCGCCGTTGACGATGCGCTGCGCCAAGCCTTCGACGATGGCGGTCTTGCCGACACCGGGCTCGCCGATGAGCACGGGATTGTTCTTGGTGCGCCGTTGCAGGACTTGGATGGTGCGGCGGATTTCATCGTCGCGTCCGATCACCGGGTCGAGCTTGCCTTGGCTCGCTCGTTCGGTCAGATCGATGCTGTATTTTTCCAGCGCCTGGCGATTTTCTTCGGCGCCCGCATCGTCCACTTTCGAGCCGCCGCGCACTTCATCGATGGCCTTCTCCAACGCCTCGCGCGATGCGCCGCAGGACTTCAGGATTCGGCCGATCTCGCCCCGCTCGTCGCAGGCCGCGAGCACGAACAGCTCGCTCGAGATGAACTGATCGCCGCGCTTCTGCGCCAGCTTGTCCGTGAGGTTCAATAGCTTGTTGAGGTCGTTGCTCAGCATCACCTCGCCCGCCGAGCCCTCGACTTTCGGCAATCGCTCCAACGCCGCCGCCAGTTCGGAGCGCAGCTTCGCCACGTTGACGCCCGCTTTCTCCAGCAAAGGCCGGGCGGTGCCGCCCTGTTGATCGAGCAACGCCGCCATCAGATGCACGGGCTCGATGTACTGGTTGTCGCGACCCAAGGCAAGCGACTGCGCGTCGGCCAGCGCCTGCTGGAATTTGGTCGTCAGTTTGTCCATGCGCACGGATTCGTCCTCGAATAAACTTTTGGAACACCGGCGAGGTGGGGGTGAATGACGAGCAATTCAACGGCGCGAGGCAACCGCTTCAGCCAAATCAGCGCCGCTTCAGCCAAATCAGCGCGGCTCCAGCCAAATGAGTGTTGCCTGGCGGCCGGTTTGACCATCGCGCCGATGCGAGAAGTACTTATCTGCGTCCGTATGAGTACACTCACCGCCACCGTAGACCCGTTCCACGCCAAGCCGCGCCAGGCGGCGCCGCGCCAGCGCATAGAGATCCGCCATGAAGCGGCCCCGCGCATTGGGCTCGAAGGCCGCGCGCGCACCGGGGTCGCCGTGCAACAGCGCCTCGCGCACTTCGGCACCGACCTCGAAGCGGCGCGGGCCTATGGCCGGGCCCAGCCATGCCAAGAGGGAGCCTGGCGGAGCACCGAGCGCACTCACGGCCGCCTCGATCACGCCCCCTGCCAGTCCCCGCCAGCCCGCGTGCGCCGCGCCCACCCGGTCGCCCGATGCCGTCGCCAACAGCACCGGCAGACAGTCTGCCGTCAGAATCGCGCACACCCGCCCCGGTTGCCGGGTCACCGCCGCGTCCGCCGCCCTCGCGGGGTCCGCAGAGTCCACCGGATCGCGAGGGCCAGGGCCAAGCGCGGGCGAATCCAGATCTTTGACGCAGGTTCCATGAACCTGTGTCAGCCACGTAGGTTCTGCCGGGAGTCCCGCGGCCGCCCGCAACGACCGGCGATTCTCCGCGACTGCCGTCGCGCCATCGCCCACATGGTCGCCCAGGTTCAACGAAGCGTACGGGCTGCCGCTCACGCCGCCCCCGCGCAGTGTCGACAGCGCCCGCACCCCCGCCGGCGCGGGCCAGTCGGGGATCAGCCACGTCGGTCCGCGATGTGGCGCCATTTGGGCTACCCCCTTGCGGTCGGGATCATGGCTCACCGGCCTCCCGCCGCGGCACCCTGCAATCCACGCGGTGGGTCGCCCCGCGCATCCTCCCGCAACGCCGCCAGCAATTCGGCGAAATCCGGCGGCAGCGGACTTTGCACGCTGACGCGCTTGCCGCTGCGCGGATGATCGAATTCCAACTTCGCAGCGTGCAAGGCCTGGCGCCTGAAGGCACGCAGAGTCACCAGCAGCCGCTCGGTTGCCCCCTTGGGTTGCGCAAAGCGCCCGCCGTACACCGGATCACCCGCAATCGGGTAGCGCACGTGTGCCAGGTGCAGCCGGATCTGGTGCGTCCGGCCGGTCTCCAGTTTCACGTTCAAATACGTGTGCGCGCGGAAACGCTCGAGGACGCGATAATGCGTGACCGCCGCCCTGCCATCCTGCCGCACCGTCATGCGCAGCCGGTCGCTGCGATGCCGTCCGATCGGCTCGTCCACCGTGCCGCCGCCCGTCATGACGCCCGTGCATACCGCGAGGTACTCGCGCGAGACCGTGCGCGCCATGAGTTGCCGCGTGAGGGAGGTATGCGCCTCCGGCGTTCGCGCCACCACCAGCAGGCCGCTGGTATCTTTATCCAGCCGATGGATGATGCCGGCGCGCGGCAGCGACGCCAGCGCCGGGTCCCTCCCCAGCAAGGCATTCTGCAGGGTGTGGTTGTGATTGCCCGCCCCCGGATGCACCACCAGGCCGGCCGGCTTGTCCACCACCAAAACGTCCCGGTCCTCGTGCAGCAGATTGAGCGGAATGTGCTCGGGCAGCACATCGGGCTGCGGCGCGTCCACGCTCATGCGCACATTGATCCGCGAGCCCGCCTCCACCACATCCCGGGGTTTGCACGGCAACCGCCCCACCAAAACCTGCCCCGCTTCGATCCAGCCTTTGATGCGGGTTCGGGAATGATGCGGGAGCAGGCGCGCCAACGCGCTGTCGAGGCGCTGCCCCGCCAATTCCGCCGGGATTTGCAAATCGATGACTTGGAACTCTGCGGTCATTGGGGTGGAACTCTGCCGTCCTGGGGGTACTCAAAGCTGGCTTCGGGCCGTCGGTAGGGTACTCGAAGCGAGCTTCGGGGCATCGGGTATACTCGCGCGACGTTTTTTTCGGCCCTAATGGCGGCGTTTTGGCTTCC
The DNA here is from genome assembly GCA_030776345.1 of Pseudomonadota bacterium. Classification (GTDB taxonomy): domain Bacteria; phylum Pseudomonadota; class Gammaproteobacteria; order Steroidobacterales; family Steroidobacteraceae; genus Bog-1198. Next base: position 5,293 of record JALYHU010000080.1, on the reverse strand, counting down.
CCTGTGTGTTTTGGCCTCCCATTGTAAGGAATAACCTTTGAGACTGCGTTTTCTTGACCATCCCAGCCGCGCCTTGCTGCATCCGAGCCGCATCCTGCTGCTGACCCTCGGCATCGCCCTGTTGACCGCCGGCTGCCGCAGCCACCGTGCCGACGACGCCAAATCCGGCCCCGAAGTGATTTACGCGCGCGCGCAGAAGGCGATGAAGAGTTCGAGCTATGCCGAAGCCATCAAACAGCTCGAAGCCCTGCAATCGCGGTTTCCGTTCAGCGAACCCGCCCGCCAAGCGCAGCTCGACTTGATCTATGTGTATTACAAGAGCCGCCAAACCGAGCCCGCCATCGATGCGGCCGACACCTTCATCCGCGAGAATCCGACCAATCCCCGCGTCGACTACGCCTATTACATGAAGGGCCTGGTGTATTTCGAACGGCAGGCCAACTTTTTGGAGCGTTACTTCAACGTCGACCTGTCGCAGCGTCCGCCCATCAACGCCCGCAAGTCGTTCGAGGCTTTCGACGATCTCATCAAGAAATATCCGCACAGCATCTACGTCGGCGACGCCCGTCAGCGCATGATTTTCCTGCGTAACCGACTGGCCGATTTCGAGCTGTACGTCGCGCGGTATTACATGCGCCGCGGCGCATTCGTGGGTGCCATCAACCGCGCCAAGTTCTGCGTCGAGAACTACGACGGCGCACCCGCCGTGCAAGGCTCGCTGAAGGTGCTGGTCGAGGCCTATCGACAGCTCAAGATGACCGACCTGGCCGCCGATGCCGAGCGCACCTATGTCTCCAACTATCCCGGCAGCACCAAGGACATCCAAGAGAAAAAGGTGTGGTGGAGGCGCTTCCTGTAGGCAGGGGGCAGCGACCATCCACTGTCCCCCTCGCGGGAGTTCCGTTCAGCGGCGCACAGCAGTGCGGCGATGATCATCGTAACCGCCGCCAAGTCGCGCAAACGCTGCGCTGTCGTGACCAACGATGGTCGCTCCCATGATCTCGGCGATTGCAGCCTGCCAAGCATCATTTTCACCCATGCGATGGGTGGCACGCCGCTGGCGCTGCGCAACCTTATTGGCGTGATTGCGATGAATTCCCTGCCATGAATAGCGGGCCAGATAGGCCTTCACAGCTTCCGGGTCATCCGCACCCTCGAGCACCTCAGCCATCGTTACCGGACTTATCCATAGATGAGCCAATGAGTTGCGCTGCAGCCAATCCAGCGCCGGGCCAGAAGCGTGTCCCGCAATCTCATTGAGAAGATCGATGACAAAGGAGGAGTCTAGAAGATATTTTTTCACTTGCGCGATATTCGCAAACGCGGGTCTCCCATTCGCTGGGCTGCGTCTACCAACACATCGCCGGCGGTTATGAAGGGCTCCTCGCGGATCAACTGTCGCACGAATGTTGCTTTTTTCATGCCCGCATTTCGCGAGCGTCGCGCCAGCAAACGCTCTTCCTCTTCGGTCAAACGCACGGTAAGAATAGCCATGACCGAATGATACGATGTATGTCAATTGTATGTCAATATTTCGCCTCGGCATCACACTCGGTGCCCCACGCGTTAACCCCTCGCAACGCTCAGTGCCCGTGGCGCTGCGGGGCCCTGCCGAGTCGTGCCCCCTCCAACCCGGCGGCCCGGCGCGGCCGCCGCCTCAGTGCGCCTTGTACCCGCTGGTAATCGGGTACCGCCAATCGCGTCCGAACGCGCGGCCGCTCACGCGGACGCCAGGCGGCGCCTGACGTCTCTTGTACTCGTTCCTTTTCACCAAATCCAAAATGCGTCCCACCGTCTTCCGATCGAATCCCCGGGCTGAGATCTGATCCACCGACAGGTCCTCCTCGATGAACGCCTCGAGGATGGGATCCAGCACCTCGTACGGCGGCAGGCTGTCGGTGTCCTTTTGGTCGTGGCGCAACTCCGCCGAGGGCGGGCGCTCGATCACGCGCGGCGGAATGACCGGCGATTGCGCGTTGCGCCACGCCGCCAGCCGGTACACCAGCAATTTGCTGCAGTCTTTGATGGGCGCGAAGCCGCCGGCCATGTCGCCGTACAACGTCGCGTAGCCCACCGCCATTTCGCTCTTGTTGCCCGTGGTGAGCAACATGCGTCCCGTCTTGTTCGAAATGCCCATCAGCAGCACGCCGCGGCAGCGCGATTGGATGTTCTCCTCCGACGTGTCGGGCGGCCGGCCGGCGAACTCGTCCTGCAAGGCCGCCAAGGTCGCCTCGAACATGCCTTCGATGGAGATTTCGCTGTGTTTGACGTGCAGCCACGCCGCCTGCAAAGCCGCATCGTCCTTGCTCATCTGCGAGGTATAGCGCGACGGCATGGCCACCGAGTGCACCCGGCTGCCCCCCAGCGCATCGACCGCGATACACAAGGTCAGGGCCGAATCGATGCCGCCCGATAGACCCAGCACCACGCCGGGAAAGCGATGCTTGTCCACGTAGTCGCGCGTGCCCTGCACCAGCGCGCCGTACACGCTCTCCTCCTGACCCTGCCGGGGCACCAGGTCGCCGGGGAGCGGCGTGACCGCACCGGCCGCATTCACCGCCAGATCCACCCCATACATGCCTTCGGTGAAGGCAGGCGCGCGCAGCGTCACCTCGCCCGCGGCGTTCATGACGAAGGAATTGCCGTCGAACACCAGTTCATCCTGGCCCCCGATCAAGTTGACGAACACCAGCGGAATGCCGGTCTCCGCCACCCGCGAGCGTCCGATTTGCTCCTCGCGCTGCGTCTGCTTGTCCACCTCGTAAGGCGATGCGTTGATGACCAGCAGCACCTGCGCTCCCACCGCGCGCGCCTGCGCCGCCGGCTGCGGCTCCCAGACGTCCTCGCACACCAATACCCCCGCTTTGATGCCGTTCAGTTCGACAACCGTCGGGTCGGTACCGGGCGTGAAGTAGCGCTTTTCGTCGAACACTCGATAGTTGGGTAGGCAGGCCTTGCGGTGATTGGCGAGCACCGCCCCGTCCCGGATCACGATAGCCGCATTGAAGATCCGCGTTCCGTCGTATTCCGGATAGCCCGCGATCAAGGTGATACCGCGAACCTCGCGCTTCAGCCGCTCGATCGAGTTGGCGACCTGCGCCCGCATCCCCGAGTGAAACAGCAAATCCTCCGGCGGGTAGCCCGAGACCGCGAGTTCGGGCAGCAGCACCACATCCCCCTGCTGTTGATCGCGGGCCGCCACGGCTGCCGCCACGATGCGCGACGTGTTGCCGTCGACGTCGCCGACCACCAAGTTGATCTGCGCCATGACACAGCGCAGCCGCCGGGCAGGGCTCATGAGCACCCCGTGTCGGCTGATACCGGGCCAAGTTCACTCCAGGGCATTTTACGAATTATCCTTCAGTGCCGATCCAAGCGCATCGAGGCGCGCTATTCTGAATTAAGCTCGAGAGCAGCGCAAAGCCGCCAGGAACACGAAAAACCTTGAATCGCCCATCCGACCGTCATAACGGCGCCGATCTCGCCCTCAATTGGCGCGTGCTGGGGCTGCTCAATCTCTATCGCGTGTCGCTGCCGCTCGTGCTCCTCGGCCTGTACTCCCTCGGCGGTGCGCGCGGCATCGCGGTCGATTCGCCGCAGCTTTTCTTCGGTGCCGCGGGCTTTTACTTGTGCTTCGGACTTTTCAGCGTGATTTTGGTGCGCCGGCGGCTCGCCACCGCCTATTTCCAGACCATTGTGCAGGCCGCCGTCGACATCACGGTGTTGATGGCCCTCCTTCACGCCTGTGGCGGCGTCTCGAGCGGTCTGGGCCTCCTGTTATTGGTGCCGGTGGGAAGCCTCGCTTTCCTGTTACCCCCGCGCAGCGCACTGTTCCTGGCGGCGGTCACCATCATTGCCTTGCTCGTGCACACCATCTGGCAACAGCTGACCGGGCGCGCCGACATTACGGCCTATGCCACCGCGGGACTTCTCGGCGTGGTGCTGTTTACGCTGGCCGCCGCCGCCAGCTTCATCGCGGGCAGCATGCGGCAAAGCGAAGCGCTGGTTCGGCAGAAGGATCTGGACCTTGCGAATCTGGCCGAGCTCTCGCAATACATCGTGCAGCACCTGCGCGAGAGCCTGCTGGTCGTGGACGGCGCGGATAGGATCCGTCTCATCAACGAATCCGCCGCCGAGATCCTGGGCAACGAGCATGCGGTGCCCGGGGCGCTGGCGGGCGAGGTCTCGCCGCGTTTGCTGTATTCCTTGAGCACCTGGCGCAACAGCGAGCGCGGCGACACCGCGCCGTCCACCTTCGTCGCGGCCGACGGCGCCCGCTTGATTCAGCCGCATTTCGCCCCGCTCGGCGGCGTGTCGCCCGGCCCCACGCTGATTTTTCTGGAGGACACCAGCCTCATGGCCGAAAGAGTCCAACAGAGCAAGCTCGCCGCCCTGGGCCGGCTGTCCGCCAGCATTGCCCATGAGATCCGCAACCCCGTGGGCGCCATGAGCCACGCCGGGCAATTGCTCGCCGAAAGTCCCGCCATGGGCCCCGATGAACGGCGGCTGACGGACATCATCCGCAACAATTCCGAGCGCGTCAGCACCATCATCAACAATGTGCTGCAGATGTCGCGCCGCGAGCCCACCCGCCCGGCGCGGCTAAATCTCGGCGACTGGTTGGAGGAGTTCCTGCGCGAGTTCTGCGAAACCATGCAGGTCGCCGCCGCGCGGATCGACGTGCAGGAAGAAGCGGACGAGCTCGAAGTGAGATTCGATCCCAGTCATCTACAGCAAGTGGTATGGAACCTGTGCGACAACGCGATCAAGTATGGAGAGATGCGCTCAGGCGTCAGCGTCCAGATCAAACTCGGCCGCCTCACACCCAGCGGCCGCCCCTACCTCGAAGTCGCCGATCACGGCCCCGGCATCGAGATCCACGCCGCCGACCGCATATTTGAGCCTTTTTTTACCGGCCGTAAGGGCGGCACCGGGCTCGGCCTATTCATCGCGCGCGAACTGTGCCAGTTGAACCGCGCCACGCTGCTCTACGAGCCCCGCGGCGGCGACGGCAGCATTTTCCGCATCGTCTTCAGCGACCCGCAGCGCTGGGAGGAGTAGCGCGGTCATCGAAGTCCTCCGGTTGGCGGCGCTCCATAACACCGCGAAACATCGCAATGCCCGCCTTCAGATTCTTCCACCGAGCCTTGCCCTTGGGGGTGAGTACGATGCTGTCCCCAGACTTCTTGATGAAGAGTTCATCGTCCTCGACTCGAAATTCCTTCGGCAATCGCACGGCTTGACTATTACCTTGAATAAACACTTTGGCGGTCTTCATCCGGGCGGAGCCTCA
>JALYHU010000079.1 GCA_030776345.1 Pseudomonadota bacterium | reverse complement strand
CCGCCTGGCCGACCCCCGCCACCGCGCGACTGACCTGGCCGCGGCGCACGCTCCCGCCACACGGCGGGCGGCGGTGCGGTGACGTCCGCCAAGTCGCCGGCGTCGATGGCCGCACGCGGAATCTGGTGGCCGATGTACTGTTCGATGTCGGGCAGCGAGATGGCGTATTCCTCGCACCCGAAGCTGATGGCGTCGCCCTCGGCGCCGGCACGCGCGGTGCGGCCGATGCGATGCACGTAGTCCTCGGCATCGTTCGGCAGATCGAAGTTGAACACGTGACTCACGTCGGGAATGTGCAAGCCGCGCGATGCCACATCGGTGGCGATCAATACCGCGATCCCGCCCTCGTGGAAGTCGCGCATCATCTTCAGCCGTTTGTTCTGCGGTACGTCGCCGGACAGGGCTTGCGCAACGAAGCCGTTGGCCGTCAAGGTGCGTTCGAGTACTTCGGCGATTCGCTTGGTGTTCACGAACACCATGGTGCGGCGCGCATCGATGCGGCGCAACAGGCCCATCAGCAACGGGATCTTCTCTTCGGTGGAGGGAAAGTACAGTACCTGCTTGACCCGATCCACGGTCATCTTGTCCGGCTCGATGCGGATCAACTCCGGATTGTTCATGTGTTCGTACGCGAGTTCCATCACGCGGTGCGAAAGCGTGGCCGAGAACATCATGGTGAGACGCTCTGTCGGATGCGGCAAACGCCGTAAAATGAAGCGGATATCCTTGATGAATCCCAAATCGAACATGCGGTCGGCTTCGTCCAGCACCGCCACTTGAATATGGCGCAGATCGAACACATGTTGCTTGAAATAATCGATGACTCGGCCGGGAGTGCCGATCAGCACGTCCACGCCCTCTTCGAGGATGCGGCGCTGCTTCTCATAGTCGACGCCGCCGAATACGATCGCGAGTTTGAGCCCCGTGTATTTGGCAATGCCCTCGGCGTCGGAGTGAATCTGCACGGCAAGTTCGCGAGTGGGCGCGATGACGATGGCGCGGGGCGCATTCAACGGCATGTCGGGCGCCTTCGGTTCGGTCAACAGGCGATTGAACAGGGCGATGAGAAATGCCGCTGTCTTGCCGGTGCCGGTTTGTGCCTGGCCCGCAACGTCGTGGCCTGCCAGGGCGACCGGCAGGGTTTGTGCCTGAATGGGCGTACAGCGGGTGTAGCCGAGGTCGGCAATACCCCGCTGCACGGATTCAGGAATATTCAGGGAGTCGAACGTGAGCTGACTGAGATGGGCGTCTGACATTTTCGCTTTTGTGACTGGAGAAACTTGCAAAATGATGGGGACCGGTTAACAATACGGCCAATCCGGAGCTGGTCTATCCGCTCCCCTCAACCGTATCATCGGTACCCTTTTAAGGTAATCAAGACCGCTAAAGCCGCTGTATTGTGCCCGAACGGCCGCGCATCGTCACTTCGCGCTGGTCCGAGAACCGCTTTCCCACACCAAACCCCGCCAAAAAAACTTCAATGAAGCCCCCTATGGAGGTATATCCGCAGTGAGTAATCCAAGTATCGTCCATACCAGTGACGCCACGTTCGACAAGGACGTGCTCAAGTCCGAAAAGCCCGTTCTGCTCGACTTCTGGGCCGAATGGTGCGGTCCTTGCAAAATGATCGGCCCCATCCTCGACGAGATAGCCGATCAGTACAAGGACAAGATCCGGATCGCGAAGCTCAATATCGACGACAACCCGGCAACCCCACCCAAGTTCAACATCCGCGGCATTCCAACGCTCATCCTCTTCAAGAACGGCACCGTCGAGGCCCAGAAGGTTGGAGCGGTCACCAAATCACAGCTCGCGGCCTTTTTGGACAGCAACCTGTGAGGGGCTATCTGGGAAATCAATCCCGCGGCGGCGGGCAAGGCGGGCAAGGCGGGCAGCAGAGCGGTGGCGGGCAAGGCGGCGGCGGACGCTCCAATCGCTCCAACCGCGGACCGCGCAATGACAACCGCAACGGCAATACCAACGGCGGCAGGCCCCCCCAAGAAGACTACGGCGATCTGCCGGAGGGCGGCGACGACCTGGAAATCATAGCGCCCACCGATCTCGCGCGCAGCCGCAGCTCGATGAACCTCACCGAGCTCAAGAAGCGACCGATCAGCGATTTGGTCAAGCTGGCCGAGACCATGGGTCTCGAGAACATGGGCCGCTCGCGCAAGCAGGACATCATATTCGGCGTACTGAAGGCGCATGCTCGCAAGGGCGAAGACATCTACGGCGACGGTGTGCTGGAGATTCTGCAAGACGGCTTCGGATTTCTGCGCTCGTCCGATTCGAGCTATCTGGCCGGCCCGGATGACATCTATGTCTCCCCCAGCCAGATTCGCCGGTTCAACTTGCGCACCGGCGATTCGATCTCGGGCTTGATTCGCCCGCCCAAGGATGGCGAGCGCTATTTTGCACTTCTGAAAGTGGGAGAGATCAATTTCGACTCTCCGGAAAGCTCGCGCGGCAAGGTGCTGTTCGAAAATCTGACGCCGCTGCATCCGACGGAGCGATTGAAGCTCGAGCGCGGGAATGGGTCGACCGAAGATCTGACGGCCCGCGCCATCGATCTGGTCGCGCCCATCGGCAAGGGTCAGCGCGGCCTCATCGTCTCGCCGCCCAAGGCCGGCAAAACCATGTTGCTGCAGAACATAGCGACCGCCATCACGGCGAATCACCCCGAGGTGTACCTCATCGTGCTGCTCATCGACGAGCGGCCCGAGGAAGTGACCGAGATGGCGCGTACCGTGAAAGGCGAGGTGGTTTCCTCGACCTTCGACGAACCCGCCAGCCGCCACGTGCAGGTCGCCGAAATGGTGATCGAGAAGGCCAAGCGCCTGGTCGAACACAAGAAAGACGTGGTCATCCTGCTCGACTCCATCACCCGACTGGCGCGAGCCTACAACACGGTGGTGCCGAGTTCCGGCAAGGTGCTCACGGGCGGTGTCGATGCCAACGCCCTGCAGCGGCCGAAGCGTTTCTTCGGCGCGGCGCGCAACATCGAGGAAGGCGGCAGCTTGACTATTCTGGCAACCGCGCTCGTCGATACGGGCTCGAAGATGGACGATGTCATTTTCGAGGAGTTCAAGGGCACGGGCAATTCGGAAATTCATTTGGATCGCCGTATCGCGGAGAAGCGAACCTTCCCCTCGATCAACATCAACCGTTCGGGCACGCGCAAAGAGGAACTCATCACGGATCCCGCCGAGCTGTCCAAGATGTGGATTCTGCGCAAGCTCCTGCATCCGATGGACGAGTTGGCCGCGATCGAGTTCTTGCTGGACAAGATGAAGGACACCAAGACCAATACGGACTTCTTCGACGCGATGAAACGATAGCCGTTGCGCGTGGGCGTGTAACGGCCGGGAGCCAAAACATGCAATGGTGGGCCTGGATCGCCGTGGGTGCCGTCCTGTTGGGCTCGGAGCTGACCTTCGTCGATGCGCAGTTCTACCTGGTGTTCGTGGGCGCGGCTGCCCTGATCGTCGGGTTCTCGAGTCTCGCGGACCCTGCGCTAGCCCTCTGGCTGCAATGGGTCATTTTCGCGATACTCGCGGCCGTGAGCATGGTGGGTTTTCGCCGGCGAATATACGAGCGCATGCGCCGCAAATTGCCCATCATGAGAAGCGGGCCGGCGGGCGAAGTGGTGACTCTGGAGGCGGCTTTGCTGCCCGGCGAGACTTGCCGCATCGAGTATCGCGGCAGTTCGTGGAGCGCGATCAACGGCGGCGCGTCGGTCATTCCTGCGGGCGCTCGCGCCCGTATCGAGCGCGTCGAAGGTCTGACGCTGGTCGTGCACGCCGACGCCGCGATGGGCGGCTGACCCCGCGGGTGGGCGGCTGATGCCGCGGATGGGCGGCTGATTCCTCGATGCGCGGCTGACGGCGCGCGTGGGCGGCGATACCGCCGGTGCGCACGATCGCTACCGTTACCAGTTACCAGTTACCAGTTACTAGGAGTCAGTGTTGGATATTTCCCTGGGCTATGGCGCGATTGCGCTGGCGGTCATCGTGGTCATCCTGTTGGCGAAGACCGCGACCGTGGTACCGCAGCAGAGCGCATTCGTGGTCGAGTACCTCGGCAAGTACAGCCGCACGCTGCAGGCCGGGTTCCACATTTTGATCCCCTTCGTCGAGAAGGTCGCTTACCGGCACAGTCTCAAGGAAATCGCAATCGATATCGCCGAACAGATCTGCATCACGCGCGATAACGTGCAGGTTGGCGTCGATGCGGTGCTCTACATGCAGGTGATGGATCCGCATCTCGCCTCCTACGGCATCACCAATTTCGGCTTCGCCATCTCGCAGCTCGCGCAGACCACGTTGCGCAGCGAGATCGGCAAGATCGAATTGGATCGCACCTTCGAGGCTCGCGGCACGATCAACACCAACGTGGTCAGCGAACTGGACAAGGCCTCGGCTCCTTGGGGAGTCAAGGTATTGCGCTATGAAATCAAGAACATCACGCCGCCCAAGGACGTGCTTCAAGCCATGGAGAAGCAAATGCGCGCGGAGCGGGAAAAGCGCGCCGTGGTCCTGACCTCGGAAGGCGAGCGCGATGCGAAGATCAACGCCGCGGAGGGCGACAAACAGCGCGTCATCAAGCAATCCGAAGCGAACAAGCAGCAACAGATCAACGAAGCGGAAGGCCAGGCGCAGGCCATTCTCGCGGTGGCGACCGCCACGGCCGAGGGCCTGAGACAGGTGGGCATCGCGCTTTCCGACCGCGGCGGCATCGAGGCCATGCAGTTGCGGATTGGAGAAGAGTACGTGAAGCAGTTCGGGAAGCTTGCACAAGCAGGGACGACACTCGTGGTGCCGGCGAATCTTACGGACCTCGCATCCATCGTGACCATGGCGACCAGCATCGCCCGCAAGCCGCAGGCTTGAGCCGGTGCTCCCGAGGCGCAGAGCGGCTGCCGACGAAACGGTGGGCGAGGCGGACGGCAAACCGCGGGCGGGCACGCCGATGGGGTTCACTGAATTCGTCGCCTTGATAGCGGCAATGATGGCGACGCAAGCCCTCGCCATCGATGCCATGCTGCCGGCTTTTCCCATCATCGTACGCGCGCTGCACGTGGCCAATGAGAACCATGGCCAGTGGGTGTTGACGGCCTACATGGTGGGTCTGGGCTGCGGCCAAATGTTCTGGGGTCTGATGTCCGACCGATTCGGCAGGCGCCCCGTGTTGCTCGTGGGTCTCGGCGGGTACGCAGCCGCGGCGTTGTTGTGCGCACTGACGAGCAGCTTTCACGCGCTGCTCCTGTTTCGCTTCATTCATGGCTTGGCCGCGGCCAGCGTCACCGTGGGGCGTTCGGTGGTGCGTGACCTGTACTCCGGCCGACACATGGCCCGCGTGGTCTCGCTGACCTTCGTGGTATTCCTGATGGTGCCGGCGATTGCGCCGAGCCTTGGCCAGCTGATCCTGACTTTCGCGCCGTGGCGCTTCATCTTCGTGGTTTTCGGCGTGTTTGCCGGCATCGTATGGCTGTGGGCATTCCTGAGGCTCGACGAGACCTTGCACCCGGAATACCGGCTCATGCTGACACTGAGCCACGCCCTCGGCGCCGTGCGTGCGGTGCTGGGGAATCGCATGTCGCTGTGCTACACGCTCGCTTTGACGGTTCTGTTCGGATCGCTCATTGCCTACGTCGGCATGGTGCAGCAGATCTTTGCCGAAGTATTCCACCGCGCCGCGCTGATGCCCAGCATGTTCGCGCTGTGCGCCGTCGCCATGGGCTTCGCTGCGTTCGTGAACTCGCGATTCGTCGAGCGCCTGGGGATGCGCGTCATCTCGCATACCGCTTTGTTGTGCGTCATCGGACTGGCGGCGCTGCATGTCGTCGTGGCTGCGCTCGGCTTCGAACAGCTGTGGACTTTCGTCGCCTTTCAGGCGGCGACCATGGCGTGCTTCAGCTTGTCGGTGTCGAATTTCGGTGCCATGGCGATGGAGCCCATGGGCGCGGTTGCGGGCGTCGGCGCGTCTCTTCAAGGTTTCATATCGACGTTCGCTGGCGCTTTGGTAGGCGCCGCAATCGGGCGCCAATTCAACGGTAGTACCTTGCCGCTGGCGGCGGGAACATTGGGCTGCGGCCTGGCCGGCCTGATATTCGTGTTGTTCGCCGAAAAGGGCCGGCTGTTCAGGCGGCAACACGCGGCGACATCCGGTCTTGGCGACGCCGCGGCCGCGGAAGGCATCGGACTACACTAGCTAGCGACCGCCCGCGTCCCCTGTAGGCGCGATGGAACGGAGACGAGCGTGACGGCGTGCACAGACGCCAAGCATCACACGCTCCGCGTGGAGCCTCGGCGACGGCGTCAATGCCGCTCCCGCGCAATCGCCCGATAACCGATATCCCGCCGATACTGCACGTGGTCCCAGTGGATCGCGTCGACCAGGGCATACGCCTGCCGCTGCGCCGCGCCGATGGTCTCGCCGAGTCCGACGGCGCACACTACGCGGCCGCCCGCGGTCACGACCCGCGAGCCCTCGCTCCGCGTGCCGGCGTGGAACACTTTGCCCGGTAACCGTGCCGCGATCTCCAAGCCGCCGATCGCATCGCCGGTCGGATAGCGGTCGGGGTACCCGCCCGCGGCCATGACTACGCCGAGCGCGGCGCGAGAATCCCATTGGGGTTCGATGCGGTCGAGTTCTCCGGCAAGGGCCGCCTCGCACAGCTCGACCAGATCGCTCTTCAAGCGCAGCAGAATGGGCTGGGTTTCCGGGTCGCCGAACCGGCAGTTGAATTCGAGCACCTGCGGCGTGCCGTCCTCGGCAATCATCAAGCCCGCATACAGAAACCCGGTATAGGGATTTCCATCGAGTCGCAACCCGCGCAGGGTGGGGTGTATCACTTCGCGCATGATGCGCTCGTGCAGAGCGGGCGTGACGATGGGCGCCGGCGAATAGGCGCCCATGCCGCCGGTATTGGGACCACGGTCGCCCTCGTCGCGGCGTTTATGATCCTGCGACGTGGCAAGCGGGATCACCTGGCCATCGTGGGCCACGACGATGAAGCTGACTTCCTCGCCGCTCAGATATTCCTCGATGACGATGGTGGTGCCGGCGGCGCCGAAGCTGCCCCCGAGCATCGCCGTGGCGGTGGCAATCGCCGACTCGTGCGTCTCGCAGATCACCACGCCCTTGCCGGCGGCGAGCCCGTCGGCCTTGACGACCAGCGGTAAGC
>JALYHU010000078.1 GCA_030776345.1 Pseudomonadota bacterium | reverse complement strand
AGTTCCGCGGCCAGGAAGCCGCCGCTCTGATGGGCCCATAGGCGCGCGTAAAGGCCCCCCTTGGCGAGCAGCCGGCGGTGGTCGCCCTCCTCCACGATGCGGCCCCTGTCGAGCACGATCAATCGGTCCATGGCAGCGATCGTCGACAAGCGATGGGCGATGGCCACCACGGTCTTGCCCTCCATGAGCCGATACAGGCTTTGCTGGATGGCGGCTTCGACCTCGCTGTCGAGCGCGCTGGTGGCCTCGTCGAGCAACAGGATGGGCGCGTCCTTGAGCATCACCCGGGCGATCGCAATTCGCTGTCGTTGACCGCCGCTGAGCTTGACCCCGCGCTCGCCGACATGCGCTTCATAACCCGTACGGCCCGCGGCGTCGCTCAGGGTCACGATGAAGTCGTGGGCCTCCGCACGCCTCGCCGCCGCCACCATCTCAGCGTCGCCGGCGTCCGGCCGGCCGTAACGGATATTGTCGCTGACCGACCGATGCAGCAAGGACGTGTCCTGCGTCACCATGCCGATCTGCCCGCGCAGACTGTCCTGAGTCACGCGGGCAATGTCCTGCCCGTCGATGAGCACCCGGCCCTCGGGAATGTCGTAGAACCGCAGCAATAGATTCACGATGGTGCTCTTGCCGGCGCCCGAGCGTCCCACGAGACCGATCTTCTCGCCCGGCTGGATGTGCAGGTCGAGCCGGTCGATCACACGATGGGCGCCGGCATGCGCGGCGCCGTAATTGAAGGTCACGTGATCGAAGCGGATTTCGCCGCGCGTGACCTGGAGTCGTTTTGCATCCGGCCGGTCGAGCACCGTGCGCCGCCGCGTGAGCGTGCCGATCCCATCCTGCACGGTGCCTATCTGCTCGAACAGCGATGCCATTTCCCACATGACCCAGTGCGAGATCCCGTTCAAACGCAGCGCCATGGCGGTGGCCGCGGCAACCGCCCCGACTCCTACGTGGCCCCCGCTCCACAGCCACAGCGCGACTCCGGCGGTGCTCGCGATCAACCCCATGCTGAGCACGTGGTTGACGATCTCGAAGCCCGTCACCATGCGCATCTGCCGGTAGACGGTCCGCAGGAATTCGGCCATCGCGCTCTGCACGTACGAGGCTTCCCGCTGGGTATGTGAGAACAGCTTCACCGTCGTGATGTTGGTGTAGGCATCCGTAATGCGTCCCGTCATGAGCGAGCGTGCATCGGCTTGCGCTTTGGCCACTGCGCCCAGACGCGGCACGTAGTACGCCACTGCAATCGAATAGGCGGCGAGCCATCCTAGGAACGGCGCCAGCAGCCACGGATCGAAACTGCCGGCGACCAGGACGATGGTGACGAAATAGATCACCACGAAGACCAGGATGTCGGCCAGTATCATCCAGGTGTCGCGCACCGCGAGCGCTGTCTGCATGACTTTCGCCGCCACGCGGCCGGCGAATTCGTCCTGATAAAAGCTCAAGCTCTGGGCAAGCATGTTGCGGTGGAATTCCCAGCGCAGACGCATGGCAAAATTGCCGGCGAGCGCCTGCTGCTTGAGCAGGCTCTGCACGGCAATCAGCAGGCTGCTGCCGACGAGAATGGCCGCCAACAGCACGAGGTGAGTCCGCTGTTCGGACCACAATCGCGCCGGCTCGACCTTGGCAAGCCAATCGACCACGTGGCCCAGCATGCTGAACAGCAACGCTTCGAACGCGCCGATCACGGCCGTGGCCAGCGTCATTGCGGCAATGTAGCGCCGAGTACCGCGCCCGCAGGCCCAGAGAAAGGCGAAGAACCCTTGGGGGAGCTGCGCCGGCGGAGTGTCCGGATATGGCGGAACGAGTCTTTCAAACCAGCGAAACACGGTAAACTCCAACGATCGCGGCAAGCCGCCGATGGTGAGATGGTAAGACTTAGCGCTCGCACCGGCGAGTGCTCCCGCCGGCGCGCCTTCACGGCCGCGCTCTCGGCTCGATCGCGCTCTCTGGGCACTGCGCTGGGATTTGCAGCAGTCCGCTGGACGGAATCGGCGACACGCGGTATGATGCGCGCAGCTAACCCAGGTTGGTGCTCGGTCAGTGCCACCTTTAGCTCGCGGTCCGTCCTCGACGCACTCGTTTATTTACCCCCCTCGCTGCTGACCGCTGCAGAACTTCAAAAGTCTGTCGTGCGAGTCCAAGTTTCTAAGGATTCAATCAATGTCATTTTCCGATCTCGGGCTATTGCCCGAATTGCTGCGTGCTGTCGCCGATAAGGGCTACGACGTGCCCTCCCCCATCCAAGTGCAGGCCATTCCCGCCGTGCTCTCGGGCCGCGACGTGTTGGCGGGTGCCCAAACCGGCACCGGCAAGACGGCCGGCTTCGTCCTGCCCATTCTGCAACGCCTGGTGGCCGACACGGGCCACGGCACCAGCCGTGCGCCACGCGCCTTGGTGCTGACCCCAACCCGCGAGCTGGCCGCGCAAGTTGCCCAAAGCGCGCGCGACTACGGGAAGTACTTGCAGCTGCATACCTTCCAGGTGTTCGGCGGCGTGAGTATCAATCCGCAAATCAGCAACCTGCGCAGCGGCTGCGACGTATTGGTCGCCACACCCGGCCGATTGCTCGATCTGGCGCAGCAACGCGCCGTCGATCTGTCCAAGGTCCAGGTGCTCGTGCTCGATGAAGCGGATCGCATGCTCGACATGGGATTCATCAACGACATCCGCAAGATCATCCGGTTGCTGCCGCAGAAGCGCCAGAACCTGTTGTTCTCGGCCACCTACTCCGACGACATCCGAGGCCTGGCCGAACGGCTGCTGCATGACCCCCTGTCCATCCAGGTGGCGCCGCGAAACGCCCCGATCGAGCTCGTGGAGCAATGCGCCTATCGGGTACAGAAAGAACAGAAGCGTCACTTGCTGGTGCATCTGATCCAAGAGGGTCAATGGCATCAAGTGCTGATTTTTACGCGCACCAAGCATGGCGCCAACCGGCTCACACAGCAGCTGGAAGGCGCCGGCATCAAGGCCGCGGCCATTCACGGCAACAAGAGTCAGGCAGCGCGCGTCAAAGCTCTCGACATGTTCAAGCGCGGACAAGTGACGGCATTGGTGGCGACCGAAGTCGCCGCGCGCGGGCTCGACATCAAAGAGCTGCCTCAAGTGGTCAACTACGAACTGCCCAACGTGCCCGAAGACTACGTGCACCGCATCGGCCGCACCGGTCGCGCGGGCGCCGCCGGCGAAGCGGTATCGCTGGTCTCGGGCGATGAAACAGGATTGCTGCGCGACATCGAGCGCGTTCTCCGGCGCAGCATTCCGGTGGTGCAGACCCCGATTTTCAAGATCGTCGAGACGGCGCCGCAACCGGCCGGGCAAGGCACTCGGTCGGGCGGCGACAGATCGGGCCACGAGAGGCCGCAGTCACCGGGCCGTCCGGCTCACCACGCCGGCAACTCGCACGGCAATCGCGGCTCGGATCGGCGCGACACGCGGCGGCCAGGCGGATCGGGCGGGCGCAGCCAGCAACAGCGAGGCCGCTTTCACTGAGTCGGCCGTCCGGCCGACTTGAACGATCGGATCCAGTGTTTCACCGCGCGGGGTGGCGCGACAAGCCGATTCAGGCCCGAGAACAGGATTTCGTCCGGTGTGGTCGGGTTCGATTTCGATACGAGCCCGATGCCCGCCATTTTCAGTCCGTCGATCAGTTTCGATCGGCCGGGCGGGCGGGGCTTCAATCCGAAACGCCGTAGGTAATGGTTGACCTGGTAAACGCGGGCGCGCCGATCCAGGGGCCGCAGGCAGAATCCTATGCTCACGCTGATGGAAACCTCATCGCCGTTCTGCACCCAATGCGGGGCGAGCGGCGGATGGTGGACCACCGCACCGGGTACCAGGTGGAACACAGTACCGCGGCTCTGCAGCTCCGGGCGATACTGAGCCGCTTCGAAATCGCCGGCATAGAAGCGCTCGAGCTGGTCCTCCGGCACGATGTCTCGCTCTCCGGGGTTGTGCAAGCTCAAATCCTTGGCACCTCGAATTTGGAACAGGAAATTCGACTCGTGGTCGATGTGGTACGGCGTCGTAACGTGGGGCGATGCCAGGAAAACCGTGAGCGCCGACCACGTGATGGCGTGCCGCAATGACTGGCCCGATAGACCCTCGATTTCTCGCAGCACTTGCCGCAAGAGCTCGTCATAGTCGGGGTCGACGGTATGCACGCTCGACAGTTTCAGCCATGAATTCGCCCCGGCCAGCTGGCGTACCGTATCGGCAAGCCTTTCCTGCAGCGGCATGGTCCGAAATTTCGCCTCCGCCA
>JALYHU010000077.1 GCA_030776345.1 Pseudomonadota bacterium | reverse complement strand
GCGCGTCGACAATCTCGGCGATGTCAAACTGCTCGGCAATTATCAGGGACTGCTACCGACACATAACTTGGGGCTGCAATTGGGCGTGAAGCTGCCGACGGGGCAATATGGGACGAAAGTCGATTTCTATGACGGCCCGAATGCCGGCAGTCCTCTCGATGCGAGTTTGCAGGCCGGAACCGGCAGCACCGATGTGATCGTGGGCGCCTACTACTATCAAGCGGTAAGCCAGAATTTCGATATCTTCTTCAACACGCAGTTCCAGTCCGCTGTCGCCCACAAACAAAACCAGCCGGGCAATGATTTTCGGCCAGGCAATTCGGCCACCTTCAGCGTCGGGCTACGCTATGAAGCCAATCCGAAATGGATACCCCAGGTACAGCTCAACCTTCTGTACAGGAGACCCGATCAAGGCGCGTTGGCCGACACGGCCGATACCGTGGGTATGGTCGCGTATATAAGCCCGGGCATCACAGCGCAAGTCACCCGCAAGCTCCACGCCTACGGTGTGCTGCAGGTGCCGGTGTACAGCAATCTCGATGGCTACCAGTTGTTCCCTCATTACACGGCGACCGCAGGGTTGAGCTATGCGTTTTGAATCAGGCGGCACGCCCGCTCGCCAGACCCGTCGCGCTGGATGGTCAACGCATTTGCTGGCACTCTACGTATTGGAGCCATTCCGACCACGGGTCTCGGTCGGTATTGCGCAGGTTAGAGAAAAATCGCGGCCCGCTGTACCGTCATCCATATTCCCCACGCGATCGGCAGGCAGACCGCCAGCCATACTGCCAGCGCCCCGGCGGTCAGTGCTGATGGCATCGCCAATGTCTTGGCGGTACCCGCAGGACGGGCCACGTGATGGCGGATGTCGTGGCGGTGTTTCTCGAGTTCTGTCGGGCTCATGAAGCAATGCTCGGCGACCGGGCGCACCATCGCATTGCAGACGAGGCCCACAAACAAGAGACCGGCGAGTAGATAAAAGGCGGGGTCGTAGGCTCGTGCCATGGCCGCCGAGCTTTCGATTTGTCGATTGCGTATTGCGCTTATCAGCAATGGCCCGATGACGCCAGCCGTGGACCACGCGGTCAACACGCGGCCTTGGATTGCCCCGACCATCTCCGTGCCGAACATGTCCGACAGATACGCTGGTACCGTCGCGAAAGCTCCGCCAAACATCGACATGAGCACGCAGAAACCGGCAACAAAAAGGGCTATGTGACCGCCCGCGCCGAGTCCCGGCATCGCCGCGTACAGGGGAATACCGATCAGGAAGAAGCAGTAAAAGGTATTCCTGCGGCCGATTCGGTCAGATAGCACAGCCCAGAAGAAACGGCCCGCGATGTTGAATAGCGACAGCATGCCCGTGAAGCCGACGGCAATGATCGCTATTTGGGTGTGTTGATCCGGATTGAGCTCGTCGATACCAAGATCGTTGCCGATCAGGCGGCCGCCGAAGATTTCCTGCAGCATGGGGGATGCCATCGAGAGCACACCGATACCGGCGCTCACGTTCATGCACATCGCGCCCCAGATGCACCAGAAAGTCGAAGTCTTCCAAGCCCGTGAAACATGCACGCTGTGATTCAGCGTTGCCGGTCCGTCCTCGGGCGGCGCCCACCCGGCAGGCCGCCATCCCCTGGGAGGCAATCGATAGCCGAAGGCGCCGCCAAGCATGAAAATACCGTAAATCACCGCTAGAACGAGGAACGCGGCGGCGACACCTGGATCGCCGGGAGTCTGGAAATGCCTCATCAACATGACTGCAAGCGGCGCTCCGACCATCGCGCCGCCGCCGAAACCCATGACTGCCATGCCCGTTGCCATGCCGCGGCGATCGGGAAACCAGCGGATCAGGATGGATATCGGTGAGATATAGCCCAGGCCAAGTCCAACGCCGCCGATTACCCCGGTTCCCAGCCATAAGAGCCATAGCTGATGGATGTGGATTGCAAGGGACCCCAAGGCGAGGCCGGCACACCAGAACGTCGCAGCCACGACCGCTGCCTTTCGCGGTCCTACCCGTTCCACCCAGTTACCCCACACGGCCGCCGCGAGGCCTAGCACGACTGTAAAAAGAATAAAGGTTATGTTCACCGACTCCACTCGCCAGTTGCACGTGGCGGTCAGTTCGCTGATCCAGCCGGCCGTGGCGGTGCACGTCGGAGTGTCCGGCAGAGCCCTCGACAAGGGCAGCCAGAAAACCGAAAAGCCATAGGCCATGCCGATACTAAGATGGATCGCCAACGCGGCCGGGGGCAGCAGCCAGCGGTTGAAATGAGGTCCTGCGACCGTTCGGCGACGGTCGAGCCAACCACCGCGCGCTGGAATTCTGGTTCTATCCGGCCCGCGTCGTTCAATCGTTTTCACAATACCGTTCCTCGAAATATCCGACGGGGCGCAGCACTCAGCCCGTTGGACATCAACGCGCGACCATAGAGCTGCCTTGTCGACCACTCATTGAGTCGGCTCTCAAATGGCGAACTTGAACTAAAAATGGTATCCGCGGCTCGCCGAAGGCATCTACCTTGCGCTTTCCGAAGCATTGTTGAATGGGACGGGGGTGTGATGAGAACGAGTCAGGCCCTGATGCGGGGTATTCCGGACCTCGCAGTGGTGGCGGCGAAAGCCCCGGAGGCGGTCGTGACCGCCCGGAGTCTGCCTTCGAGCGCGACGAGATCACAGCGTCGGCTAACGGCTCTCACAGGCGATGATGCCGCCTACAATCTCAACGAGCGCCGCGACCCCGCGCTCGAGAACGAGTCTAACGGCGAATTGCTACAGAATTGTTATGGAGCGCAGCGGTCGACCGCCCTGCTCGGGCGCGGCGAAAAACTACGCCACCGAGAGGTCGTATTCGTTAAGCTGTTGGAAGATTGTATGAATGCCGACCAAGGGATGTTCAATGACTAATTTTACGGTGACACGGCGAGATGCCATCAACGGCATGGCGGGTGCCCTGGTAGCTGCTGCTGCACGGCCAGATTTCTCCGACGCGCGCGAGCGTGCGCTTAACTTCTTGGTCGTCGGGGACTGGGGACGCGACGGAACGAGTCATCAACGTGACGTCGCGAGGCAGATGGGCAAGGCAGCCGACTCATTGGGGTGTCAATGTGTTGTCTCCGTTGGCGACAATTTCTATTACAACGGCGTTCAGTCGAGCACCGATCCTCAGTGGCGGTCCTCGTATGAGGACATCTATGTGGCTCGCTCACTGCAAATCCCTTGGTATGTCGCACTCGGCAACCACGATTATCGCGGCGCACCTCAAGCTCAAATCGACTATTCGAAAATCAGCAACCGCTGGCGGATGCCTGCGCGCTACTACAAGGTGCCTGGAGCGGAATTGGGTGCCCCGCACGCAGATCTGTTCTTTATCGATACTTCTCCGCTGGTCCACAAGTACCGAGAGAATGTCGATGACGCTATCGCGCACAATGTGAGCGATCAGGATGTCCCTGCGCAGTTGCGATGGCTTGACGAGGAACTGGGCCGATCAATCGCACCTTGGAAGCTCGTCATCGGTCACCACACGTTGCACTCAGGTGGCAGCGAGCACGGCGATACCCCGGAATTGGTCGAGCTCATCGAACCGCTGCTGCAAAAGCATGGCGTGCAGGCTTATATCAACGGTCACGACCACGATCTGCAGCACGTGCAACGAGGCGGCCTCAATTGCATTGGCAGCGGCGCCGGATCTTCAGTTCGTCCCGTCGTTGCAATCGAGGGAACCCGATTTTGTGCGTCAGTCTCCGGATTCGCAGCGATAAGTTTGAATCCGGAGACCCTTGAATTGCAATTTCGCGATTTTACCGGCGCCAGCACCAGCATCTACCGCGCGAAAATCTCACACCAAGCGTCGATCCGAGCAGGGTAGGGTAGCTGCCCGAGCTCTCGATGGGGTGTCACCGAGAGATGGCCGGTGGATAGGGGTCCTGCAGCACGGCGGATCCGGTCTCCAGCAGGGACTTGAGGTTGGAGATGATCTTCGGCCAGCCGCCGGACACCGCTGCGATGAGTTTCGAGGGTTCGCGCTCGATGGTGTGGGTAATGGAGAGCTTGACTGCCGTTCCACTGGGCTCCAGTTCCATCGTGCATTGCGATTCGCCTTCGGCCTCGAGCTCGGGCTTGTTCCGGTGCTGCCAGCGGATCACCAAGCGCCGGGGCGGCTCGGCTTCGACGATCTCGCCGGCGTCGGTGATGTGACCGTCGGCGGATACCATCTTCCACGAGGATCCCGCCGTCCACTGGCTTTCGCAGTGCACGCCGAACCAGTATTGCTTCATGTACTGCGCGTCGGTCAGCGCCGACCACAGCTTCTCCGGCGTGGTGCGGATGTAGGTCACATAGACAAAGGTCGATCTAGTCATTGGCTTTCTCCAGTCGTCGTTTCAAATTCTCGAGCGCCTTGAGGCGCGGCTTTTCAAACTTGGCAATCCAGCGCTCGTAGATTTCCTGCAACGGTACCGGATTGAGGAAGTGCAACTTTTCGCGGCCGCGCCGCACGGTGGCGACAAGGTTAGCCGCCTCCAGCAGGTGAAGGTGCTGCGTCACGCCCTGTCGCGTCATGTCCAAGTGTTCGCACAGATCGTTGAGTGTGCGGCCGTCGTGCGCATGCAGGAGGTCCAGCAGCTTGCGCCGGCTGGGATCGCCCAGGGCCTTGAAAAGTACATCGGTGTCGTGACGCTCTGTCATGTTCTATACGCAAGTAATAACTTGCCTATATGATAGGCAAGTGGCGTGTTGCATGTCAAGCACCGCCGCGCGAGCGCGCGCGCAAGCGCGGGCCCGTCATCAAAACACGGAATTTCTCGGTATGAATTTGAGCGAAGCCACACATTAGTCGACTTGACGGCTAAGTCGGGCGGGGGCCTTATATAGCAATGCGGCAGCTGGCGATGGACCGATCCGCCCGGCCTTAGGTGGCTGCTTTGAAGGCCTTGTTGCCGTCGACGTCTCTCGGGGCGGCTGCCGAGGGCGTGGGCAATGGCAGGTGAGTCAAGCGCTCTTGGGTTTTTTCGGAGAGCGGGCAGGGCGAGCCGTAGTCCGCAGCTTGGACGTATTCAGTGCCACGCCGGCGCGGATGAGCGCCTTCAACGCGTTTTCATCGATCTGGTTGCCTTCATGCAAGTCGATGGCGCGCCTGGTGCTGCCCTCGAGGCTGGAGTTGAAGAGGCCTGAAGGGTCCGCCAACGCGGCGCCCTTGGCGAAGGTCATCTTCACGATGTTCTTGTACGTCTCACCGGTGCAGATGATTCCGGCGTGCGACCATACCGGAACCCCTCTCCACTTCCACTCCTCGACCACTTCTGGGTCGGCCTGCTTGATGAGAGTTCGGACCCGAGCGAGTGTTTCGCCCCGCCAATCATTCAGTTCCTTGATTCGCGCATCTATCAATTGAGAGGGAGACTCTTTCACTGCTTCTCCTTTTGGGCTGCCCTTCTTCTTCATAGTGGCTGTCCCTTTGTTCACGGGGGTGGCAATCGGGGTATGCAAATGTTCGTGAGGGGCGATCGCCCGGTATTCTATAGGGTCCGCTCCCGTCGATTGCGTCGGCCGACGGCCTTCGTAGAAAAAATGTCCTTTGCCACACCAATAGTCAGCCACGGCGTATCCTCGACCATTGCGCAGCGCCAGCGGCGTGGCCGGCGATCAGCCACGCCGGTGAGAAATCCGTCTTCGTCGATCTTAGTCGTCCAGGTCAGCGGTGCGGGGTGCCGAGTTGGTGAATTCTCGCGGATGGCGAACCGCTTTCTCGCCAGGATAGGGCCGCGTAAACCCGGTCGACTGGTACCAGTTCAGGTGATTGACCGTGTCCGGATCCTCCGAGTCAGGCTTGGTCAGCTTGCCGGCAAAGATCTGCGACTTCTTCTTGAGCCAAGCTGCCTTCAGGACATCGACCGCAGAGCTGCTACCTTTATTCGCGGCGACCGACGGAGTTACGCCCTGGTCCAGGGGGACCTGGTTCGGCAAGTGGTCGAACGGCTTGAATCTCTCCGCGGGCGGCTCACCATTGACGAAGGCCGTCCGCATCGGCGACGCCACGAGGTCAAACTGGTTCATCGGCGGCAGGCCGAGGATTTGTTCGATCGTGCGCGTCATATTGACCTGCGTGTAGTAGGTGTGGTCGGTGGGTCCGTTCTGCACGGCGTAGGGACTCACGATATACCCCGGGCTGCGATGCCCGTCGACGTGGTCGACGCCGTTCTGCGCGTCGTCTTCTTCCATGAATATCGCTGAGGACGACCACACGTTGCTGTGGCTGATGTAATCGATGATGCGGCCAATGGCGAGGTCGTTGTCGGCCTGTTCGGCGTCCGCGGTCGGCGGGCCGCCGGTATGGTCGTCCATGATCCACAGGATGCTCAACGCAGGCACGGCATCGGCGGCGAGGTCCTTCTTGAAGTCCTGCACCCACAGATCAACGCGGAACTGGTCGGGGATGCCTAGATCGAACTGCGGAAAGTTCTTGATGAGGTATTTCGACACGGCGGGGACCGAGGATTCTGCGCGGACCGTGTTCTGATAGTACAGCGTCGGTTCGAGCCCGGCCTCGAAGCGCTGCGAGTCGGTGTAGAACTGGCTCCAGCTTGGCTCGGTGGTCGACCCGTTCGGCTGCTTGAAGGTATCGTTCTCGACGTATTCTCCGTAGATCTTGACGGACAGGCCTTTGGCCGCCGCCTCCGACCACAGGAAACCCTTGCTCGTATAGGCAAGCGCATCGCCGGCATTGCCGCCCGGATAGCTGCGATTCCAATCGGGCGACTGGATGTCGTCCGCGTAAGGGGCCATCGCCTCGGAGATCCATTGATGGCCGTCGGCAGATTGGCGGCTCGGGTCGTAGAAGTTGTCAAACAGCGGGAAGCGCTTCACCAGCGCGTGCGCATTCGGCGTGTCCTTGCCGCCGAACACCGCCAGCGACGCGTCGCCATTGCCGGCGGCGACGTCGCCCAGGATCTGATCATACGTGCGGTTTTCGCGGATGATGAGGAACACGTGCTTGATGAGCGATGGATCGCCAATCTTGGCCGGGAGGGCGACCGGTTCCTCCTCGTGGCTGCCACCGGCGGCGGATTTGATATTCTGCTTCAGGTCCCAGTGGTTGTTCTCGTATACCTGCTTGGTCATCGCCTCCAAGGTGTCGTCGTCATCCGGGACGGGGACGATGCTGACGGTGCCGTTGTCTTGGTGCGTGTTGTAGCTGCTGACGCCATAGTCGGTCTCGAACGAATTGCGCGCGCCGATACCCTTGTCGTTGGCAACGATCAGCGTGTCACGGGTCATTTCCCGATCGTCATCGCTTTTGGCCCGATCGTCATGGGTCTTGTCCCGCTCGTCATCGTGCTTGACCAGTACGACGGAGCTCGGCGCATAGGCTACGGGAATCATGCCCCTGACGGATTCCCTGTCGCCCTCTCCCCTGCGAAGATCGACGACCTCGATCGCGTTGGCATTGTAGAGCGCGACATAGGCAACGCCTCTCTTCGCGTCGACGGCGATCGAGTTCGGTCCGGCGCCATAAGCCGGATGTAGTTGCTCGGGCACCTTGATCGGCAGCGCCAGGTCGATCGTCTGCGTGACTTCATTGGTGTCCGCGTCTATCACCGAGAGGGTGTCGCTATACGCATTGGCCACCAGCAGGCTCTTTCCGTACCACGCCATTCCGGTCGGATGCAGACCAGTGGAGATGGTGGCGGTGACCTTCATCGACCCCAGATCGACTACGGAGACCGTCCCGGTGGTCGCGGACCCAACGTACGGGTCGGCGACAATCGGCGTACCGGCGGAGTAGATTTGAAAGTCCGCCTCCGTCGCGGCCCGGCCCCCCTCATTGCTGACGTAGGCGGTGGTACCGGCGCTGTTGATCACGATGCTGTGCGGCGCGTTGCCCACGCGGATCTGCTTGGTCTCGGTAGGCGACGAGGCGGTCAGGTCGATCTTCGCCAGCGTATTATTCTGGTTCAACAAGGCGTAGGCGCTCTTGCCATCCTTGGAGAACGCGACTCCGCCGGGATACGACGTGCTCGGACTATAGAATGTGCCGCATTGCCGGCCGTAGTCGCCGATTGGGCTGTTCGGAAAGCATTTGATGAACGTGTTATCCGGCGGCATGCTGATTTGGGCGTAGTCGCTCAGCAGGCCCTGTTCCGAAACCTTGGCGATGGCGACGTTGCTGCTGTCCTGGCTGAACATCAGGTACTTGCCGTCGGCCGAATAGGTGATGCCGCTATAGCTGCCGCTGGAATCTTTTCCCAACGCCAGGTAATTCTGCAAAACTTTGCCGGTGCGGATGTCGACCACCTCCACGGCCTCCGACGCGCCCATGGTGAGGACCGCGGCGGTGTGACTGCGGGCGTTCGGGTTCAGTGCGACGGCCTTGGCGCGGACCCGGATGCCGAGGTCGACTTGCTTGCCGGCGGGGGTGATGACTTGGCCGTCGCCCACGACAAAAGAGCCGTTCGGCTGCGGGCCGGTGACGTAGGTCGGGAAAGGCACGGACGGATTCGCAAAGGCCGGAACGCTCAACCCCGTCGCCAGCAGGCCGGCGAGCGGACGCAGGCGCTTGATCCCAGACTTATTTCGAGACTTTTTTCGAGACATGTTTCGTGCTCCCACTTGGATGTTCCAACGACGTGACTGGAATCGGCCGCGCGGCCCTAAGGGCGGAATGTGGTACGCATCCGTGTCCGCCTCGGCACGGCCCGGTACCGTTAGGACATAAGCTACCGGTGATTTATAACGGCCCCATGACCGTTATGTGACCTGCGGAATAAATTCCGCGTCAGATTCCACCCCGTGCTCCACGAGCGCACGCAGGGGCCCCAACCACGGTTCGTAGCGTCGCCATCGCGCTACCGAGCTGAGATAGATCGGCTGCCGGGTCTGCCACTTGCTAGGGGTCTTCACAGCCCGCGGATTGCGTTCTGGGCTCAGGCACGCGTCGTGCCATGGCAAGCCGCAGGCCGCGATGATCCGGCGGATCTCTGGCTCGGGCGCCCGGGTCAGTTCCTCGTAATCGACCTCGATGAAGCGCTGCGCCGGCAGCACGCTGCGCCAATGCTCGGTCAGCCGTTGGTAGCTGCGGAAATACGCGACCAGTTCGGCGCCGCCGGTCGGGAACGCGAGGCCCGGATGGAAATGAGTCTGGTGGATCGATAGTGCCGTGTCGATTGCAGTGCGCCGGCAATGGATGATGGTCGCGCGCGGGAATGCGATGTGTATCAGCCCGGCCCAGAGGAAGTTGAACGGCATCTTGTCGGTCACCCGCGCCGCGCGCGGCGCGACCGAGCGCAGTACCCCGAGATAATCTGCCGCCGCCTTGGCGAGGAATGTCCTCTCGGCCCCGGCCGCGCCGGAGCGATGCCACGCCGCGCCGCGCTCGTTCCAGAAGTTCAGCTCGCCGCCGGCACCGACTTCGGGATGGCTGGAGATGATCTGCTCGACGAGAGTGGTGCCGGACCGCGGCATGCCGATGATCAGCACCGGTGTCGCATCGCGGCTGCCGAGTTCCTGCGCCCGCGTGATGAGTTCGGGGGTGCAGCGGGCGATCAGGCGCTCGGTCTCGAGGGCGAACGCGGCCGAGTCGAAAGACCCAGCGCTCCGGCGAACAGCGTCTGCGGCGTCGAAATGCTGCATTGCCAGACCGTAGTCGCCGAGGTCGCCGGCCGCCTTGCCGAGCGCGAGATGAAGCCGCAGGCGTTGTGCCATGTCCAGGCCGGGCGTGGCGAGCGCAGCTTGCATCCGTGGAACAAGCCCGTCGTCATCGCTGGTGACGGGGCGACACCGGACGAGATCGTAGTAGCTTCCCGCCAGCAGCGGCGCGATCGCGATTGCGCGTTGGAAGCAGTCGCGGGCCTCGTCGAAACGGCCGAATTCGGAAAGCAGATTGCCCAGCAGATCGTGTGCCATCGCGTTCGCCGGTTCGAGCGCCAGTGTCTGTCGCAGCACCTGTTCAGCTTCCCGATCCCGGTCCTCGGTCAGCAGCGCTCGCGCCTTGCCAAGGCGGCCGAAACTGGTCTTGGGGCCGGTCGCAGCCGCGCGGCGGAAGCAGCCGATCGCCTCGTCACGATGGCCCAGCGTGTAGACCAGGGAGCCGGCGCGAAACCAGGCCTCGGTAAGCGATGGGAGCAACTCTGTGGCGCGGTCGTAGGCAACGATTGCCCCGCCGATGTCGCCCAGCTTCTCCAGGGCTATTCCCAAGCGGAAATGTGCATCCGTGTAGCGCGGGTCGCCGGCGACGGCCCGCTGGAATGCCGCGATGGCATCCGGTACGGCGCCGACCTCGAGGCAGGCGAGGCCGAGATCGTGATGTATGATGGGGTTAGACGGCTGCAACAGTGTTGCTGCGCGCAACGGTGCGATTGCTTCGGCCGGTAACCCGGCCCTGAGCGATCTGGCGGCTAACGCAAGCAGAAACGCCACCTGCTGCGGCTGGTTCGAGTTTGGAGATGAAGGCATGGTGCGGACCTAGCGTCGGAGCTGTGGCGTGGCGATTCGGATCGCCGACGCAATTGTCACGCGACTATGATCCGCCAACCAGCAGAATTTCGCGCGGCCTCGCTGCCTCAACGTAAGCCTCGCTTCATCCAAACATGCTGTCATGTAATCAACATATTGCGCGTTTACGGTGATGCCCTGATCGGCCGGCCAAGCTCAGGATTCCCTGGGACGAGCTGCCGGCGGCAACCACCGGACTCGCGATAAGGGACGATGAGAAGAACATCCGCCATATTGGGCGCGCTCGTCGTGGGCGCAACCGCCTCTGCGCAACAACCAGGCGATGCCGATGCATCGGCACTCGATTGGCTTCAGGTGACTGCCACCCGCTTCGCCGATCCCGTTCAAGAAGTACCTAACGCGATCAGCATCATTGCCGGCGATGAACTGCGGGCGCGAGGTGCCTATGACTTGCGTTCGGCGCTCGCCTTGGTGGGTGGCGCCTTCGTGGCGCCTGGCGGCGACTTTGGCCCGGCCGCGTCGGTGCCTGGGTTGTTGGGCGTACGCGAAGTGGATGATTTTCTGTTGGTCGTCGATGGCATCCCCGTCGGCGGCGCTTTCATTCCGCAATTCGACACGGTGGATTTACATAATATCGAGCGGATTGAAGTAGTGCGGGGCGCGGCGCCGGTGTATTACGGGACGACGGCGTTCGCCGGCACCATCAATATCGTTCACTACCCGGCGGGCAAAGCCGCCAACACGCTGTCGGTGACCTCCGGTAGCTTCGGATCGCTGGCCGCAGACGGTGCCGCGGTGTTGTCCAGCGGGGCATTGAATCAGTCGCTCGGCGCCGATGTGACGCACGAAAAAATCTCCGACGCGCGCGCGGGGTACGACCGGCAGCATGCCTCGTATCGGCTGAGCGCACAGCTTGGCCCGGGCAATTTTACTTTCGATTTGGAGGGCGTACACCAACGGCAGCGTCCGTCGAGTCCGAGCCCGGTGGGGGACGACGGCCGGCTAACGACGCTGTTGTCGTCCGATTTCAATCAGAATCCTGCGGACGCCGTGATTAACACCAACCGCTCGCGCGCCGTGTTCGGCTATCAGCAGGCGGTGCCTTTAGGCACGTGGGTCACGACGCTATCGGAGACGCATACCCACGTGAATACGGTGCAGGGGTACCTGCAGGACGGCTTCGCCGCTGCGATCGAGAACGACGCTGCGGGCTTTTCGCAGCGGCGCGTCATCGATGATATCTACTTCAATTCGAGCATCACCCAAAGTCTTTCGCCGGGTGTCGCGATCACTTACGGCATCGATGAAATCTTTGGCCATGCCCGGCAGGCGAGCGGCACGTTTCCCTACACCCTGCCTCTGGACGGGAGCGCAGTTCCGTTGAGTGGCGCGCAGACGCTGGATGGTTCGACCACGCTGAGGGATTCGCGCAGCTTCATGGGCGCCTTTGCGCAGTCGCGCTGGAAGGTCACGCCGATGTTGAATGTTCTTGCCGGTGTCCGGTTCGACCATATCAGTGAATCGCAGGAGGCTGAGGACGGCAGCACCACAGCCCGTCAGTCGGAACACGCGACTCGCTGGAGCGGTACTCTTGGCATCGACTATCGGCTGTGGCACGACGCGGAAGGCGACTTGGATGACGTCACCGTGTACGCCAACACGGGGAATACTTTTCAGCCCCCGCAAATCGACTTCGGACCTGATTCGGGATTCGCTCCGCTACTGCGGCCGGAAACGGAGAGGAGCTACGAAGCAGGGATCAAGGCGGATGGGTTGGACGGGCGTTTCGATGTCGATCTGACCGCTTTTTTTGTGGATTTCGGTCATCTAGCGCTGCCGACACTCATCCGCGGGACACCGGCGCTCGTGAACGGCGGCAGCGAGCGCTTCAAGGGGATGGAACTGGAGGCCGCGTGGCGCACGACCGACGCTTTAAAATTCGCCGCGACATTCAGCATCAATGACGCGCGGTACCGCGACTTCGATACCTTGATCGGCGATACCTTGGTGCAACTGCGGGGCAACCACCAAGTCCTCTCACCGCGGCTACTGTCCGCTCTGTCCGCCACGTATGCGCCGCCGGTGGGCTTGCGAGCCTCCTTGACAGGCAACTACATCGGAGCGCGCTACCTCGATATGCAGAATACGAAACGAGTGGGCGGGTATTTCACCGCGGACGCGTCGGTGGGCTATGGTTTCGAAAGAGTTCTCGTCATGGCGAGCGCCTACAATCTCACCGACCGCCGCGACCCAGCGCTCGAGAGCGATCTGGGGGAAGGACAGTTCTATCGCCTCAAGGGGCGCTGGCTGCAGCTCAAGGTAACCGTCCCTGTTCGGTGACGCCTCCATCGGCATAACCGAGCAAATACCCGCAAACAGGCCGGTTCATCGTGGCGGCTGGGCCTCAAGCCCGCGTGTAGTAACATGGCCGGATGATAAAATTCTTATCGCGCCTGCCGATGCGGGCGCTGTACGCATTTTCCGGGTTTCTGTACTTTCTCGCGTACTACGTAGTCCGGCATCGGCATCGGGTCATCAGCGACCAGCTTGCGAAAGTCTTTCCCGACATGGGCACCGCCGAGCGCATCCTCATCCATAAGCGCTTCCTCGAGAATTTCTGCGACGTCCTGGTAGAGGTGCTGAAATCGGCATCGATGAGTGCCTCGGACATGGCGACGCACGTGCGAATACCCGATTTGGCGCCGGCGCGCGAGCATTTGGATGCGGGCCGATCGGTCATGCTCGTCACTTCACATCTCTGCAACTGGGAGTGGCTCCTCCAGGGGGTCGTGACGCAATTGGGATATCCCCTCGACGCGGCCTACAAACCGCTTCACGATCGGTGGGCGGAACGCTTGATGCTGGGAATCCGTTCGCGGTTCGGGGCGCGGTTGATTCCGGCGAAGGAACTGCTCGCCGACCTCATGCGCCGCCGCGGGGTCGTGCGCGCGGTGGCAATGAACGCCGACCAGGCGCCGGTCTCGACGGACAAGCGCTATTGGACCCAGTTCCTGGGGCAGGACACGGCCTTTTATATCGGTGCCGAGCAGATTGCGCGCGCCATGCGA
Organism: Pseudomonadota bacterium; assembly: GCA_030776345.1. Lineage (GTDB taxonomy): Bacteria > Pseudomonadota > Gammaproteobacteria > Steroidobacterales > Steroidobacteraceae > Bog-1198. The sequence goes on along the minus strand of JALYHU010000077.1, from coordinate 4,562 downwards.
CTGCCCATCATCTACGTCGCGATGCGCAGGATCGGGCGCGGCCGGTACGAAGTCGAGCTGCAGCCCTTGTGGGACGGCCGCGAGACCATCGGGCCGAACGCCATTACCGAGCGCTATGCGCGCGCCTGTGAAATCGACGTATATGAGAGCCCTGCGGATTGGCTCTGGTCCTACAGACGCTGGCGCCTGCAAAAGCCATTGTACGGCGTCGAATGAAAGCGGAATATTCTCGGCGCCGCCGGCCTCGTTGCTCGACGCCCGGCGGCACACTTCACCTGACCTGGGAGAGCCCTGATGAAACTCGATGACAGCCGTCGCAGCGACAATGTTGAAGACGATCGCGGCTCGGGAGGGGGCATTCGCGGCATACACCTTGGCTTGGGTGGAACTCTGGTGCTCCTGGTCATCGGCTATTTCATGGGAATCAGCCCGTCGACCTTGTTGAGCCTGTTGAACGGCGACAACCCGGCCGCGAGTACGTCCACGCAAGCCACGGCGCCCGGCGCACCGGCGCGCGGCGCATCGACGCCCGGCACCACGGCGCCCGGCACCACGGCGCCCGGCACCTCCAACGACCCGCAGGTGGATTTCGTTCGGGCCGTGTTGGGCGAAACGGAAGACGTCTGGGGTGCCTACTTCAAGAACATGGGCAAGACGTATGTGCCTCCCAAACTGGTCTTATTCAGCTATTCGGTCGATTCGGCGTGCGGGTTGGCCAGTACGGCAGCCGGCCCGTTCTACTGTCCGGGCGATCGGAAGGTGTATATCGACTTGGCCTTCTTTCATCAGCTCGCCAGCCAATTTGGCGCGCCCGGCGATTTTGCGCGCGCCTATGTGATTGCGCATGAGGTCGGCCATCACGTGCAGGCGCTCCTCGGCATCACGGACAAGGCTGACCATGCGGAACAGCAGGCCGGCCGGACCGGAGCCAACAAGGTCTCGGTCATGGTCGAATTGCAGGCCGATTGTCTCGCCGGCGTCTGGGCCCAGCAGGCCAATCAAGCGCGCCACATCTTGGAGACGGGCGATTTGGAACAAGGATTGCAGGCCGCTTCCTCGGTGGGCGATGATACGCTGCAGAAGAAAACCCAGGGCACGGTGGTGCCCGACAGCTTCACGCACGGCACGTCGTCGCAGCGCGTACGTTGGTTTCGCCGCGGCTTCGATTCGGGAAAAATCGACAACTGCGACACCTTCGGTGCGGGCGCCTCGCTTTAGACCGGTAATTTCTCCCGCTTGCTTTCCAAATGTTTGGCCAATTCCGCGATGGTCGGAAAGTCGAACAGTTCCGTGAGATCGATGAGGCCGGGGAATTCCCGGTCGATGTTTTCATGGATTTCGATGAGCTTGAGTGAGCTTGCGCCGATGTCGAAGAGGTTGTCGTTCACATCGATTCGCTTCCCGGGAAGGGCGCGTTCGCAGATGGTCTGAAGCCGCGTTTCGAGTTCGGAACCGCTGACCTGCGCCGTACCGGAGTTCGCTGACCGCAACGCCTGTAGCTCTGCGAGCACCGCGTCGAATTCACCGTCGATATGCGCCTGCTGCAAGAGATGCCGCTGCACTTTGCCGCTGGTGGTCTTCGGGATGCGCTTCACCGGAATGACCTGCGCCACTTCCAATCCCGTATGCTCATTGATGAGACGGCCCACCGCCGCAGAGGTCGGCAGGAACTCGCTCATGCCGCTACGATGCAGCACGAAGACGACCAGCTCCTCACCCTGGCTGCCGGGTTTCGCAACTCCGGCCACCACCACCTTGTTCAAATCCAGGCCGGGAGCGCGCGTCGCGATGTTCTCCAGATCATAGGGGTAGTAGTTCATACCATTGATGAATATGATTTCTTTGCTGCGCCCCGTGATGTACAAGCCGCCTTCATGCAGTACGCCGAGATCCCCCGTATCCAGCCAGCCTTCGGCATCGATGACGCGCGCCGTCTCTTCAGGATCGCCGAAATAGCCGCGAGTAATGCTCGGACCACCGATCAAAATGTGTCCCACGCGCCCATCGGGAAGGGGGGCCCGGCTGTCGTCGGCGATGCGCAGATTCGTGTTCGGCACGGCTTGCCCCACGCACATCAACTGCAAGACATCTTTGCCGTCGACCGGATTCAGTTCGACCGCGGACCCCACGACCAAGCGATGCCGATTGACCCGTATCCATCGATAGTCGTGCCCGAGCGGCGGGAATGTGACCGCCAAGCACGCCTCCGCCAATCCATACACCGGCAACATCGCACTGCGCTTGAGTCCCGTATAGGCCAGGGCTTGCATGAATTGATTGCACAGGTCGACCGATATGGGCTCGGCCCCGTTGTAGATGGAGCGGATGCTCGACAGGTCGACATTCTCCAGACGGCGGTCGCCCAGCACCTTGAGCAAGTGCCGGTAGCCGAAATTCGGAGAGCAGGTGATCGTGGCGCGCTTCTCGGACGCCGCCTGCAGCCACAGCACGGGCCGCCGCACGAACAAGTCCGTAGGCATCAGATGGATATGGACCTTGTTCGCGAATTGCATCAGATAAAAACCGATCAAACCCATGTCGTGGGTCAGCGGCATCCAGCTCAGACTCACGTCCCGCTCGTCATACTTGCCCACCGCGGTGGCGCCGGCCGTATTCGCCATGAGATTGCCATGGGTCAGCATCACGCCCTTCGGCTCGCTGGTCGAACCCGAGGAGAACTGAATGAACGCCAAGTCCTCCGGGGCCGGGCGATAAAGCTTACCCGGCCGCGAAATGTCGGTTATGGACTCGACCAAGAAACAGCGCGATTTGAGTTCGTCGAACAGCGCCGTCTCGCCCACTTCGCGCGCGAGCGCCGCCAAGCGCTCCAAATTCTTGGCGTCGGTATAGAGGAATGGCCTGCCGATCTTTCGCGCTACCCGCAACAGCTTATGGCGGTGCTCGTCGCTGATTCCGACGGCGAGCGGCACGGGTATGATTCCGCCGCACACGGCTGCCCAGAACCCGTCGAGAAACTGCTCGTTGTCGTTCAGGAAAATGATGATTTTGTCGCCGCGCTGCGCGCCCATCGCCTGCAGGTGATATAGGATGCCCAGCGCACGCGCGTGGATTTCGCCGTAACTCACGCGACGTTCCGCGTTCTCACCGCCGATGTAAGTCACCGCGCGGTCGACGTTCCGGTTGTTTTCGAGTATTTCCACCAAAGTCTTTGGCATCATCGGGTCTCTACGTTCATCAGTAAATTGGAGCGCGGACGCAGGTTGATCTGAGCCTCGAGCTCGACGGGTTCGCTGTCGGCGCGGATCAGTCGAAAGCGCCGCGACATGGTGTGTACGTGCACCAGCATTTCCAGCATGGCGATATTTTCACCGATGCAGTGGCGCGGCCCCACGGAGAAGGGAATATAGGCGAACTTGTGGCGTTCTTCGGCGTCGGCGCCGGCGAAGCGCTCCGGTCTGAATTCCTCCGGATCGCTCCAGAATGCGGGATGCCGATGCAGTAGGTACGGGCTGATGAAGACATCGGTGCGCGGGCCGATGGCAAAGCCGCCCAACTCGTCGGCCTCGATGGTCCGCCGTGTGAAGAGCCAACCCGGAGGGTAGAGGCGCAGAGCCTCCTGCAGCACCTGGTGCGTGAATGCCAGCGACTGCGCCGCGTCCAGCCCCAGTTCCCGGGGCGTGAGGCGATCCGCTTCCGCCTCGAGTTGCGCCGCGGTGTCGCGATGTTGGCTGATGAGATACCAGGTCCAGGTCAAAGCCGCAGCCGTGGTCTCATGACCGGCGACGATCAGCGTCATGACCTCATCGATCAACTCTTTGTTGCTCATCGGCGCGTCGCTCTCGCGGTCACGTCCGGCCATGAGCATTTCCAGGAAATCGAAGCGTTCCTCCGGCTCGCGGCGCCGGCGTTCGATCAGTTCGGCCACCAGCTTGGTCAGCGAGCGAAAACGAAAGGCGAACTTCAAATCGCGGTTTTGTTCCTTGGCGACCACTTCGAACGGGTTTGCGCCGAACTGGCGCTCCAGCCGTTCGAGATCGGTGCCGAAAATCGAGTGCAGGACGATTTCCAAGGTCAGCTCACTGACGTCGTCCGTGAGGTTGATCGGCTCGCCGGCCGCGGCCTTGGCCGCCCAGCGCTCCGCGAACTTCTCGTTGACATCGTGAATCAGGCCGCTGAACCGCTCGATCACCCGGCGATGGAAGCTCGGCTGCATCATGCGCCGCTGACGCCGCCAAAAATCGCCCTCGCTGGTCATGATGCCGGTACCGAGCAGGATCTTCACTCGATCCATGCCTTCGCCCTTGGTGTAGTTGCGATGATTGGAGAGCAATACCCGCTTGATGTCGCTGGGGTGGTTGATGACGTAGTTGAACACACCGCGGCTCGGCGCGAAGATCCGGTACACATCTCCGAAACGCGCAAAGCATCGGCGCATCAGAGCCAATGATTCTTCACTCCCGCCGAGGTCGAAACCTTCGGTGGGGCCTGGGGGTAGGGCCGTGGTTTGCATACGTCATTGTAACGTAGCGCAGGTAGGCTGCCGCGCGGCACCGCGACGCCGCCTGCCGGCCCGGACGTGCGCGCCCCGGCCGGTGCGCGGC
>JALYHU010000076.1 GCA_030776345.1 Pseudomonadota bacterium | reverse complement strand
CTCACGCTCGCCGGAACCAACACGTACAGCGGGGGGACGACGGTCGACAGCGGTGCCACGCTGCTCGTTGCCACCGCGACGGCTCTCGGCACCACCGGCAGTTCCGGGCAGGCGAACGCCGGCGCCGCGGTCAACCACGGCGTGCTCGAAACCACCGGTTCGAATCACGCCATCACCGTTCCGGGGGCATTCACCCGGGGCTGATGACTGGCATCTTTGACCTGGGGAGCAAGTCGGGATGGAAGTCCGAAATGCCGGCGCCAATGAGTCCCGTTTTCTGTATTGCTGCCAGCACCGCTCGCTCTGGCATACGCTCCATCATCTGTTTCTCGAAATCGCGCGAAGCTGCGTGGCGTATCGAGGTAGCGATGCCTGCGAGGGCATTCTCGGATGGATAAGTAGAACTTAAGCGTGCAATCAATTTAACTGATTTTACGCGCCTGCCCAATGCCCATAGAGTCAGAACTTACGGGGACATGGGGACAGCACCGCATCGTGCGGGCGCAACTTCAAAACAACGCTGAGCGCGTCGGGAAACCACGGATGGATACAAGCACAATGCCAGCCGATATCGAAATCGCTCAGAACGCCAAGAAGCTGCGCATCAGCCGAGTCGCCAAGGAAAAACTCGGCATCGATGAGCAGCATCTCGAACCCTATGGTCATTATAAAGCCAAGATCTCGCTCGACTACATCAACAGCATCGCGGACAGGCCCGACGGCAAACTGATCCTGGTGACCGCGATCAGCCCAACTCCGGCGGGCGAGGGCAAGACGACCACGACGGTGGGTCTGGGAGATGCGTTGAACAGCGTCGGGAAGAGGGCGAGCATTTGTCTGCGCGAGCCCTCAATCGGGCCCGTCTTCGGTATGAAGGGAGGCGCCGCCGGCGGCGGGCATTCACAAGTCGTTCCGATGGAAGACATCAATCTACATTTTACCGGCGACTTCCACTCGATAGCGCTCGCCAACAATCTGCTGGCGGCGATGATCGACAACCACATTTACCACGGCAACGAGTTGGGATTCGACGTGAGGCGCATCACGTGGAAGCGCGTAATAGACATGAACGATCGCGCGCTACGGGAAATCAACGTCGGCCTCGGAGGGCCCGTCAACGGGTTCCCGCGCCAAGATGGATTCGATATCGTGGCCGCTTCCGAAGTGATGGCTATTTTCTGTCTGGCCACTTCCGTGAGGGATCTGAAGCATCGTCTGGGAAATGTCGTCGCCGGGTACACGCGCGATCAGACGCCGATCCGCGCGCGCGACCTCAACGCGCACGGTGCCATGGCGGCCATTCTGCAAGAAGCGTTGAGACCCAATCTCGTGCAGACTCTGGAAAGTAATGCGGCGTTCGTCCACGGCGGCCCATTCGCCAACATTGCGCATGGCTGCAACTCTGTGCTCGCCACCAAAACGGCGCTCAAGCTTTCCGACTACGTAGTAACCGAAGCGGGTTTCGGCGCAGATCTCGGAGCCGAAAAATTCATCGATATCAAGTGTCGGAACTCCGGCTTGCGCGTGTCCGGTGTGGTGATCGTGGCGACGATTCGGGCGCTCAAATATCACGGCGGCATCGATCTGAATGGTCTCAACAAAGAAGACCTCGAGGCGGTCGGCAAAGGCTTCGCCAACCTGGAGCGACACATCAACAACGTGCGCAACCACTTCGGCCTTCCCTGTGTGGTTGCCATCAACCATTTCAGCTCCGACACATCCGCCGAGTTGGATCTGCTGAAGATGCTATTGGCGCGCCACGAAGCCCCTGCCGTGGTATGCCGACATTGGGCGGAAGGCGGAAGGGGTGCCGAGGATCTGGCGCGCGCGGTGCTGGACATGGTCGACGGAGCGCAGCCCAATTTTCGCTACGTGTACGAAGAGTCGGCCACGCTATGGGAAAAGATGCAGGCGGTTGCCACCAAGCTCTACGGGGCGAGCGCAGTCGTGGCCGATGCCAAGACGCGGGCGCAAATTCAGAAACTGCAGGATGACGGCTACGGCCACTATCCAATCTGCATTGCGAAGACGCAGTATTCGTTTTCCATCGATCCGCAGCGGCGTGGTGCGCCATCGGGTCATCAAATCAATGTCCGCGAAGTGCGGCTCGCGGCGGGTGCCGAATTTATCGTGCTCGTGTGCGGCGACATCATGACGATGCCGGGTTTGCCAAAAGTGCCCGCGGCGACCAAGATCGATGTGGATGAGTCGGGCAAGATCACCGGACTATTTTGAGGTCTCTCGCTTGTCGCACCATCAAACCCCAGCGTACTGTTAATAGCTCGACATGACCATCGCTCCCGCGATCTCCTGCGAAAGCTGTTCGACTCCGCGCGGTGCTGGTCACGTAAGGGTTCTATCCATGTCGGCAACACGCTCCCCGGCCATGACGACTCGCGACTTCAAAGACGCCGAGGCGGCGGAATTAGCGAACCTCCTTGCCGACGTACTGGATGCACCGAATGATCATCCGGTCATCGAGCGCGTGGCGGAGCAGGTCAGGCTCCTGACCAGCAAATATCCAGTGTATGGACCAAGACCCGCGCCATGAGGGCGGACTGCCGTCATGGATTTCGAGCATTCTCAGTATGTCAATTTGCCGACCCCTAGGAGAGGTATGATGCGAACCCGCACAGCAGGCCGAAATTTCTTGTTCGTTCCCGGGCCTACGAATGTTCCCGACCGCGTTCAGCGGGCGATGATGATCGCGATGGAAGACCACCGTTCCTCCAAGTTCCCGGAGCTGACGGCTGGCTTGCTCAGCGATCTGAAGCAGGTGTTCAAGACCACCGCGGGTCAGGTACTCATTTTTCCCTCGTCCGGTACCGGCGCCTGGGAAGCGGCGCTTACCAACACCCTTTCTCCTGGCGACAGGGTTCTTGCGTCCCGCTTCGGGCAGTTCAGTCATCTGTGGATCGACATGGCGCAGCGCCTGGGATATGAGGTCGAGATACTGGAGACCGAGTGGGGCGAAGGGGTTCCGGTCGACCGTTACGAACAAGCATTGAAGACGGACAAGGACCACAGAATCAAAGGCGTGCTCGCCTGCCACAATGAAACCGCAACCGGAGTCACGAGCGATATCGCGGCAGTACGGCGGGCGCTGAACGCGGCCAAACACCCGGCACTGCTCTACGTGGATACGGTGAGCTCGCTGGTGAGCATCGATTTTCGGATGGATGAATGGGGAGTGGATCTGACGGTGAGCGGCTCCCAGAAGGGATTCATGTTGCCGGCGGGCTTGGCCTTTCTGGGTGTAAGCCAGAAGGCAATGCATGCCATGGCCGGTGCAAAGTCCAGACGATGCTATTTCGACATCGCCGACATGCTCAAGGCCAACGCGACCGGCTACTTCCCGTACACGCCGGCACTACCCATGCTCTATGGACTGCGTGAAACGCTCAACATCATCGAAGAGGAAGGTCTGGAAAACATTTTCCACCGCCATCACTATCTTGCCGAAGGCGTGCGCGCTGCCATCACCGAGGGCTGGGAGTTGAAGCTCTGCGCCAAAGAACCCAAATGGTATTCCGATACCGTGAGCGCCATCATGGTGCCGGCGGGCATCGATGCAGCTCAAGTGATCGACGTCGCATTCCGTCGCTACAACCTCGCGCTTGGCGCCGGGCTCTCCAAGGTTGCGGGCAAGGTATTCCGTATCGGTCACCTGGGGGATCTCAATGAGCTGATGCTGATGGGGGCGATCGCCGGGGCGGAGATGGCGATGCTGGATGTCGGCATCGAGGTCAATCCGGGTAGTGGGGTTGCCGCGGCCGCCAACTACTGGCGCGCGCATGATCTCATTCCTAAACAGCAGGCCGCGCCAGAACGGCTGTACGAGGCCCGCTCGGGTTCGATTCAGG
>JALYHU010000075.1 GCA_030776345.1 Pseudomonadota bacterium | reverse complement strand
ATACCACCGGTGCCGGCCAGGTTCTCGGATCGCCCTACTACATCAGTCCTGAACAATCGCAGGGACAGCGCGTCGATGCGCGCACCGATCTGTACAGCCTGGGCGTCATGTTCTACGAAATGCTCACCGGCCAGCGCCCGTATGGAGGCAGCAGCGCCATGGCCATCATGGCGCAACACGTCGGAGCGCCGGTGCCGACCCTGCCGCCGAATGTTGCTTTGCAGCAGGCCCTGCTGGACCGGCTGATGGCGAAACAGCTCAATGACCGCTACGTCTCCGCGGACGAGCTGCTCGCGGACTTGGGACCCCTTTCCGCGGTTGCCTGACCATGTTCATCAGCGTCAAGCGCCATGAGCGCGAGAAACAGGCCCTCGTCGGCATCAGCAACCGTCTGACCGACGCCCTTCTCGCGACCGCCGGCCAAGGTTTTTTTCTGCTCGGTGCCGCGGACCAGATACTGCCGCCGGTGTCGCGCTCGCTCGCCGCGCTCTTCCGCCGTGCGGATTTCGCGGACGTGCCGTTCGAACAGATGCTCGCGCCCGTCGTCACGGCAAAGACCTTGACCGCGTTCCGGATGCATATCGCCACGCTGCGCAGCGCCCGGGCGGCCCACACCGGGACGGCCGATGCCCCGGCGCCCGCTCCCGTTACGCAATTCTTCAGCAATGTCGAGGTGCGCCTGCCCAATCCCGACGGCTCGTTCGAGAGCGCGCACTACTCGTTCGAGTTCGATCCGGTCGAGCTCGGGCCCGAGCCCACGGGCGATGCGCCGGTTTGGCTGGTTCGCGTCACCGACATCACGACGCGAGTCCACGCCCATCGCGAACTGGATGAACTGCGCTGCCAGGTGCAAGCGCAGGGTGAGATCCTGCGCGGCGTTCTACGGCTCGGCGGTGCGCGTTTTGCAGGCCTCACGCGCAGCACCGGTGCCTCGATGAAGACCATTGCCACCGTGCTCAAAAAGCCGGCACGCGAGGCGCAAGCATTCCGTCTCAAGCTCGAAGGAATACTGCATGAGGTCGACCGCATCCGGCGCGAGGCGTCCGCCTTCGGCCTCACCGCCTTGGAGAGTGCGGCACGCATCTTCGAAGAGGCGCTGCAGGAACTGCGCAGCCGCAGCACCTCGAGCGGCAGCGATTTCTTGCCGCTCGCGGTCAAGATGGACCAGCTCTACGATCAATACGCGCTGCTGCAGTCGCTGACCACGGCCTCGGCACCTGTCCGCGTATCCGATGCATCGGTCGAAGAGACGCGCGCGCACCGAACCGCTGCCGCGGGCAGCCTCGACAGGACCTTGCAGGCACTGACCGACCACGTGGCCCAGACATACGACAAACGAGTGATCCTCGAGTGCAGCGGGCTCGATCTCGTTCCCCAGCGGTATCAATCCGCGATCAAGAATGTGGCCATCCAGCTGATCCGCAATGCCGTCATGCATGGCATCGAATCACCCGCGGCGCGCGCGGCTGCGGACAAGCCGGCGCATGGGACGCTGCGCCTCGGATTCAAAACGCACGGTGATCATTTCGAGTTCCGCTTCGAGGACGATGGCTGCGGACTGGTCGCGGACCACGTGCGCTCCACCGCCATCGCGCGCGGCGTGGTCACCGCCGAAGCGGCCGCGCGCCTGCGCGACCGGGAAGCGATCAAACTCATATTCAAGTCCCGGTACACGACGCTGTCGCGTTTTGCCGGCCGCAGCACGCACGGCGCAGGCATGGCGCTGGTGCGGCGCTACGTACAAGACGCGGGCGGGAAGATCGCGCTGGCCAGCCTTCCGGGACGCGAAACTCGGTTCAGGATTACGCTGCCGTTGCTCGCCGGTGCCCGTACGGAGCCAGGCACCGCTATGCAAGTGCCGAGCAACGCGCAAGCGGCCGGCGGCACTCCAGCTGTGGACACTACCTCGGCGGCGGCCGCCGATGCGCAAACGGCCACGGACGCACACGCCGCCGCCTAAGGAGTCAGTGCCGTGGCGCGCTTCCGGGCAGTGGCGGCTTGCGCTTCCCGTAGCGCCTGCCCGCCAGCAACACGCCGACGACGAACAGCGTATCCCAGCCGTCCACGGCTCCGCCTCCGCTCTTGCTGGGGGCGGTCACCGTCAAGTCGGCGGTCGCGGCCACCGCATTCGCGCCCGCAGGCCCCGTGGTCAGTGCACCCGCGGCCACGCTGTTGGTGTACGTCCCCGCCGCCGCGGACTTCACCGGCACGGTGACCGTGCAGCTGCCGTTGACCGGTATGTTGGCGCCGCTCAACGTGACCGCGCTCGTGGTGCTGGTCAGAGAGACCTTGGCACCGCCGCACGTCGTGGCCGGCGCCACGGACGTCGAGCCCGAGGATGTCGCGATGTTGAGATTGGCGGGCAATGTGTCCGTCAAACTCGACTGGGTGAGGACGAATCCATTGGCGTTCGCGAGAGTGATCTTCAACGTGGAAACCACGTTCTCGCCGACACTGGCGGGTGAAAACGCCTCGCTCACCGTGGGTGCGGCTGGCGTCACCGTGAGTGCCGTGGGGCAGGCGCTGGTGCCCGCCGACGCCGTCGTGGTTGCCGGTAGCGTGATGGAACCGCCGGCGCCGACGGTCAGGATGGCCGTGTCCGTGGCGTTGGCCGAGTCCGTGACGGTGAGGGTGAGTGTTCCCGCCGTGCCGGTGGGCGTTATCATGACTTGGGCTGCATTGGCGCCCGACTGGATGGTTACTCCCCCGCTGGCCACCCATGCATACGAGACGACGGTACGACCGCAGGACGCCGCGCTGCCGCTGGCATCGAGTGTCGCGCTGCTGCCTACCGGTGTGCTGGTTGGCACGCTGACGGCCGCAATCGGCCGCTCGGCCGCCGTGACGGCTTGCAGCGCGTTGACCATTCCCGCGCCGCACTGCGTGCCATCGTTGGGGCAGGCGCACTCCACGTTGGTGGCAGTGCTGGAGGAGCAAACCGCGACACCCGAGGGTTGCGGAAAGCCCGTGGCGCTCGATTTGATTCGCGCGATCAGCTGCGCCGGCGTGAGGTTCGCATTGACGGCGCGCATCAGCGCCGCGACCCCCGAGACGATGGGTGCCGAGAAACTGGTGCCGAGATTGGTATTGGATTCGTCCGTATAGGTGCTGGCGCCGGGTACGGTCAAACCGGTGTTGGCCGTGGTATCGAGAGATCTCAGGCACGCGCCGGAGGAATTGACGCAATTTCCGGCGGGTGCTGCGACCCCGGCCTCGGCGCCGAAGCTGCTGTATCCCACCTTGGTGCCCACGTTGCGCAGTCCCACCACCCCGAGCACGCCGTCACAGTTGGCAGGCACATCCACGGCCCCCCCCTCGTTGCCGGCCGAGACCACGACGAGAACCCCCATGCCCGTCAACGTGCTGATGACATCCGGGTAGGAGGTGGTCGAACAAGTGCCGCTGCCGCCCAGGCTCAAGTTGATGATATCCGCGGGATAGGGATTGTTGGGGACGCCGGTCACCGTCATCCCCGCCGCCCACTGCATGCCGGTGATGATGTCGGAGTCGTAGCCGCCGCATTTGCCGAGGGCGCGCACCGGCAACAGGTACGGGTTCCAGGTCATCCCTGCGACGCCGAGGCTGTTATTGGTGAGGGCGCCGAGAATGCCCATCACGCGCGTGCCGTGCCAGGAACTGTCGACATGGTTGTCACCGCTGCCGCTGCCGCAAGTGGAGGGCGGGAACAGCAAATTATTGCTCGAGTCCGTGTACGTGAGATCAGAGGTGCTGATCCAATCGCCGGGATCGGACGGGTCGGGATCCCAGCCATCGCCATCGTTCGCCATCAGGAAGGTGCCCAAGGCTGCCCCGCTGGTGGGGTCATAGTCCTGATCGACGAAATCGTAGCCCGGCAGCAAGCGGCCGCCGAAGCCCGCGCGCAGCAGGTCCGGATGATCGAAACGTACCCCGGTATCGACGTCGGCGATGACCGTGCCCGTGCTGCCCTTCGTGATGTCCCACGCCGATACCGCATCGGTGGCCGACAAGTCGGTGGTCTGAACGCCTTCCACGGTCACCGGCGTCGAACTCGGCGTTTTCATGAACCATTGGCCGCTCGCCGTGCCGGGCGTGGGCTGGAACAAGGGATCGTCAGGTACGGCGTGCGGATAGCGGAGTTGATCCACTGCGGCAAATTTCACCGCGGAATCGGCGCGCAACGCCTTGAGAGCCGCTTCCACGTCCGCCCCGTAGAGCGTTTTCTGCAGATACATCACATGCATGCTCGGCGTGAGTTGGCGCGACTTGGCCATGTTCAATTTCACACGCTGCGCGAGCGCTGTGACGTCGCTCGCGCTGGTGAGAGCCTGACTGGTCGTGACACTCTGGGCGCGAGCCCGCGAATGGATGGTTTGCACCACCACGTTGCCGCCCGTGGCGCGAAATCCGACGAGCAAGCGGCTGGCTTCGGGCCCGATGGCCACTGCGTGGGTGCGGACCGCGTTGTATTCAGGGTGCGCGGCGGCCACCGACACGACCGAAGCCACCATGCAGGCACCGGCACACAGCACGGGCAAAAACCTTCCGATCATGAAGCGCACCCCTTGACACAATTTGCGTGAAGCCTAGCAAATCGGCGCGCCGCCGACGTGAAGTACGGCGGCAAAAGCTGAGTAAATTAGCGTAAATGCGGGGGTGGTGCGGCCGTCCGGCGCGAATCGTCGGCGCGTGGCGACGACGGCCCCCCCGCGGCGAAGGCCGGCGAGTAGAATGGCGCAGCGCAAAGCGTGAGCAAAAGGAAATTCCCATGATCTACGACAATCGGCAGTTCTATATCGACGGTGCCTGGGTCGACCCGGTCGAACCCAAAGAATTCAAGGTCGTCAATCCCGCGACCGAAGCAGTCGCCGGAACCATATCCATGGGCGGCCCGCAAGATGTGGATCGCGCGGTGGCGGCCGCGCGGCGTGCTTTCGACGGCTACTCCCGGACCACTCCGGCCGAACGCTTGGCCCTCCTGGAACGGGTGCTTGCCGCTTACAAGGCCCACTACGACGACATCGCGCTCGCCATCTCGACCGAAATGGGCGCGCCCATCGCGCTTGCGAAAGGCCCGCAGACGGGCATCGGCGTCGGACACATCAGCGCCATGATCGAAGTCCTGAAGACCTTCAAGTTCGAAGAACTGCGTGGGAGCACCCGGCTCGTCCAGGAGCCCGTCGGAGTGTGCGCCCTCATCACGCCGTGGAACTGGCCGATGAATCAAGTGGCGGCCAAGGTGGTCCCCGCGCTCGCCGCCGGTTGCACCATGGTATTGAAGCCTTCCGAATTCTCGCCCTTCAGCGCCATCCTGTGGGCCAAAGTCATGCATGAGGCGGGGGTGCCCGCAGGCGTATTCAATCTCATCAACGGCGACGGCATCCACGTCGGAGCGCCGTTGTCCTCGCATCGCGACGTCGACATGGTCTCGTTCACCGGTTCGACGCGTGCCGGCACTGAAGTCGCCAAGAATGCCGCTGCCTCGGTGAAGCGCGTGCATCAGGAACTCGGCGGCAAGTCGCCCAACGTGCTCTTGGACGATGCGGACTTCGAGCGCGCCGTCAAGCACAGCGTGCTCCATGTGTTCCAGAATTCAGGGCAGTCGTGCAACGCGCCGACGCGAATGCTGGTGCCCGCCTCGCGGATGGCGCAAGTCGAGGCCCTCGCAAAAGGCGTGGCGGCCACTGTCGTGGTGGGCGACCCCGCCTCCGAGACGACCGCGCTCGGCCCCGTGGTTTCGAAGCTGCAATTCGATCGCATCCAAGGCTATATCGAGAAGGGCATTGCCGAAGGGGCGAGTCTGGTCACGGGCGGCACAGGCCGTCCGGACGGGTTGGCCAAGGGCTACTTCGTCAAGCCCACCATTTTCTCCAACGTGCGCAATGACATGACGGTGGCGCGCGAGGAAATATTCGGTCCGGTGCTCTGTATTCTGCCGTACCAGACCGAGGAGGAGGCAGTGACCATCGCCAATGACACGCCCTACGGCCTTGCGGCCTACGTGTGGTCGGAGGACAAGGTCCGTGCACGCCGCGTCGGTAATCGCATCCGGGCCGGCCAAGTGACGTTGAACGGCGCTTCAGGCGACATGAAGACGCCCTTCGGCGGCTTCAAGATGTCCGGCAATGGACGCGAATGGGGCGAATTCGGCTTGCGCGACTTCTTGGAGGTCAAGGCCGTCATCGGAGTCGACGCTGCCTGATGTGGCTGGCTCCGCCGTCCTGCGGCTCGAGAATCTCACCAAGCGGTATGCACCGGATCGTGCGCCGGTTTTCGAGGGCTTGAGTCTCGAGCTGCGCGACGGTGAATACCTCGCCGTGATGGGGGAATCCGGAGTCGGCAAGTCGACGCTGCTCAACCTGCTCGCGGGCCTCGACGTGCCGGATTCGGGCCGGGTGCTGCTCGAAGGGCTCGATCTTTCGGCCATGGACGACGATGCCACGACGGTGCTGCGCCGCCGCTGCGTAGGCTTCGTGTTTCAGGCGTTCCACATCTTGCCCTATCTGACCGTCGAGCAAAATATTGCCCTCCCGCTCGAATTACTCGGCGTTGCGGCCGCAGAACGTTCGCGCCGGACCCTGGAGATGATGGAGGGCGTCGGCATCGCCGCGTTGGCGCGTCGCTATGCTCGCGAACTGTCCGGCGGCGAAGTACAGCGCATCGCCATTGCCCGCGCGCTGGTGCACAAACCGAGGCTGGTGCTCGCGGACGAACCCACGGGCAACCTGGATCCGCGCAGCGCGGCGCAAATCCTCGCCCTGCTGCGAACGCAGATCAAGGCGAACTCGGCGGCCGGGATTCTCATCACCCACTCCCGAACCGCGGCTGAGACCGCGGACCGCATAATGATACTCGATGGGGGCGGCCTGCGGCCCCTGGAGCGAGCAGGGTGAGCCCTGCGTCGTTCACACTTTGGCGTGTCCTCTTTTTGGCCCAGGTGCGCGAGCAGCCGGTCCGTCTCGCGGTGACGGTGTTGGCGATCGCTCTGGGGGTTGCGCTCGGAGCCTCGGTATACCTGGTCAACGCGACCGCACTCAACGAGTTCGGCTTGGCAGCGAAGCGGTTGGTCGGCGAAGCGGACATCATCGTTCGCGGCAGCCGTGCGGGCTTCGCCGAATCGTTGTATGTGCAAATGGCGCGCGACCGCGCAGTCGATGTGGCGAGCCCCGTGCTCGAGATCGAAGCGGCTGTCGCAGGACGGCGCGATACGCTCAAAGTGGTCGGCTTGGATCCGTTCCGCGCGGCGGCACTGCAGCCGGCATTGCTGGGAGACATGGCGGGGAGCATCTTCGATTTGTTTCGGACGGACGGTATCTTGCTGAGCAGCAGCGCCGCACGGCAGTTGAATTTGCAGAGCGGCGATTCGCTGGCCGTCATCGTCGGCACTGCCGCGAAGTCTCTGCGGGTGCTCGGCATTTTGTCCGAGGCGACCTATCCCCAGGCTCTGGGAATCATGGACATCGCCTCCGCTCAATGGACCTTCGAAAAAATCGGATACTTGAACCGCATCGATCTGCGGCTGATCCCGGGTACCTCGGTCGACGGCTACCGTGCCCGGCTCGAGCGGCGGCTGCCGGCAGGAACCTTGGCGGTGGCTCCCAGAGTGGAGCGCGACCGTGCGGTTACCGTCACGCGCGCTTATCGAGTGAATCTCAACATGCTGGCGTTGGTGGCGCTGTGGACCGGCGCGTTCTTGGTTTTTTCCACGCAATCGCTGTCGGTGCTGCGCCGGCGCAGCTCCCTGGCGCTGCTGCGCGCACTGGGCGCCACCCGCGGCGAAGTGCAGTGGGCTCTCGTCGGGGAGGGTGCCGCTCTCGGTCTGGTCGGCTCCCTGCTCGGCGTGGTGCTCGGCATCCTGTTCGCCGCCGCCGTGCTGCGAGTTCTCGCGGGAGATCTCGGCAATGGGCAATTGCATGCCGTAGCAGGGTCCTTGAATGCGGCCGCGCTGCCCCTGTTGTTTTTTTTCGCCGTGGGAACCGGGGTCGCCTGTGCCGGTGCCTGGGTGCCGGCCCGCAGTGCCGCGCGGCAGCCGCCGGCCCGCTCGCTCAAGGGGGGCGGCGCCGATTACGGCGTGATGGCCAAGACGAGCTGGCGGATCGGAGCCGCGCTCTTGTTGGTGGGCGCCGCGTTCGCTCGATTGCCGGCGGTGGGCGGACTGCCCGTGTTCGGCTACGCGGCCATCGCATCCCTGTTGCTCGGTGCCATTCTCTTGGTCCCCTTACTGACCGTCGCCATACTCAGAAAAACCCCGCGCAGCAACCGCGTGGTGTGGGACACCGCTGTCGCGCAGCTGCGCGAGAACATCGGCTTGTCGACGCTGAGCTTGGCATCCATCATCGTCAGCTTCAGCCTGATGGTGGCCATGGCCATCATGGTCTATTCGTTCCGAGTCTCCTTCGAAGCATGGTTGGTTAAGTTGCTGCCGGCTGATCTGCAAATTCGCGAGCCCTTCGGCAATGACACGGCGTATTGGTCGCCGTCCGTGCAGGCAAGGCTTGCATCCATCCCGGGTATTGCACGTTTCGAATTTCGCCGCACGCAACAGATCCTGCTCGATGCTGCCCGCCCCGCCGTCACCTTGATCGCGCGCGGCTCGAGCGCGCGCGACGCCGGGGATCAACTGCCCCTGCTGCAGCGGGCGCCTCCCGCCCCCGCCGGGGGTGCGGAATCGGCCTGGATTTCCGAGTCGCTGCAAGATCTGTACGGCGTCGAGGTGGGCGGCCTGCTTACCTTGCCGCTGGCGGGGCATATGCGGCAATTTCGCATTGCCGGCGTGTGGCGGGACTATGCGCACAGCTTCGGCTCCGTCGTGATTTCACTGCCGGCTTACGTCGCTGCCACGGGGGATCGCAGCGCGACGGAGGGCTCCGTCTGGCTGAACGGCCGCCTCCCCCCTGCCGAGGTCGAAGCCGCGATTCGCGCAGGCTTCGAGCACGCAGATTCGCCGCAGATCATGACGAGTACGGCGGTTCGCGAACGCTCGCTGCAGATCTTCGATCGTGCCTTTGCCATCACTTACGCGTTGGAAGCGGTTGCCGTCATCATAGGACTGACCGGCGTGAGCTTCGCGGCGAGTTCGACCGCCCTCGCACGACGCTCCGAGTTCGGCATGTTGCGGCATATCGGCATGGTGAGGCGGCAGGTGATCGGTGTCTTGGCGAGCGAAGGGTTCCTGATGAGCCTGTTCGGAGTGCTGTACGGACTGACCCTCGGCGCCCTGCTGAGCTTGGTTTTGGTCTACGTGGTCAACCGGCAATCGTTCAACTGGAGCATCGACCTCGCCGCGCCCGTCTGGCAACTGGCTGCACTCAGCGTCACCCTGATTGCCGCGGCCGCCTTGACCGCCGTGTGGAGCGGACGTGCAGCGACCAGCCAGGATGCCGTGCACGCCGTGCGCGAGGACTGGTGAAATCCGGCTCAGGCGCGCCACGGCTCGCAAGACCTCTGTACGCGCTGATCGCCGGATGTCTCGCGAATGCCGTGGCTGCGTCCGCTCCGCCCGCCTATGCACCGGTGACGGAGGGTCGTACCCTGACGTTTCCCGCCGACTATGGCAGCCACCCGCAGTTCCGCACCGAATGGTGGTATGTGACTGGCTGGCTCACGACGGCGGGCGGGGAGGCACTGGGCTTTCAAATTACTTTTTTCCGCACCAAGCCCGACATCGATGCGGTCAATCCTAGTTCATTTGCGCCGCGCCAGATACTCATCGCGCATTGCGCAATCAGCGATCCGAAGCACGGTCGACTGTGGCAGGATCAGCGCATACGACGCATGGGTCTGGGCCTGGCGGAGGCGGTGCGGGGTGACGCGGACGTGTGGATCGATCGCTGGTCTTTGCAGCGCAATGCGGCCGTGTACGCTGCGAAAATCGATGCGCAAGACTTTGCATTCGACTTGACGCTGTCCGCAACACAAGCCGTTCTGCTCAACGGAGATTCCGGGGTCAGCCGCAAAGGGCCCGAGCCGGGAGCCGCAAGCTATTATTACAGCTTGCCGCACTTGCGCGTCGCCGGCGCTATCGAGCGCAATGGACGTGCGGACAAAATCGCCGGCGAAGCATGGTTCGACCACGAGTGGTCCAGCGAATACCTCGACAGTCAGTCGGTGGGCTGGAATTGGATCGGCATCAATCTGGACGACGGCGCTGCGCTGATGGCTTTCAGCATCCGTGGCAGCGGCGCAGAGCAGCGCTGGGCGGGCGGCACTTTTCGCGGCGCCGACGGCAAGGTGCAGATCCTGCAGCCGGGCGATATCGCATTTCGCGCCGGTCGTCGCTGGGTTTCACCGAGAACGGGAATTGCGTATCCGGTTGCATGGTCGGTACGCGCGGGAGCGAGGGAAATCGATCTCGAGCCGCTGCTCGACGATCAAGAGAATGACACCCGGCTCTCGACCGGCGCAATCTATTGGGAAGGGGCGGTTCGAGCGTTCGAACGCGGCCTGCCGGTGGGCCGCGGGTATCTGGAATTGACTGGTTATGGGAATCGCTTGAAATTAAAATGATTTGCTTTGAAATCAGAGGCTTAAGATGTAAATTTATCCCAGCATTTCTGCACGAAACCGCTGTATTTCTCACGGAACGCTTGCACCGAGAATCGCTCCGCATTTAAGCGACAGGCCTTGGGGGTGAACTCGGCCTCGCGCCGCTCGAATTCGAGGACAGATTCGACGATGGCATCGGGATTCTGGCCATGGAAGAATAATCCCGTCGGGTCTGAAGATCCCTTGCCACGGATGGTTTCCAAGGCGCCGCCCCTTCCATACGCAATCACCGGGGTGCCGCAGGCCTGAGCCTCTACGGGGCTTATGCCGAAGTCCTCCTGTGCGGCGAAAAGAAACGCCCGCGCGCGCTGCATATAGCCCACCAAGTCGGCGGGTGCTTGATGGCCCAATATCTCAACATTGGCGCCGGCGATGGCTTTTATTTTTTGCATGTCGGGACCGTCGCCGATCACCACGAGTTTGCGATGCGGCATCTTCGCGAACGCCTCGACGATGATGGGAATTTTCTTATACGGTACCAACCGCGAAACCGTCAGGAAATAATCGTCCTTCTTCTCGCGGGGTTCGAAGCTCGACGTATCGACCGGCGGATAAATGACGGTGGCTTCCCGCCGATAGACCTTCCAAATCCGCTTGGCGATGAACTCGGAATTTGCAATGAAGTGGTCCACCCCATTCGCCGTGCGCAGATCCCAGAAACGCGCGCGATGCAGCAACCAGCGCGCCAGGAATCCGCCAAATCCTCTTTCGAGCCCGCTCTCCTTGAGATACTGATGCTGCAAATCCCACGCGTATCGCATGGGAGAGTGGACGTAGCTGATGTGGAGCTGTTCCGGACCGGTCAAAATGCCCTTGCCGATGGCTGAGCTGCTGGACAGGACTAAATTGTGATTACTGACATCCAACTGCTCGATAGCGAACATCAACAGCGGCAAGAACTTTCTGTAGTGCTTGCGCATCAGAGGCCAGTGCTGCGCAAAACTTATCGTCGCAGACCTTCCGTTTAGGAACGCGCGCTCGCTATCGGCGAGAAAATCGAACGAGGAAAAGATATCGGCGGCGGGATAGAGCGACACCATTTGTTCGAACACGCGTTCGGCGCCGGAATAGACGGTGAGCCAATCGTGGACGAGAGCGACCTGACTCGATGCGACCGGCAGCCAAGCTGCAAGCTCACGTCCTGTTCCGCCTTTGGGTATTTGCAAGGCGATGTCGTCTACCACGCTCATCTTGTATTGATTCCAGATAGTTCGGGCTCTCCGGAATTGCGGCCACGGACTATCCACATATCGCGGGTGATCTCAAAAATCAGCGCACCAGTCCCGATTTGCCGAGGTCAATAGCTTAACATGACAAAGGACGCGGCAGCCAGGGACGCGGGGCAGCCAGCCCCGTGCGCCGCCGCCTACCTCAACGGCCGCCCGGGACGCGGATGCAATATGTCCGGTGATTGATGGGCGGGATTAATTTTTTAGAAACGTGGATTTTGCGGCCTGAACGATCTTTCGAACCGCTTTACGCACTACGGGCGGAGTCACCTCACGAGCCATGGTTCGGAAAGTCAGGCGATTCGCCGTGTGGAACTGGGGGGCAAAAATCGAACTATGCGGCTTTATGTCGAACTTACCGTCGATTCCTACGGTATGGAAATAGAACATAAATGACTGCCGGCTCCTATCCGGGGGGCACGCAATAGGTGCCGGCACACCGTGGTAGTTTGGGTGTGCAACCTCGAAAATGATGGTTCGATTGAAAATCGGCTCAATAGACGCTTCGCATCTCGTCGCCTCCGAATTCCACAGCTCGAGCTGACCGTTGTATTCCGGCTTCCACGACTTGTTCAAGAAAATTATCATGGCCAGCCGGCGCGTCAGACCGGTTTCGTAGGCCACGCTACGATCGCTATGCACGTTGAAAAAATCACCGGGGCGCATAGCGGCGTAACCGCTGCCCTGCAGATAAGGATCGGGCAACAACTGCCAAACTCCCGTGATCTCGGAAAGCAAATATAGAAAGGATGCCGAGTGCAC
>JALYHU010000074.1 GCA_030776345.1 Pseudomonadota bacterium | reverse complement strand
GGTGGCACATGCCCAGGTCGATACTGGCGCAATCGAAAGGCAAAAGGCCGCCACGATTGGACGGTTGATAGAATGAATCATCGGAAAACTCCCGCGACCGTTACGACGGTCGCCTCACGCAATGATTGAAATGGCTCAAGGCCTGCAGTGGACGAGCCACCGCAAGCGTTCAGCCGATGAATCTCAATTTAAGCGAGAGACGGGGGGCCGCGAGGCTGATGAGCGCGTGGGATCTGTACGCTGAAGTGCAGCGGTTCGAACGCGACCAGGGGTTGAGAGACAATGGGCGCCGGCGGCGCAAAGGTGACGATGTGCGCAATCGGACCGGCGCCGGGAACACTGCCGAATGGGCAGTTCTCGAAATGTGCGTGCGTACCCGAATGGTGGTGCTCGTGATGTGCAGGGATCTGCGCCTGGTATGTCGCCGGACACGGCTCCAGGAGAAACGGCATACCACTCGCCGGCATGAAGCCGACCGGGACGTAGGCACGAAACAGGAGGACCACCAGCAGCAGGCTGGTGAATACGTCTCGTCGCCCGGGATTAAATAGATGTTTCCGCATATGCCTTCGCGGTCAACGATGTCAGAGTATTTCCTGGCCTGCTAGTAGTAGAACACCGCAGCGAGACGATAAACTCAAGGCTATCCACAGCCCACGGGTAGCCTGCGGTCTGGTGGCATTATATATAGAGTTCCCGATACTGGCGCTCACCAAAGGCGGCAACGGGGAACGGATCGAAAGGGATCACTCGCCGGCCTTTCCTGTCTAAAGGGATACCTGGATCGTCGCGGCCGCCGGTCACGGCAACCCGAGATCCTGGTCCGGAACGTTTCACTATTTGTGTCAGGGATTTCGGGAAATATCACTATCTCTGACAGAGCCATGGAATAAACCTGACACAATTAGTAAAAAACCCTCGATAAATCAAAAGCGATCATTTTGCTTTTTCTGTCACCCGACAGGTGTAGGTGTTGTCGAATGACACAATTAGAGGGATTCGCCGCAAAAAAGGATAAAATCGCTCCGCCGCAAAAAATGAAATTACCCGTTCGACGCCGTCAGCCTGGACGCCCCTAGGGGGCTGCCACCGGTAATCTGGCCCGAACGGCTGGGGTAAAGCGAGATGTCCCGCGGTCGCCCGCGAAGAGAAAACCGTCACGCGAAGCCGGAACTGCTCGATTGCGGCCGGGCGCATGATTCGCGAGAAGCGCCTCTCCGCGGACCCCTCCAGGCTCGTCTATGTCGTTGTGAAGTACAAAACGATGGCTAAGGGATCGAGCCAACACGCACCCCAGATGAGCACCCGAGTCAACGGGCTCCAACGATTTGCGCCGCGCACTTCGTCCTTCACTAACTGCCCGTGTGTGCGACCCAAGTTCACCTTGCCATACCAGATTCCGGTGAAAACCCAGACTCCACTGACAATCTGCGTGGCCCAGAACCACGACTCGATTTCGCGATATCGCAGAAACAGAGCGATCACTACGGCCCCCACAGCTATGACTAAAGCGACATACTTACGCATGATTACGGGCTCCGCAGCAATCAAGGACCAGGGCTAGTAGAATTGATGGGGCCGTAATCATAGTAAGGATCAATGGTACGTGCATCAGGGAATATAAAATCACCATTCCCATCGAGCGGCATGGTCGATGTAGCCTGTTCCCCTCGAAGTTTCGACAACAGTGCCCGCCATGTCTATGGTTGAGCCAATTACATTACCAATCTCAATGTTTATATTGGGATCGAAGTGGTCCAGAAAGGTCACGATGTAACCGTCCGTCTTGTACGCAACCGTGAAAGTTGTGCTGAGCGGCGGCGAGACGTTACGCTGCACCCTTTTTTGCGAAAAGAGGGGGCCCGGGAGTGGACGTCTTGAAGCCGGCCGGCTGCGGGCAAGGCTCAGCGCTAGATCGAACGGGTGCTCGGCGTAAATCGCAAGACGATCCCCCGCATCGCTCAGGAATCAAAATCCCCCGGGGGGGCCACCGGGATTTGTGCAGGAAGAGCCGCCGAAACGGCTGATGATCGGGAGCAAAACCCCCCACCCCGGCCACCGGCTCGAAAGCCGATGGCCACCCCCTCGAGATGGCGTGATTTATAAATCATGTATATTGTTATAATATACATAGATGGCCGATCTATCGAAGGTTATTGGCTTCGAATGGGATGAAGGCAATGCCAGGAAGAATGAGCAGCATGGCGTCTCGATGGCTGAGGCGGAGCAGGTTTTTTTCAACGCCCCGCTATTAGTGCTGCCGGATTCAACGCACAGCGAGACTGAGCCGCGTTTTCACGCTCTCGGCAAGACCATTGAAGGACGGCGGCTTCACATCACCTTTACATTGAGAAATGCTGACCGACTCGTTCGGGTAATATCGGCCCGAGACATGCATCGGAAGGAGCGTGTGATTTATGAACAAGCGTCTTAAGCCCACACCCAAGTTTGCTAGTGGGGCCGCGGAAAGAGCGTTCTGGGAAAAGAACGATTCGACGGGATATCTGGATTGGAAAAAAGCCCAGCTCACTGTGCTACCAAATCTAAAGCCGTCAACCCAGACGATATCGCTGCGGCTTCCGCTACATCTTCTTGATTCCATCAAGACAGCTGCCAACGCTCGAGATGTTCCTTATCAATCTCTGATCAAGGTGTGGTTGCAAGAGAAGCTGCAGAGTTCTTGAATATCGCGTCAGTTCAATGCTGACGTGCTGCACACCGCGGAACTAGTCTTGATTTTCAGGCTTTCGTAGCCAGCGGTGTTGACTCGCCTCCTTGCTCGCTGCACGGCATGCCGGCGCGGAGCAAAATCGCTGCTGAGTTCGCGTCCGCGGATGATGTTAAAACAGGTGCCGGCAGTGCAGGCATCGGTCGTTTATTTTTTGTCGATCGGGCCAGTGATCCTCCAATCCCTCAGGAACCCACCCGGTTTGTGCGCCATTTCGTTTGCTTGCGGGTTCATGTGCCTCGCTTTCTCTGTTGCCGTATTTGGGACTGTTTACGTGGCGTGGCGGAGCGGCACCCAGGATGACGTATCGTAGGTTTCGCACATTTTGAAGCGGTGGCCCCGGTCTGAAACAATGGTTGTTACCACACGCCCATCCCTTCAGAACCAAGGACCACCACATGTTAGAGGATACAACCGAGAGCCTTAAGGATGCGATTCGAGTTGATGGCGGCCAGCTGCGCAGCCATATTGACGAGGCGGTGCGATCGAGCGTTGAGGAGACATTGAACGGCCTATTGGATGCCGAGGCGGACCAGATATGTGGTGCGGCGCGCTACCAGCGGTCAGCGGACCGGGTCGATACCCGGGCCGGGCATTACGAACGGCAACTGGAGACCAAGGCCGGCCCGGTGAAGCTGAAAGTGCCGAAGCTGCGCAGCCTGCCGTTTGAGACGGCGATTATTGAGCGGTATCGCCGGCGCGAAGCGTCGGTCGAGGAGTCATTGGTGGAGATGTACCTGGCGGGAGTATCCGTGCGACGAGTCGAGGACATCACCGAAGCGCTCTGGGGGACGCGGGTCAGCTCGAGCACCGTGAGCCGGCTGAACCAGAAGATTTACAAGCATATCGAGGCCTGGCGTAACCGGAGGATCGAGGGCGATTTTCCGTATGTGTATCTGGATGGCGTGGTGCTCAAGCGCAGTTGGGCTGGCGAGGTTCGCAACATCTCGGTGCTGGTCGCAATCGGCGTGGGCACGGATGGTTTTCGGCAAATACTCGGCGTTGCCGAGGGTGAGAAGGAAGATTTGCAGGGATGGCGTGGATTTCTGTGCCACCTCAAAGATCGCGGTCTCAAAGGTGTCCAGCTGATCATCTCCGATGCCTGCCGCGGTCTGGTCGAGGCGGCACCGGAGTTCTTTCCGGACGCGCGATGGCAGCGTTGTGTGGTCCACTTCTATCGCAACGTTTTCTCGCACGCGCCGAACAATAAAATGGCCGACGTGGCTCGGATGCTCAAAGCGATTCACGCGCAGGAAGATGCTGCATCGGCGCTGGCGAAGAACGCGGAGGTCGTGACGAAGTTGAAGGCCATGAAACTGACACGTGCTGCCGATTTGGTCGCAACCAGCGGTCACGAGACGCTCACCTACTTTGCGTTTCCGACCAACCATTGGCGTCAAATCAAGACGAATAATCCACTCGAGAGGATCATCCGTGAAATCAGACGCCGGACGCGAGTTGTCGGAGCCTTCCCAGACGGCAATAGTGCGCTGATGTTGGTTGCGGCGAGACTGCGGCACATTGCATCGACACGCTGGGGAAAACGACGATATCTCGCGATGGAAACTTTACTGAACCCGATTCAACAGGAGGCAGCAGCCTGAGATCCAGACCGTACCACCGCGAACAAAAGAGCGAAAAATACGTTGCACTATCGCACCCAGTCAGTGCCCGCTGGTTTCATTGTTTGGTTGCCACGCATGGCATGGTTTATGCGCGCTTGGCGTTCCACGCGGCAGCGCATGGCGCTTCGCCAAAAAACGAGTATTGGCCCTTCGCGTCAAGCCGTGTCGCTGACTGCTATTTTCTGATCGCCATATTGAGCATGACCAGCTTTCTTGATGGCGATTGCGTCTTTGGCGATCAAGTTTCGTGATGGTTTGAGCCGGATCCCCATCGGGGATCTTGATTAAAAGATCCCCTCCGGGGAGTCTCCGTTTTACCAG
>JALYHU010000073.1 GCA_030776345.1 Pseudomonadota bacterium | reverse complement strand
GAAGGACGGCAAGCCGAACTGCCGGGCAGCAAGCAGCGGCGCGAGCGGCGGTCGCGTGAGGCGACATTATTGATCGCGGAGAGCGGGAGCGGCCCGCTGCGCGCGATTTTCCTGGAGCGCCGGCCGGCACCGGGCATCTGGGGTGGACTGTGGTCGCCGCCGCAATTCGAGAGCGAGGCGGCAGCTCTCGCCTGGTGCCGGCAGGAATTGGGGGAGCCGGTCGCGGCGGCGCAGCGCCTGGCGGCGATCGATCATGCATTCACGCATTTCGACTTGCGGTTGAATCCCGTGTGCGTGCGGTGCGGGGGCGGGGTGAGCGGAGGCGCGGTGAGCAGCGGGGCCCCGGGGAGCGGGAGCCTGGCGAGTAGGGTCAGCGAGGGCGGCGATCGCTTGTGGTACCTGCTCGATGCGCCGCCACGGGTGGGTCTGCCGCAGCCGATCCGGCAGCTGTTCGAGCGACTCGCCCTACGTTGAGGGCGCTTGGGTTACCATTGGTGCATGGCACGCCGAGTCAACTGTGTTCTTTTGAAGCGCGAGGCGGACGGCCTCGATTACCTGCCGTACCCCGGCGAGCTGGGCAAGCGCATCTACGCCAGCGTGTCCAAGGAAGCGTGGGCGCAGTGGCTGGGGCATCAGACCATGCTCATCAACGAGAACCGGCTGACGCCCATCGAGCCCAAGGCGCGCGCGTTTTTGGTGGCGGAGATGGAGAAGTTTTTCTTTGGAGGCGGCTCCGAGAAGCCTAAGGAATACCTGCCGAAGGGGACCTGAGGCGGCGGCGTAACTCAAGCGCTGCGCGCGTCGCGGCTCCGTATCCTCGGCACACTGCATTCGCATCAAAACCAAAAGGAGGCTCGATGTTTTCCCACATCATGATCGGTACCAATGATCTCAAGCGCGCCAAAGCCTTCTACGACACGGTACTGGGCACGCTCGGTGTGCCGCCGGCCAAAGTCGATGGACATCGGATCTTCTATCGAACTTCGACCGGCGCTTTCTCCGTGACCACACCCATCAATGGCGAGCCCGCGAGCTGCGCCAATGGCATGACCATCGGTTTTGCCGCCACGTCGCCCGCGCAGGCCGATGCCTGGCACGCGGCCGGCCTGGCCGCCGGCGGCACCGCCTGCGAAGATCCACCGGGCGTGCGCGAGGGAAGTGCAGGTAAGATTTATTTAGCCTATCTGCGTGATCCGGACGGCCACAAGCTCTGCGCGGTACACCGGTTCGGAACTTAGCGCCGCACCGGCTGAGCGGCCGGGTGCCGTTAGAGTTAGACGGAACGCGGATCTCCATGCCACCGTAAGGCATTGAAACTTAACGAGTCGTTGACTCGAGGTGGCTATGCCTGTTTAATACGCCGCTCTTTCGAAAGGCCAGGTAGCTCAGTTGGTAGAGCAGCGGACTGAAAATCCGCGTGTCGGGGGTTCAATTCCCTCCCTGGCCACCATTTCATCATCCCCTCAGAAATGCTCACAAACGCTTTGATTTCCGGCTCCAAACCGCGCGAAAAACCCTTCAAATTGGCCGATGGCGGGGGCCTGCATTTGCTGATCACCCCGGCCGGCAGCCGCTGGTGGAGGCTGCGATTCCGGGTACACGGCAAGGAGCAGATGCTGAGTCTGGGTACCTTCCCCGAGGTCTCGCTCAAGGAGGCGCGAGGCCGCCGCGACCAGGCCCGCCGGGATCTCGCGAAAGGGATCAACCCCAGCGCCAAACGGCGGACCGAAAAGCTCGCGAGCGGCGACACTTTCGAGGCGATCGCCCGGGAGTGGTTCGAGCGGTTCTCGACCAACTGGGCACCGGGATACTCGAGCAAAGTCATTCGCCGGCTCGAGCTATGCGTGTTTCCCTGGATTGGGTCGATGCCGATCGCGCAGATCAAGGCGCCGGAATTGCTGGCGTGTATGCGACGGGTGGAATCTCGCGGCAAGCTGGGGACGGCCCATCGCGCCTTGCAAGTCTGCGGCCGCGTGTTTCGATATGCCGTCGCGACCGGTCGGGCCGAGCGCGATCCGTCGGGCGACCTGCGGGGCGCGTTGCCGCCGGTGAAGGAGAAACACCACGCGTCGTTCACCGATCCCAACAGTCTCGCCGGATTGCTGCGGGCGATCGACTCGTATGACGGTTCGAACGTGGTGCGCAGCGCACTGCGTCTGGCGCCGATGGTATTCGTGCGGCCGGGCGAGTTGCGCGCCGCGGAGTGGAAGGAATTTGATCTCGACGCGTCGGAGTGGCGCATCAGCGCCGAGCGGATGAAGATGCGCGCCCAACATATCGTGCCGCTGTCGCGGCAAGCGCTCGCGATCCTGCGCGACATGCAGCCGGTGACCGGCACCGGCCGTTTCGTATTCCCGAGCCCACGGACTGCGAAGAGACCGCTGTCCGATAACGGCATGCTCGCGGCACTTCGGCGGATGGGCTATGAACAAGGCGTGCTCACCGTACATGGATTCCGGTCGACTGCATCAACGTTGCTCAACGAGCAAGGTTGGAATCCGGATGCGATCGAGCGGCAGCTCGCGCACTCGGAGCGAGATGGCGTCCGGGCTGCGTACAACTATGCCGAGTACCTTCCGGAGCGTCGCAAGATGATGCAGGCATGGTCGGATTATCTCGATACGTTGAAAACGGGCGCCACCGCGGCAACACCGTGACCGACCAATACCAAAAGAAACGCGATGGCCAGGCGTAAGCGGCAACCCCGATGCATCGTTATCGCTGGCCCAA
>JALYHU010000072.1 GCA_030776345.1 Pseudomonadota bacterium | reverse complement strand
AGTTTCGTCACCAAAATCAAGCCCGACGGCAGTGGGCTGGTCTGGTCTACCTATCTCGGTTCCCTCACCAGCGGCACACAGGTAAGTTTTGGCGGGCCGATCGCACTCGATGCCAAGGGCAACGTCTATGTCGTCGGCACCAGCGACAATGCCTTCCCTCAGGTCAATCCGATCCAAACCAATAGCGGCGGCAACAGTCAAGCCTTCTTGGCCGAACTCGATCCCACCGGCAGCACGCTGCTGTTCTCCACGCTGGTCGGCTCAGGCGGGACCGTGGGTTCGCAGGAATCCGCCGGCTTGGCGCTCGATCCTGCAGGCAATATTTATCTGGCCGGGTACACGAACACCGCTAGCAGCTTGCCCGTTACCGCCGGCGCAGCGCAGGGCGCATACGGTGGCGGTGCAGCCGACGGCTTCATCGCCAAGATCGTGCGCTTCGCCGCCGCCGGCACCACGCTGTCGGTCAGCTCAGCCAGCGTCGTTTCCGGCACACCGGTCACTCTGACGGCGGTCGTCGCCGGCCCGAGCGGCAGCTCCGCACCCACCGGTACCGTCAGCTTCCAAAACGCCGGCACCGCTGTGGGCAGCGCCACGTTGAACGGCACCGGCACCGCGACCACCACCGTCACACTGGCCACCGGCAGCAACGTTCTCACGGCTGTCTATAGCGGTGACAACACCTTCGCCACCAGCACCTCGGCGCCGCAGACCGTGACGGTCACCGCGCCGGTTCCAACGGTCACCATCAGCTCCAGTCCCAGCTCCGTCGTGCTCGGCACCGCCGCCAGCCTGACGTGGTCGTCGACCGGTGCCACTGCTTGCACGGCGGGCGGCAGCTGGAGTGGTGCCGAAGCCACGAGCGGCACAGCGAGCGTTACGCCTACCGCGGCTGGAACCGCAAGTTACACGCTGACCTGTACCGGCGCCGGCGGATCGGCGACTGGTACTGCCAGCCTCACGGTCACCGCGCCGCCAGCGCCAACGGTAGCCATCGCGGTCAGTCCGGCTACCATCACCGTCGGCGCAAGCACGGTGATTACTTGGTCTTCGACCGGGGCCACGGCCTGCGCCGCCAGCGGCAGCTGGACTGGAGCAGAAGCCACCAGCGGCACTTCGAAAGTGACGCCCACTGCGGCCGGAACCGCGACCTACACCTTGGCCTGCACCGGTCAAGGGGGCACCACCAGCAAGTCGGCGACCCTGACTGTCAATGCGGTCAGCCACCACGGTGGGGGAGCGATGAATCCGCTCGCACTGTTGGTTCTTGTGCTCCTCGCCGGTGTTCGGGGCCTGCGGGGCCGGCAAGCCGCTTGATTGATTCGCAACCCTATCAAGGGCCGGCTGGCGATGGCCGGCCCTTTTGCGCGCAGACCGGGAAACTGCGGCGATTCAAGTCCTGTGTACAATACTGGGGCGTGTTGTGTACAAAATTGGTGCGGGCTGTCGCAGTCGGCGCGTGGGAGTGCTTTTGCAATACCGGTGCGCTGCGCCGCCCCAGCCCAAAAATTTACGTAAACTAAAGAAGACTTGGGACCGGCTCTCGCGGCCGGAAAATAATCCGGCGAGTTTCGCTGCGCCCCTCGCTGGCGCAGCCGTTTGTGCCTGAACACTAGAGGGAAACTGCACTCATGGTCTCACGATCAGCGGCCGGGCGCGCTTTTCTCGGCACCGCCCTGCATGCGCCGGAACGCGGGCAACTGGAGGTGCTCCGCGACGTCATCATCGTGACCGGCTCCGACGGCCGGATCAAAGCCCTTCATCCGCACGGCTCGCGGGAGGGCCAAGCGGCAGCCAGCCGCCACGCCGCTGCCGGCACATTGGTGACGTTTCGGGAAGGCGAGTATTTGTTGCCAGGTCTGATCGATCTGCACGTTCATGCCCCGCAGTGGCCGCAGCTTGGGTTGGCGCTCGATCAGCCGCTGGAAGTGTGGCTACAGAGATTCACGTTTCCGCTGGAGGCACGCTACGCCGACGTCGACTATGCGCAAACGGTGTACGAATCGCTGGTCGAAGGGCTGATCGCGAACGGTACGACGACGGTGGTGTATTACGCCACCATTCATTTGCCGGCATCCAAGAAACTCGCCGACATCTGCCTCGCGCGGTCTCAGCGCGCGCTCATCGGCCGCGTTGCGATGGACGATCCGGACCAGTGTCCGGACTATTACCGGGACGCCTCTGCGGCGGCCGCCGAGGCTGACACGCGCGCTTTCATCTCGTACGTGCAGGCGATGCCGGGCAACGAGGGCGGATTGGTGAGGCCGGTGATCACCCCTCGGTTCATCCCTTCCTGCTCCGACGAGTTGCTGGGCAGGCTCGGTGCGCTTGCGCGCGAGACGGGGTGTCATGTTCAGACTCACTGCTCGGAAAGCGATTGGGAGCACGGCTTCGTGCTGGATCGCTGCGGCGTCACCGATACGGCTGCGCTCGAGAATTTCGGGTTGCTGTCGCGGCACACCATCCTCGCCCACGGCAATTTTGTCGGCGACGAGGATATCGCGCGGATCGTGAAGGCCGGGTCCGCAATCGCCCATTGTCCTCTCTCGAACGTGTACTTCTCCGATGCCGTGTTCCCGCTGCGGCGCATGTTGGAGCACGGCGTTCATGTGGGCCTCGGCACGGACATCGCGGGCGGGGCAAGTCCCTCCATTCTCGAGAATGCGCGGCAGGCAGTGATTGCCTCTCGTGTTCTCGAGTCGGGTGTCGACCCCGCGCAAGGCCGGGACCAGCGGCGGCGCGAGTCCTCGCGAATCGATGCGCTCACGGCATTTTGGCTGGCCACGGCAGGGGGCGGAGTCGCCCTCGACCTGCCCATTGGATTATTCAGGGAGGGCTACGAGTTCGATGCAATCCTGATCGATGCCAACGCGCCGAACGGCAACTTGCATCTGAGTCCCGCCGATGCGCCGGGGGATATCGTGCAAAAGATCCTCTACAACGCGGCTCGCGCCAATATCCGCGACGTTTGGGTGGGAGGCCGGTTGGTGCATACGCTCGGGCTCCGACCGCTATCGGGCTGATCTTGACCCCACGCGCCTTGCGGGCGTCGGCCTTCGGCACGCATTCTAAGCCGTTCGAGTACAGCCTGCGGGCTTGAAGATGCGTGTCGTCGAAGGCGGGCTGTCGGCGAGCTTGCTTGTTGGACGCCGTGGGCGAGGTACGAGCTCACCGCCACAGTTTGGACACTTGCTATTCAGGCGCTCCTCGGCGCATCTCACGCAGAATGTGCACTCGAAGGAACAGATCCTGGCCGCGGTCGACTCCGGCGGAAGGTCGATATCGCAGCACTCGCAGCCTGGTCTCAGTTCGAGCATGTCCGATCCCCCGAATTACTTGGTGGCCTGGCGTGGCTCACATCGGTGTTCTATATCACGGGCTACAATGCCAGATGTAAAAATTGATTGAAGGCACTGCGCTCGTAGTCTGCGAACGCCTCGCCGTCGACGAATCCGCGGCGACGGTATAGAGACA
>JALYHU010000071.1 GCA_030776345.1 Pseudomonadota bacterium | reverse complement strand
TGAGCCGCGCGATCTGCGTCTGCAGGGCCACCCGCGAGCAGTACGCGTACGGCCTCTTGTTCACCACGCCGTTGCAGATGAGCCGCGCATATCCGGGCATCCACGGAATGTTCTGCAGCGTCGCAAGATCGCCGACGGCCATGTAGTCGGGCCCTTCCGGGCCCATGCCGAAGCCCCACAGCGCAAATCCCGCAAATCCCGCGCCGTCGGTCAACACCATGTCCAGATGCTCAACCGGTACGGCCTTCGCTTTTGCCGAGCCGTGAATGTCGACGAACTGCGCCAAGACATAGCGGATCTTGTGCTGTTCGCAAAACGCTTTCGCTTGTTCTCGATTCATTCCGACGCTCCCCCGTAGTTCCCGCCGCAATCGCGCACCACCGTCATCACGGACTCTTCCAGATACGGCGCGAAGGTCGGATCGCACCAGATCCGATAGCGGCACTCGGCTGCCAAGGTCTGGGGCGCCACCAGCACCGAGACGCCTATCATCAGGGTCATGATGATAGGATGCGCATCCAACTCCAAGTCGCCAAAGTTCACGTTGCACACTTGCGCCAGCACCTCGCAAGATCCCTCGCCGGACAGCGAGTACGCCGCGTCTTCCCGCAATACCGGATAGACGCCCCACGGATGGGTCTCGGCCGCCGGTTCGATGCCGCGCAAAGCAGTTCCTCCCGCAGAGTCTTCCAGAAAGAATTCGCCGGTTCCGAGGCGCGCGACGAACAGCGCCTCATAGGCAGCCTGCGCGGCATTGCCCGCAGCCGGAGAGTAGGCCCAGGTATTCGGCGCCGCTGGGACGACGATGCCATGCGATGCCAGCCATTCTGCCGCACGCGGGCCCTTCAGTCCGAAGCGGCCGCACGGCTGCCGCCGCTGGAACTCGAGCGTCGTCATGCGGCAGCCGCCGCGCCCTGCCGCGCATTCTTCGGATCGTAAAAGGGCGTGGCGACGATCCGCGCCTCGAGCATTTCACCGTGCTCGCCGCGAATCTCGAACTCGCCTCGACTGCGCGCCAAACTCGGCGCCAACATCGCCAGGCCGATGGATTTATCGAGCGTCCGCGAATGCACCACGCTGGTGACGCGTCCCGCGATGGCGCCCGCGTCGATCACCAAGTGACATTCCTTCGGCAGGCGCGCGGGATCCAGCATTTCGAAGCCCACCAACATCTGGCGCGGGCCGCGCGTCTGCAAAATACGCAAGCTGCGCTGTCCCACGAAAAACGGCTTCTGCATGTTCACGGCCCACCGGGCGCTCGCTTCGAAAGGATCGGTGAGGCCATCCGTATCCTGGCCCACGATGAAATGGCCCTTCTCCAGCCGCAGCACTCGCTGCGCCTCGACGCCGAACGCGCGCAAGCCCCGCGGTACACCGGCGGCGTGCAGTGCCCGCCACACCTGCACGGCATCGCCGGCGGCGACGTGAATCTCGTAGCCGAGTTCACCGACGAATCCGACCCGCAGCAACCGCGACGCGACGCCGGCGACCCGGGCGCTGCGGGCGCCCAAATAGGGAAACTGCGGCTCGCCAAGGTCCGCATCGGTCAACGGCTGCAGCAGTTCGCGGCTCAAAGGACCGGCAAAATTGAACGCCGCGCGGTGACCGGTCACGTTCACCAGCGCGCAATCCAAACCCCACAGCGCATTCAGCCGCAACAATTCGCGGAACACGGTCGCCGACCCACCCGTGGTGGTGGTGAAGTAGAACATCTCGGGCGCCAACCGGGCAATCACGCCATCGTCGATGATGACCCCCGATTCGTCCAGCATCAGTCCGTAGCGCGTCGTACCGACTTTCAGGTCCGACAACTTGCCCGTATACACCCGATCCAGGAACAGACCGGCTTGCGGCCCGTAAATCTCGATCTTTCCCAAGGTGCCCGCATCGATGATGCCGACGCTGCTGCGCACGGCCCGCACTTCCGCCTCGATGCTTTGTGCGCGGCTCTCGCCGGCCACACTATAATATTCGGGCCTTCGCCAGTTTCCCGCCGGCATCCAGACCGCGTGCAGGGACTCATGCTCCGCATCCACCGGCGTGCGTCGTTGGGCGCTGAAACTTCGACCCGCCAACAGCTTCAGCGGCACCGGGTGGTACATCGGCCGGGACGTGGTCAATCCCAGACGCTCGACGCCGACGCCCCGATAACGTGCCAAGACCCGCAGCGCGTTCATGTTCGAATGCTTACCCTGCGACGGCCCCATACCCACGGTGCTGTAGCGCTTGAGCAGCTCGCTGGAGTCGAATCCCTCCTGCGCGGCGTTCTCCAGATCTTTGACTTGTAGATCCTCGTCGAAGTCGACGAAATTTTTTGCCTTGGGATGATCGATGATCGGGAAAGGGTGCGAGGGGCGACGGGCTGCCCGGGCAATGGCCGCTGCACGCGCCGCGCCGAATCCTGCATGGGCCGCTGCCGACGATCCCGCCCGCGCACCGTCGGCTACCCGCGGCTCGAAGTCATATACGCCGTTCATGCGGCCGCATGCAAAAATGCCCGGCGGCAATTCATGAGGGACGAATTGCTGCAGTTCTGCCAGGAAACGGGTGACGCCGCCTGCCTGCAGAAAGAGATTCGCCGCCGCCGCCCATCCGACACTCATCAGGATGGCGTCGCATTCGATGCGCCGGCGCCCCGCCAGGACGGTGCCGCCCGCGGCATCGAGCGGCGCGACATCCAGCGCCGCCACCACGCCGTCGCGGCCGGCGACCGCCTCGTAGGGGGCATGCGCTTGCAAAATCGATATTCCCAGGGCCGCGCATGCGGTCGCGGCCTCGTCATCATCATGGCTGGCGCGCAGATCCACGACCGCGGCGACCCGCATCCCCTGGGAATGCAAGTCGAGGCACGTTCGGTAAGCTTCCGCATTGCCTGCGACCATCACCACATTCCGGCCGACCGCCACTCGGTGACGCTGCAGCAGGCGCCAAGCAGCCGAGGCCAGCATCACCCCCGGCAGATCGTTGTTGCGAAACACCGCCGGTTGCTCGATCACGCCGCACGCGAACACGGCGGCTTTCGCGCGCATCTTGGTGAGCCGGTGAGGCTCGGCGAGCGCGACCCAGTGATCGGCATAGTAGGCGGCCGCCACGGTGGAGTTGAGGACGGTGATGGCCGAGGATCCGTTCACTGCCTCGATGAGTGACCGGGTGGAGCGGTCACTGCCGTCGTGCAACCCGACGCCGCTGCCCCCCAATCGCGGCGACTCGTCGACCAGCGTCACATGCGCGCCGGAGGCCGCTGCCTCGAGTGCCGCCGCGAGGCCGCTCGGGCCCGCGCCGACTACCAAGACATCACAGAATCCGTAGCGCTTCGCGGTTGTTTGACGTGCGGCATCGAGCGATACCACCCCGAGTCCCGTGAGACTGCGGAACATGCGCTCCCAATGGGGGAACAGGTGTTTGGAATGAAACGCCTTGTAGTAAAAGCCCACCGGCAGCCAGCGAGCCAGCCGGTCCAACACTCGCCCCTTGTCGCGCGTGAGGCCGCCGAAGGTATTGACGGCCGAGACACGCATCCCCGCACGCAACGGGGTCACGTCGCCGCGCACGTTCGGCACGCCGTCAACCTGGAACAGGGTATTGCTGTCGTGATTGGCGAACGACAGCAGGTGCCGTCGCCGGTGGTACTTGAAACTCCGCGCCAGATACGGCACCCCGGCGGCCGCAAGCGCCGACGAGATCGTGTCGCCCTCGTATCCCCGGTACTTCCGTCCCTCGAATACGAACGGCAGCGTGACTGACCGATCGATCCACTCATCGGGATGTGCGTCCCGCCGGTACATCACGGCGCGTGACCCGGGGCCGGCAGCCCGCGCCGGACGATGTCCGCCGGGTAGCTCGCAAGGACGACGTCGCGCAATGTATCGCGCAGGACCACGAACCAGAAACCCGACGCGATGTGGCACCACCACTCGTACTTGACCCCGGGAGATCCCGACCGATTGAAAACGTACCGGCTCCACTCGGCGTCGGTGCAAGTATCCGGGTCGGGGCTCGAACGCACTTCGCCGCCATACGCGAATTCGGAGACCGGACGCGGCCCGTTCAAGGGACATATCATGATTTTCATCAGTGGCCCACCGATGCCGCGCCCTTCTCGCCCGTGAGCTGGTAGCGCGCGAACCGGTCCATCGTGAACCCTTCGATCAACGGATGATTGCGCCCGGTCGCCACGGTGTGGCTCATCGTCTTGCCGCAGATCGGAGTGGCCTTGAAGCCCCAGGTTCCCCACCCGGCGTCGAGGAAGAATCCTTCCACCGGTGTGAGGCCCATGATGGGCGCGAAATCGGGGGTCATGTCGGAGAGGCCCGCCCACTGACGGTTGACCTTCACCTCGCTCAGGAACGGAAACATGTCGAGCATGTGCGAGCTCAGGCTTTCCACGAAGTCGAGCGTCGAGCGCGTCTGATGCAATTCGTAGGGATCCAGCGACGCCCCCATGACGAGTTCGCCCCGCGCGGTCTGCGAGACATAGACATGCAGCGAGCCCGATACGATGATGGGATCGAGCCAGGGCTTTACCGGCTCGGACACCATGGCCTGAAGCGGGTGCACGTAGATCGGCGTCTGCAACCCCACCATGTCGAGAATTCGCGGCGTGAAGCCGGCCACCGCGCACACTACCCGTCGCGTGCCGATGAACCCGCGCGAGGACTCGACACCCACGACGCGGCCGCCTTGCGTACGAATCCCCGTCACTTCGGTCTGCTGATGGATTTCCACGCCGCGGCGGTCGGCGCCGCGTCCGTAGCCCCATGCCACCGCATCGTGGCGCGCGATGGCGCCCGGCGCATGAAACAGCGCGCCCAAGATGGGCGCATGGCCGCCGCAGCTCATGTCGATATCCGGTATTGCGCGCTTCACGAACGCGGCATCCACGGTTTCCGAACTGATGCCGAATTGTTTGTTCACCTCGGCGCGCCAGCGCATGGTGCGCATCGCAGAATCGGTATGCGCGAGGGTGTAGTGCCCGCGCGTCGAATAGAACAAATTCAAGTCGAAATCTTCGCCCAGATCCTGCCAGAGACGCACGCTGGCGTCGTAGAACTTCACGCCTTCGGGCGTCAGGTAGTTGGAGCGGATGATGGTGGTGTTGCGTCCGGTATTCCCCCCGCCGAGGTAGCCCTTCTCGAGGACGGCCACATTGCGTATGCCGTGGTCGCGGGCCAGATAGTAAGCGCACGCCAGACCGTGCCCGCCGGCGCCGATGATCACGACATCGTAACTCGGCTGCAGCGAATCGTGGCGCGTGAACATCCGGGGTTCCGGGTGCTTGCGCGACCAGCCGAAACGCAGTAGTCGATGGGGCATGGGTGTCAGCGGAATCGAATCGCCATGGGCGAATATAAGCACGATTTTTAACTGTGGAGCAACTTAATTTGCGTCTCGTGCAATGAGGACGATCAAGCCCGGCCTCGATCGCTGCGCGAGTCCCGCCGTCGACTTGGGACGCACCGCGCGGCGATTGCGCGCCGCGGCCGCCGCCATGCCGTCGAATACCTTTCGCCGCTAATGTTCGCTAAGCTCTTCCGTCCTTCAAATTCGGCCCAGCAGGAGACTTCGTCTTGCCATTTGATCCGATGTTTGCTCTCGCGATACGTATTGCCCGCTTTTTCTGCGGCACGGCGCTGGTATGGGTATCGATGCTCGGTGCGGCGGGTTTCGGCACCGCGGCCGGGGCGGGCACCACGGCCAGAGGGGGCGCCGCGGCCGCGGCGACGCCGGGCTACGTCGATGCGCAAAGATTGCAGGCGGCCGACTCGGAACCGCAAAACTGGTACACCGGCGGGCGCGACCAAGACGGCACGTACTATTCGCCGCTGGCGACGATAAACGCATCGAACGTCAAAGACTTGGGCTTTGCCTGGCAATACGGCCTGGGTAGCCCGCATCGTGGGCAGGAAGCGACTCCCGTGGTCGTGGACGGCGTCATGTATACCTCGGGCACCTGGGGATACGTGTACGCGGTGAACGCGGCGACCGGTCGTGAGCTGTGGCGCTACGATCCCAAGAGCGACTATTTCGCAGGGCGGAACCCGTGCTGCGACCTCGTCAACCGCGGCGTTGCCGTCTGGAAGGGAAAAGTTTACGTCGGCTCGGGGGATGGGCGATTGCATGCCATCGATGCGGCGACCGGAAACAAGGTCTGGGAAGCCGACACCATCACCGACCACAAGCTGCCCTATGCCAGCACGGGCGCCCCGCAAATCGCAGGCGACCTGGTCGTCATAGGCAACGCCGGGGCCGACATGGGGCACGGCGGCGTCCGCGGCTATGTTGCGGCATACGATCTGCAGACCGGCGCATTCAAATGGCGCTTTTACACCGTACCCCCGGCCGTCGGGCAACCGCTCGAGCAGCCCGAATTGGCCGCGGCTGCCAAGACCTGGGACGCATCGCGCGATCCACAATTCAAACTGGGCGGCACCGCCTGGGACGGCTTCGCATACGACCCTGAGCTGAAGCTCGTCTATTTCGGAACCGCCAACGCCGCCCCCTACGACCTGCGGCAGCTCGGCCCGGCCAAGCTCGACGCGCTGTACACGGCATCGATCATCGCCTTGCACGCGGATACCGGTCGGCTCGCCTGGTACTACCAAACCACGCCGCGCGATAGCTGGGACTTCGACGCCGTGCAGAAGATGATCCTCACGGACCTCGACGTCGGAGGGACCAAACACCAAGTCCTTCTGCAAGCGAACAAGAACGGGTTCTTTTACGTTCTCGATCGCAAGAGCGGCAAGCTCCTATCGGCCAAGAATTTTACTTTCATCAACTGGGCCACGGGCGTCGACATGAAGACCGGCCGTCCGCTCACCACCGAAACCTCGGACTGGTATTCCTCGCCCAAGAACGTGTATCCATCGTGGTCGGGCGCCCACACGTGGCCGCCCATGTCGCTGAGCGCGCAGACGCACCTCGTCTACATCCCGGTGCTCGATGTCCCCGCGGTCTGGGTGGATATGGCCCACAACGGCGGCGACGTGAAGTTCCTCGATGGATTCTTTACGGCGAACGGCATCTTTCCCGACGACACCTACGACGCCGGCGACTTGAAGCGGCTGTATGGCCCCTTACCCAAACTCGAAGACCTCAAAGCTACGAGAAAAGTGAAGCTGGTGCGCGAACTCATCCGCGCCTGGGATCCAGTGGCGCAGAAGACCGTTTGGGAGCATGAAACGTCCTCCGGCATCCGCGGCTACGACGGCGGCATCACCTCGACGGCCGGCAACCTGGTATTTCAAGGCCGCGGCAGCGGCGGCCTGTGGGTGTACGCGGCCGACAGCGGCAAAGTGCTCAAGGTGGTTCATACCGGCAGCCACATCATGGCGGCGCCCACCACGTATGCCGTCAACGGCGAGCAGTACGTGGCCGTTCAAGTGGGATACGGCGGAACGGGCATTGCCGAGGGTCCGCTGCCCCCGAGCAGCGCGGCAAACAAGTATGAAAACACCAACCGGATCATCGCCTTCAAACTCGGCGGCGGACCCGTTCCGACGCCCAAGGCTCGCGCCGCGGAACCGTTCGAAAAGCCGCCCGAGCAAACGGCCGGCGAGCCAGCCATCCAGGCCGGTGAGGTCAAATTCATCGAAGAATGCTCGCGGTGCCATGCGTTGGGCGTGAGCTCTACTCCGGACCTGCGCAGGCTCAATGCCGGGCTGCATGCCGCGTTCAAGGACATCGTATTGCATGGCGCGCTCGCTCCGGCCGGGATGGAACGCTTCGACGACATCCTGAGCGAAAAGGACGTCGACAACATTCATGCGTACTTGATCGACCAAAGCTGGGTGGCTTACCGGGCGCAAGAGGCCGCTGCCCGGAAGTGACCCCCTACCGAACACGCGTTCCCCGTGTCCGCACGCCGTCAGCGGAGTAGGATGCGCTTCTGATGCGATCCGTCCCGCGACACGCCGTATTGCGCACTCTTGCGTTCTGCGTACTGCTGATCGCGGCCGGCTGCGCGTCGCTGCCGCCCGGTGCGGATCTGCCGAAACCGTCGTCGCATGCCCTGGACCCCTCGGTCGACACCCGTCTGCGCCGGACGTTCGAGCCCCTTGCCAAAGCCCATTCCGGCACTTCGGGCTTCCGCATGCTATCGGCCGGCATCGACGGGCTGACGGCACGCGTGGAGATGATCGATTCCGCGGAACGCACGCTCGATGTTCAATCTTACATATTCCGCTGCGACGAGTCGGGCAACCTGATTGCCCTGGCGTTGTTGCGCGCGGTGGATCGCGGTGTACGCGTGCGCATCCTGGTCGATGACGGCGAAACGCTCCCGGGCGACGAAGAGATCCTCTCGCTGGCGGCGCGGCCCGGCATCGAAGTCCGCATCTTCAATCCCCTGCCGTATCGCGGACACCATCGAGCGATTCGCTTCGCTGAGATCCTGCTGCACAAGCAGCTCGACTACCGCATGCACAATAAGTTGATGGTCGCGGACAATGCGGTCGCCATCATCGGCGGCCGCAACATCGGCGATCAATATTTCCAGATCGATCCGCAATCGCAGTTCGGGGACGACGACAACGTGGTGGCCGGCCCGATGGTACAGAAGCTCTCGGACGTATTCGATGAATTCTGGAGCAGCCGCCTCGCCGTTCCGGCTCAGAATGTCGACAAGCAGGATACCTCGGACAGCGCGTTGCAGACCTATTTGGCCGCTCTCGCCAAGTACCGGGAAAGCCTCGATGCCAAGCGCCGCCCACCGCCTGCACACGGCGACGCAGCCATGAACGTGATACACCGCGACGAGCCCATCGTCGTCGCGAAGACGCCTTTCGCCGATATCGTATCCGACCGCGCGCCTCTCTTCTGGGC
This sequence comes from Pseudomonadota bacterium, assembly GCA_030776345.1. Classification (GTDB taxonomy): domain Bacteria; phylum Pseudomonadota; class Gammaproteobacteria; order Steroidobacterales; family Steroidobacteraceae; genus Bog-1198. The sequence continues at coordinate 18,265 of JALYHU010000071.1, read as the reverse complement.
GCACGCACAGTTGGCCTACGATAGCCCGGACAAGCGGGCGGTCGAAAATGGCGCCGCGAGCGGCAGCTTGATCTACACGCCGGTCGCGGCGCAAGTCAAGGCGGTCACTACCGAATTGTTGATGGTGACCCCATACTTCATTCCCTCGCCCGACGAGTTGGCCATCCTCGAGGAGGATCGCCGACGCAACGCCGCCGTGCGCATTTTGACGAACTCTCTCGAGTCGGCTCCCGACCTGGTGGCGCATGCGGGCTATGTGCATTACCGGGTGGAATTGCTCCGGGAGGGTGTTGAATTGCACGAGGTCCGCGCATTGCTCGGCAGCACCCGCGGCAGCGGTCAGTCCAAGGCCATCTCGCGCCACGGAAATTTTGCCCTGCACGGCAAATTATTCGTTTTCGACCGCAAGACGGTTTTCATCGGATCGATGAACTTCGACCAGCGTTCCAAGCGTCTGAACACCGAGATCGGCCTGTTGATCGACAGTCCTGAATTGTCGCGCGAAGTGGCCGCGCGCTTCGATGCGCTGACTCAACTCGACAATGCGTATCTGTTGAGCCTCGGCGACAAGTCCGACGATCGGCATCCCAAATTGGTCTGGACCACTCGAGAAGCCGGTAGGGTGGTGGAATTCCAAACCGAGCCGGCACGGAACGCCTGGCAGCGCGCGAAAGTCAAACTGCTTTCCGTGCTGCCGCTCGACGAAGAGCTGTAGCCCCGCGTGCGCCCGAATTTCTTGATCCTGATGGCTGATCAGCTCTCCGCCAGGGCCCTGTCGGCCTATGGGAACCGCGTCAGCAAGACTCCGCACATCGATGGCCTGGCCGCCGCCGGGGTGGTTTTCGAGTCGTTCTATTGCAACAGCCCGCTGTGCGCGCCGTCGCGCTTTTCTTTTCTGTCGGGCCGCCAGATATCCGCCATCGGCGCCTATGACAACGCGGCCGAATTTCCCGCGCAGGTGCCGACGTTAGCGCATTATTTGCGGCGCAGCGGGTATCAAACGATATTGAGCGGCAAGATGCATTTTTGCGGTGCCGATCAGCTGCATGGGTTCGAGGAACGGTTGACGACGGACATCTATCCGGCGGATTTCGGCTGGACGCCCGATTGGACCCGGTTCGAGCACCGGCCGAGCTGGTATCACACCATGGATTCGGTTACCCAGGCGGGACCCTGCACTCGCACCAACCAGATCGATTTCGATGACGAAGTGATTTTCCATGCGCGGCAGAAGCTCTTCGACATGGCCAGAGCCGGGGACAAGCGCCCATTCTGCATGGTGGCGTCGATGACCCACCCGCACGATCCTTACGTCGTTCCGCAGCGCTACTGGGACCGCTACGCCGGCGTCGAGATCGACATGCCGCGCGTGACCATGGCCGCAGCGGCGTTGGACCCGCACTCGCGGCGCCTGCGCCACGTCTGTGGATTGGATTTGCTCAATGTCACCGAAGCGCAGACCCGCGCCGCGCGCCGCGCCTACTACGCCGCCATCTCGTACGTCGACGATCAGATCGGCGTCATGCTCGCCGCGCTCGAGGACGCTCGCTTCGCCGACAATACCATCGTGTTGCTCCTGGCAGACCACGGCGACATGCTGGGCGAACGCGGGCTATGGTACAAAATGAATTTCTTCGATGCCGCCTGCCGAATTCCGCTCATCGTGTACGCGCCGCGCCGGTTCGCCGCGCAGCGCGTGGCCACGTCCGCCTCGCTCGTGGATATTTTGCCGACGTTGTGCGAGCTCGCGGGCGGCACGGCCACCGACCACGCCACGCCGCTGGACGGCACCAGTCTGGTACCGCAGCTGACGCGGTCGGGCGGCGCCGCTGAGTCGGGCGCCGCTGCGGCGGATGGCAGCGAGGATGTCGTCATCGGGGAGTATCTGGCCGAAGGCGCGATCGCACCGTTGGTCATGATCAAGCGCGGACGCTATAAGTTCGTGCACTCACCGGCAGATCCCGATCAGTTATACGATCTGGCCGATGATCCCGATGAAGTGCGCAACCTGGCATCCAGCCCGCAATACGCCGAGCGGGTCCGAGCCTTCCTTGCTGAAGTGCGGCAGCGCTGGGACCTACCGTCCCTGACGGAAGAGGTGCTCGCGAGCCAGCGGCGGCGCCATCTCGTCGATGAAGCATTGCGGACGGGACGTTATACGCCGTGGGATTTTCAGCCGGTCCGCGATGCAAGCCGGCTCTACGTGCGCAACCACCAGGAACTCGGCGACTTCGAAGCCATGGCGCGGTTTCCACCCTGGGGCGCGTAACCTCGGGCGCGTCGCCGCCTGTGGTTCGCCGGTATCACCGCTTCGCGCGACTGTCGGGAACTCAGTGGAGCCGCCTCAAACCTCATCGTCGTACATGATGATGGACAACATTCGGATGGGCATCTTGCCCAGCTTTTCGGGCCCATGCGGAACATCGCCGCGAAAGCTCAAAGAATCTCCGGGCGCCAACGGATAGCTATGACTGCCGTGGCGGTAGGTGAGAGACCCCGCCAGCAGATAAATGAACTCGGTTCCGGGATGCTGGAACCCCGGGAACACCTCGCTCTTGTCGGTCAGAGTCACCAAGAACGGCTCGAACGCTTTGCGGGGACCCCGTTGCGCCGCCAGTAAATGATAGGTGTGGCCGCGACGCGTACCACGACGCACCACTTCGAGACCCTGACCCGAAGGAACATGCTGCGCACCTTCCTCGTCGCCGCCCACTTCCTGCAGGAGCAGCGCCGGCCGCACGCCGAGCGCGCCGGCCAGAGCCACCAGCGTCTCCAAACTCGGCGTCACGTGGCCGGTCTCGAGCCGGCTCAGCATACCGGCGCTGATGCCGGCCCTCGTCGCCACGTCCGTCAGCGTCAAACCCTGGCCTTCACGCACGCGTCGCGCGACCGCACCCAGCTGCCGCCCGACGTTGGGCGCTGTCAGGGTCGCGGCAGGCGCGCCGATCGCAGCCGCCACCCGCGGCCTCTTCCTTTCCGGAGGGTTCATTGGATAAAGGGCTCCGCCAACAGAGGAGCTTCCTCGCGCTTCGAGAGCAGCAATTTACACTGCATGCAATAAATTTGCACTACAGTAACCAAGGTGATATTTATTCGCGATGCTGGCCTATCCTCATGCCCGTCGGGGCGTCCACCGCGATAAAACTAGCACACCCGATACCGAAACAGAGGAGCTAAGGTATGGCGCGCGATCCAAAACACGACATTTTGTTCGAGCCGATCAAGATCGGACCCAAGACGCTGCGCAACCGGTTTTACCAAGTGCCCCATTGCATCGGCGCGGGTTCCGACAAGCCGGGCTTCCAGGCGGCGCATCGCTCCGTGAAGGCTGAAGGCGGGTGGGCCGGTATCAATACCGAATACTGTTCCATCCATCCCGAATCCGATGACACGCATCGCCTGTCGGCGAGAATTTGGGACGAAGGCGACGTGCGCAATCTGCGCGCCATGACCGACCATATCCACCATTTTGGAGCGCTGGCCGGCGTCGAGTTGTGGTACGGCGCTTCCCATGCGCCCTGCATGGAGTCGCGCGCCACGCCCCGCGGCCCCAGCCAATACGCGTCCGAATTCGAGACGCTCACCTATTGCAAGGAAATGGACTTCGACGACATCGCTACCGTGCAGCAGTACTACGTGGATGCGGCATTGCGTTCCCGGGAAGCCGGTTTCGACATCATCTATGTGTACGGCGCGCATTCCTATCTGCCGCTGCAGTTCCTCTCCCCCTACTACAACAAGCGCAAGGATAAGTACGGCGGCTCGCTGGAAAATCGCGCGCGCTTCTGGCTCGAGACCTTGGAAAAAGTGCGCCGCGCCGTGGGTCATGACTGCGCCATCGCCACCCGCTTCGCCGTCGATACGCTCTATGGCGAAAGCGGCGTCGAGATCGAACAGGACGGCATGAAGTTCATCGCCATGGCCGACCCGCTGGTCGACCTGTGGGACGTCGACGTCGGCGACATCGCCGAATGGGGCGAAGACGCGGGCCCGTCGCGCTTCTACGCGCAAGGTCACCAGGTGCCTTGGACCCGCTTCGTGAAACAAGTGGCCAAGAAGCCCGTGCTCGGCGTCGGCCGATTCACCGATCCGGAGAAAATGACGGAAATCGTGACCAAGGGCATTGCCGACATCATCGGCGCGGCGCGGCCCTCCATTTCCGATCCGTGGCTGCCGAAAAAGATCGAGGAAGGCCGGTACGACGACATTCGCGTTTGCATCGGCTGCAATGTCTGCATCTCACGCTGGGAAATCGGCGGCCCGCCGATGATTTGCACTCAGAACGCCACCGCCGGCGAGGAATACCGCCGCGGCTGGCACCCCGAGAAGTTCCCCAAGCGCGGCTCCGAGGATTCCGTGCTGGTGGTAGGCGCCGGGCCTTCCGGCTCCGAGTGCGCTCGCGTGCTGCTCGAGCGCGGCTACACCGTTCATCTGTACGACACCGCCGCGAAGATCGGCGGACACCTGAATTCGCTGGTGACGCTGCCCGGCCTCGGCGAGTGGGGCTACCATCGCGATTACCGCGAGCTGCAGATCAACAAGCTGGCCAAGAAGAACAAGCAAGCCCAAGTGGCGCTGGGCCAGAAGCCGATGACCGCCGACTTGGCGCTCGCGTACGGCGCCGACAAAATAGTGATCGCCACCGGTTCATCGTGGAACGCCGACGGCACCAATTGCCTGACCCACGACCCGATCCCGGGTGCGGACGCCGCGCAGCCCGATCAGTTGACGCCTGAGCAGGTGCTCGAGGGCAAGAAGCCCATCGGCAAGCGCGTGGTGATCCTCAATGCCGACACCTATTTCATGGCGCCGAGTCTCGCGGAGAAATTGGCCGTGGCCGGGCATGACGTAACCGTGGTCACCGGCGTGCACCTCGCCAACTACATGCACTTCACGCTCGAGTATCCGAACATGATGCGGCGCCTGCATGAGCTGCACGTCAAGGAAATTCACAATGCCTTCAGCGCCAAAATCGAGAAAGGCCGCCTCGAGGTGTACGACATCTGGGGCGAGGGCTCGAAGCGCACGTATCGCGGTGCGGGCCACCTGCCCCGTACGCCCAACAAGAGTCATCGCTGGGTGGAATTCGATTCTCTCGTGTTGGTGACGGGCCGCCACTCCGATGACGGCCTGTATCGCGACCTCAAGGGGCGCCAAGGCGAATGGCAAAAGAACGACGTCAAGGCCGTGTACCTCATCGGCGATGCCGAAGCGCCCCGCTTGATTGCGGATGCCACCTTCTGCGGGCAGCGTCTCGCGCGCGAGATCGAAGAAGCCAACCCCCAGTTGCCGCTGCCGTACAAGCGTGAAACCGCCGTCTGGGGGGTGCCCCACATGCCGGGCGGCAACTTCGAGCTCGAGTACAAGACCTGACCGTGAGCCGCACCGACGCTGCCACTCGAATCTTGTTCGAGGCGTTTTCGGCAACCGAAGTGCGGCTATTTTATTTGCTGGGATATACGGCGATCGCCGTATTCGCCTACGGCGTCACTGTGCAGATCCGCAAATATCGGCGCGGCGCCGCACTGCATCTTCCCGGCAGCCACGCCAAGCGGCTCGGCGACATGCTTGCGAAGGTGCTGCATCACCGCATCATCGCGCGCCGCGATCCGGGGGCCGGCGCCGCACACCGGCTGATCTTCTACGGCTTCGTCTTGCTGTTCCTCGGCACGGCGACGATCACGTTGGAATACGACATTCTCGAGCCGCTGTTCGGAATACGCTTCTGGCAGGGCGATTTTTATTTGTGGTTTTCGCTGGTGCTCGATGTGGCCGGCCTGGCGCTGGTCGGCGGCCTGCTGTACATGATGTATCGGCGCCGCTGGCTGCGGTTGCCGAAGCTCGATTACGCGCGGCCCGACCGCGCGCCCGGCGATCCCGATTTCGATCGGCCGCAGTACCGGCGAGAGGACTGGGCATTTCTCTGGATTCTGGTCATCATCGGCTGCACCGGCTACCTCCTCGAGGCGGCGCGTCTGGTGTGGCTGCACGCGCGCCCCGAAGTCTGGGATCCCCGCTGGTGGTCGCCCGTGGGCGCGCTGCTTGCCGAAGGGCTGCGCGCCGGCGGTATGGATGAACGAGGCGGCGCCGTGCTCCGCCACGGTCTTTGGTGGTTCCATGGCCTGCTCGCGTTGGCTTTCATCGCTTTGATTCCGTTCACGAAGGTCAAACACATTTTCACGTCGGCCGCCTCGCTCATGGTGCGCGACGAGTTGGCCGCGCAACGGCTGGCGCGCGTCCCGGAATCGCAGGCGCAACCGGGTGTCGCGAAGATCACGGACTTCAACTGGAAGCAATTGCTCAATCTGGATGCCTGCACCAAGTGCGGCCGCTGCCACGAAGCCTGTCCCGCCCGCGCCGTCGGCGCGCCTCTGTCGCCGCGTGACGTCATTCTCAGCCTCCGCGAATTCGCCAACGCCACGCTGGAGTCGGGTACGCTACCGGCGGCGGCGGAACTCGACGTCCACGGCAAAGCACCGGGCCAGGTGGCGCAGGAAACCCTGTGGTCCTGCCGTACTTGCATGGCCTGCGTGGAAATATGCCCGGTTGCCGTCGAGCACGTGCCCATCATCGTCCAAATGCGCCGCAAGCTGGTCGAAGAGGGTGCCATGGACCCGCTCCTCACGAAAACCCTGCAGACTATCCACAAGACCGGCAATTCGTTCGGCGAATCCAAGCGCAAGCGCGCGGCATGGACCAAAGCCCTGCCCTTTCCCGTCAAAGACGCCCGCAAGGAACCCGTGGAAGTGCTCTGGTTCGTGGGCGATTACGCATCGTTCGACCCGCGCAATCAAAGGGTGACGCAAGCCTTTGCCGCGCTGCTGCATGAAGCTCGAGTCGATTTCGGCATTCTCTTCGAGGCCGAATCGAATGCGGGCAACGACGTGCGCCGAGTGGGCGAGGAAGGACTTTTCGAGTTGCTCGCCAATGCCAACGTTGCCGCCCTGGCCGGCGCGTCGTTCAAGACCATCGTCACCACGGATCCGCATTCCTACAATACGATACGCAACGAATATCCCGACTTCGGCGGCACATACGAAATTCAGCACTACACGAGCTTCGTGAAGCGCCTGTTCGATGAGGGACGGCTGCGCGTCACCGCGCCGCTCAAGTACCGCACCACCTTTCACGATCCGTGCCACTTGGGCCGTTTCAACAAGGGTTACGAAGCGCCGCGCGACGTGCTCAAATTGCTGGGCTGCGAGCTCGTGGAGATGGGCAGAAGCCGCGCGAATTCATTCTGCTGCGGCGCCGGCGGCGGCAGGATCTGGATACCCGATCCGGTCGGCTCCGAGAAGCCCGCGCAGAATCGCATCAAGGAAGCGGCTGCCATTCCCGGTCTCGAGGTGTATGTGGTGAGCTGTCCGAAAGACTTGACCATGTTCGAAGACGCGCTGAAGACCACCGGGAACGAGGGTAAATTCGTGGTGAAGGAGCTGATCGAACTCATTCGTGAAGCCGTGCCCGGGGAACGGCCCGAGGCAATGCCGGCATGAAAATTCTAGTCGCCGTCAAACAGGTGGCCGCACTCGACGAAGATTTCGAGTTTCGCGACGACGGCCGCGACGTAGACCCCGAATTTCTCATCCGCGATCTGAACGAATGGGACGATTTTTCCCTGGAAGAGGCCGTCAAGATCAAAGAAGCGTCGGCCGAGCCCATCGACGTGGTAGCCCTCTGCGTGGGACCCGCGGAAGCGGACGAGGTCTTGCGCAAGTGCCTGGCCAAGGGCGCGGACCGTGCGGTTCGTGTCTGGCACGAAGCCATCGAAGGGTCTGACCCTATCGCGATCGCTCGAGTACTCGCCGCCGCAGCCAAGCGCGAGGCTCCGGCGATGGTATTCGCCGGCGTGCAATCCTCCGATCAGTCGTTCGCATCGACCGGCATCGCCACCGCGGCCTTTCTCGGCTGGCCGCACGCTGCCGTCGTGAGCCAGCTGACTTACACGCCGGGGGCCCACAGCGCCGTACTGCGCCGCGAACTCGAGGGCGGGGTGATGCACGAACTGGAAATCCACTGTCCCGCCGTCCTCACCATCCAACTGGGTATCAATGCGCCGCGCTACGCCTCGTTGCGCAGCATCAAGCAGGCGGCGGCGAAACCCATCGAAGTGTTGTCTTTGACGGATCTCGGATTGAATGCCGACGATGTGGGCGAGGCCGGGTCCGCGTCTCACGTGCGGCGCATGTACGTACCCGACAAGGGCCAGGCGCAACTCATCGAGGGCGATGCTGCGGCGCAGGCCAAGCGTTTGGCCGCGATCATCCGCGAATTCGAGGGAAGGACTCCATGAGCGGGGTGTTGATCGTCGCGGAACAACGGCGCGGCGAACTGCGTCCCCAGTCGCTCGAGCTCGTGACGGCCGCACACGCGTTGCGCCGCCACGGCGAGCAAGTCAGCGCAGCCATCATCGGCGCCGCCCCGGAGGCGTTCGTTTCGGCGTTGAGCCTCGCGGGCGTCGATGAAGTCATCCTCGCGAAGGTCAGCGCCGCAGAATTCGATCCGGACACGTTCGAAGGCACGGTAGGCGCCTTGATTGCCGAGCGCAAACCCGACGTGATTCTGGTGCCCCACAGCATCGACTCGTTCGGATATGCGCCAGCCCTGGCCGCCACGCTTGGCTTGGGCTTCGCCACCGACGTGTTCGACGTTCGCCGCGTCGCCGGCGAATTGGTAGCGACGCGCGCCGGCTACGGTCAAAAAGTAGCTGTGGAGATCGATTTCCCCGGCCGAAGCACGGTGTTGCTGGCGCTGCGCGCCGGTGCGTTCAAGGCGGCGGAACGAGCCGCATCGCCTCGCGTGACTGCGTTCGAGGGGCCTGCCATTGCGCCCCGCTCGAAGGTACGCGATTTCATCGAACCTCCCGCGGGCGATGACGTGGACATGAGCGGCGCGGAATTCATACTGACCATCGGCCGCGGAATCGGTGAAGAGGCCAACGTAGCGCAATTCCGCGAACTGGCCGACGCCATCGGCGCCACACTGGGCTGTTCCAGGCCGGTTGCAGATTCCGGGTGGCTGCCGAAGAGCCGGCAAGTTGGCCAGTCCGGGAAGACGGCGAGCGCCTGTAAACTCTACATCGCCATGGGCGTGTCCGGGGCGATTCAGCATCTTGCCGGGATGAAACACGTTGGCACCATCGTCGCGGTCAATTCCGACCCCGGCGCTTCGATATTCGGCGTGGCAAAGTACGGAATCGTGGGAGACATCTTTGAAATCGCCGAGGAGTTACGAAAAATTTATGCGCTACGCGCGGATTGACGGGATCGAGGAAATTACGTGAGCGCTGCCGAGGGAATCGTCGTCGCTGCTGCCCCGAAGGCGGCGGGGCTCGAACGGGGTATCGACTGGACGGGCGCGTTTTGGGTGGCGAGCGGGGTGCCGCCGCTGGTGCTGTTTTCCATCGGTGCGGTCGCCGCCACCGTCGGAAAGCTTTCTTGGGTCATTTGGATGCTCTCCATTGCCATGGGATTCATTCAATCGTTCACCTATGCGGAAATCGCCGGCCTGTTTCCCGACAAGGCCGGCGGCACCTCCATCTATGGCGCGATCGGTTGGGTCCGCTACGGCAAGTTGATCGCGCCCGTTTCGGTGTGGTGCAACTGGTTTGCCTGGTCTCCGGTGCAGGCCACCGGTTCCGCCCTCGCAGCGGGCTACATTCTCAATGGTATTTTCGCGCCCGACTCGGCCGTGAATACCTGGCAATTGACGCTGCTCGATCTTGGATCGATCAAGACGGGTTTGAGCCTGCGAATCAACTCCACGTTCGTCTTGGGCACCGTCATCTTGCTGGCCGTCAAAGCCATACAAGACGGCGGCATATTGCGTTCCGCGAACACGACCAAAATTCTCGGCATTTCGGCCATGATCCCGCTGATACTGATCGGCGTGGTACCCCTGCTCACCGGCGACATCGTCAAAGCGAATTTCTTTCCGCTGGTGCCGCTCGCCCACGATGCCGCCGGCCGCGTCGCCGACGGTACCTGGAACATGGCCGGTATCACGGTGTTTGCCGCCGGTATGTTCCTCGCCGCCTGGTCGACGTACGGATTCGAAACCGCCGTCTGCTACACCGGTGAATTCAAAAATCCCAAGACGGATACGTTCAAGGCCATCTTCTACTCCGGCTTGCTATGCGTCGTCGTGTACACGTTGGTACCCTTTGCGTTCCAAGGTTTCTTGGGACTCGGCAGCATGATTGAGCCCGCTGTAACGGACGCGGCGGGCAACATCACCGCGCCTGCCGTCTATGGCGGAATGCTCGCACCGGACATCTACAGCGGCATGGGCGTTTCGACCGTCATGGCCAGGATGGTGCACGCGGGACGAGTGGCCGGCGTGGTCGTGGTGGTCATGCTGATCCTCGCGCTGGTGCTGTCGCTCATGACTTCCATGGCCGGCTCTTCACGCACTCTCTATCAAGCGTCGGTGGACGGCTGGCTGCCCAAATACCTTGCCAAGGTCAATTCCCGCGGCGCCCCGACCAATGCCATGATGACCAATCTGGTATTCAACCTGGTGCTGCTCCTGTTGTCCGACTCGGTGTTCGTGATCGGCGCCGCCAACGTCGGCTATCTGATTTTCAATTTTCTGAACCTGAATGCGGGTTGGATTCATCGCTGCGACCGGCCGCGCCAGGAGCGGCCGTGGCGGGCGCCCACGTGGATTTTGGCGGCGGGGGCGGTGTTGTCGTTCGTCAATCTGGCGTTCATGGGATTCGGCGCCGACGTCTACGGTTCGGGCACGCTGACCACCGGACTCGTATTCGCGGCGCTGATCGTGCCGGTGTTCATCTATCGGCACTATGTTCAGGACAAAGGTTCATTTCCACGCGAAATGGCCGAGGATTTGGACATGGTCGGCGGCGAACGCATCGTCAAGCGCGCCGGTCTTTGGCCCTATGCTGTATTGGCGCTCGGCGTCCTCGTGGTCGCCGTGAGTCATCGATTCGCAGTGTATTAGGGTTCCTGATGCTCATCACGGGGATCAAGAGCAAGCCGGTCTACGCGCCGTTACGGGCCGACCCGGCAGGCCGCTACCACCTGATGCTCGGATTCGGTCCGGGCGCCGCCGCCTTGCTGCGGGTGCTCGGCGAGATGCGGAGCTCGGCACCGCAGGCGCTCGAGGCCACGCGGCTGCTCATCGTCCCCGAGACGCCGCAGACGGGGGATCAGTTCAAGCCGTTCGGCTTGGCCGAGTTGAACCAGTTTGCCGGCGCCGCCTCTTTGCTCGAGACTTTCCGAACGGTGCTCGACCGATCTTTGATGGGCACTCGGCTGTATGTCGCAGGCCCGGAAAGCTTCATAGGTCTTGCCATGCAAATCGCCTTGGAATTCGATCTCAACAAGGACGAAATCCGGGCCGAGGAGATGGGAAGCCTGGCACGGCGAGTGTACTGCGTCCATTGCCGCGCCACCTCCGAGGCCGTACGGACCAACATCGTCCGTTGCGCCGGTTGCGAACGTTGGCTGCTGGTCCGCGATCATTACTCGCGGCGACTGGCCGCTTACATGGGAGTCATGGTCGACGCCGAAGCGCCCGGTGAGCTGCCTCCCGTGAAAGAGATCTACTTGTGAACGACACGCAGACTCTCGCCGTCGAGGTCATCGCCGTCGAGCAGATCACGCCGCTCATCAAACACTTCACGCTGGCGTCTGCCGAGGGCGGCGCCCTGCCCGCGTTCTCCGGCGGCTCGCACATCATCGTGGTGATGCGCGGCGCCCTGCGCATGCACCGCAATCCGTACTCGCTGCTCGGTTCACCTAACGAGCTCGACACCTATCAGATCGGCGTGCGCCGAATGGAAGAATCCCGGGGCGGATCGCATTTCATGCACGACCAGGTCCAAGTCGGCAGCCGCCTGGAAATCGCCCATCCGGTGAACCTGTTTGGACTCGACAAGATCGCCCGCAAACACGTGCTCATTGCCGGCGGCATCGGCATCACGCCGTTCATGGCACAGCTCGAGGATCTCCATGCCGGCGCGGTGCCCTATGAGCTGCATTATTCGGTCCGCTCGCCGGAGCACGCCGCCTTCTCGAGCCGCCTGCGCGAGCGTGAGGGCGACAGAGTGCGCATGTACTACGACAGCGAAAGCCAGGCGGTCGATTTCGACGGACTGCTCTCGAACCAGCCGCTGGGCACTCATGTCTACGCCTGCGGGCCTGCCGGACTCATCGAGCGAGTAGTCACGGCGGCGAAGCGCTGCGGCTGGCCCGACAGCCACATCCACTGGGAACGATTCAGCGCACCGCCGGTCGGCGAGGCCTTCGACGTTTTCCTGGCACGCGCGAAATTGACGGTGCATGTGGCCCCGGACCAGAGCCTGTTGGAGAGCATCGAGGCGGCCGGCGTCGACGTGCCCTATCTATGCCGCGGAGGCGTCTGCGGGTTTTGCCAGACCCGCGTTCTCGAGTTCGACGGGGAATTGATGCACAACGATCATTTCTTGTCGGACGGCGATAAGGAACGGGGCAAGACCATCATGCCCTGCGTGTCGCGGGCCCGCTGCAAGCACTTGGTGCTCGACCTCTAGGAGCAGACATGAACGGCATGTTCAAACCGGATGAAACGTTCCGAGACGATTTCAGCTATCGCAACAGTCCATACGCGATTCGCCGCTTTCCGCTGCCCTTCCCGGAAGACGAATACATGTATTCGGTGAACATCGAACCGCACGTCGCCGGGCCCCGGGATTCGGTGGTGGAGTTTGCCTTCGATATCGACGAACACTATGTCGCGGAGTGCCGCGAGCGCGCATTGGTGTTGGCCGCGGAGCCGCTGCGCTTCCAGGCGCTGCCGCACATGCTGAGCGCTCAATGGGATTGCCTCGAACTCATCATGGAATCGCTTGCGCGCGACTATCCGCAGCATTTTTCCCTCACCAAGAACGGCAATCACCGGCACTGGATCAATCGGCCCCTGAACATCGAACAGCAATTTATTTTCGGCAACCTCGATACTCTGCCGCGCCAGCCGCTCGATTACATAGGACGCCAGGCGCCAGGAGACTTCGTGGTGATGGATCAGCGCGAAGGCGATCTGTGGGCCGAGGCGGGCGTGGTCACTACGCAGGCCGACTGGTCGTTGGATTTCGACCTGGGTATGACCTTCAAAGAGTGGCACGGCCCCGTACCGTTGGCGCATGAAATGAACGTGTTCGATCGCGCATTGAAATACTTGTTGAATTTGCGGCTGGGCCAGCCGGTCCGGCGGCTCAACTGGACCATGACCGTGCATCCCCGCCTGGATACTTCGCCCGAAAACTACCCCCACTGGGGCCGCGATCGGGCGGCCGTGACCGCACAGAACGCCGGCGATCTCGTCCATTTGCGGGTGGAACTCCAGGGACTGTGGCGGCTGCCGCGCAGCAACGCGATCGTTTTCGGCATCCGCTGCTATCTCATCAGCATGCGCGAACTCGCAACCATTCCCAAATGGGCGCGGCGCATGCACCGCGTCCTCAAGAATCTGCACCCTACCCTCGTCGATTACAAGGGTCTGACCCGTTACCGGGATGCCGTTGTCGAGTGGCTGGCGCCCTACGACGACGGCAAGCCCACGTCGCCGGGGACGGCACCCGAATAAACTGGAGGAATACATGGCACTTACTTGGCGTCATTCGGTTTTGGCGGATCGGCATCGGGCACTGGGCTCGAAGCTCGAGGACTGGAACGGCATGGGGACCGCATGGACCTATGCGAAAGACGTGGCCGAGGACCACGTCGCCATCCGCACCCGGGCGGGATTGATGGACGTGTCAGGGCTCAAGAAGCTGCACCTCGTCGGTCCCCACGCAAGCGCCGTGCTGAATTTTGTCACCACGCGCGACGTCGGCAAGATCTATCCCGGCAAGTCGGCCTATGCCTGCATGCTGAATGAGGCGGGACATTTCATAGAAGACTGCATCCTGTACCGCACCGGACCGAACTCCTGGATGGTCGTGCACGGCAGCGGCGCAGGCCATGAAACGTTGACCGGCCATGTGGTGGGCCGCAATGCCGCCCTCATCGTCGACGATGACTTGCATGATCTGTCTCTGCAAGGACCCATCGCCGTCGACTTCCTGGCGAAGCACGTGCCCGGCATTCGCGACCTGAAATACTTTCACCACGTGCCCACGACGTTGTTCGGCCGGCCGGTGCTGATCTCGCGCACCGGGTACACGGGTGAGCGCGGCTACGAAATCTTCTGCAAGGGCGAGGACGCAGGGCTCCTCTGGGACACCGTGATTCACGAGGGTAAATCCATGGGTATCGTCCCGGCCTGCTTTACCACGCTGGACTACCTGCGCGTCGAGAGCTCACTGTTGTTCTTTCCCTATGACATGTCCCAGATGTATCCCTTCGAACACGACCCGCCGGGCGACAGCCTGTGGGAATTGGGCCTCGACTTCACGGTGAGCCCCGGCAAGAACGATTTTCGCGGCGCCGATGCCCATGCCCGCCTCAAAAGCAAGGAGCGCTTCAAGATCTTCGGTGTCTTGCTCGAGGGCAGTGTTCCCGCCGATATGGGTGATGCGGTTTACTCGGGTGCCGAGAAAGTCGGCGTCCTCACGTGCGCCATGATGTCGACGTTGACGGGAAAGTCCATGGCCATCGCACGGCTCGACGTACCGGTTGCGGTTCACGGCACGCCTTTGGAAATCCGCGGCAAGCACGTCAATGGACCGGCCATCGCACACACGCTGCCCTTCGACGACGTGGAGAAAAAGAAGCGCACCGCCGTCGGGTAGGCGCGCGCATGCATTGAGTTGAATTGCCCGGCTCAACCACGAGGTGGGCAGCCGGTCGCGCACTGGCGACAGTTGGCTTGCGCATGCTTTGCAGCTAAAACTGCGTCCCCTTCGCGCAATTCGGGCACTCCCATGTCAATGCCTTTCACGTGTCGTTTTATCTCTCGCTTGTCGACAGCTGCCTTATTGATCGCGATGGCGGCGGTGCCCGTCTCGGCGGCCGAGACCACGGCCAGCGCCACGTCCATGGGGACGGGGCCTGCCGCAAAGCTCGCGGCCAAGCTCGGCAAGCCAGGACACCTGTTGGTGGGTCTGGGCGCTCAGGGTGCGAACGGCAACGTCGTCTCGACCGTCGAGTCGCAGGCTGCAAAAGTCGAAATCTATGAACGGTATTTGGGGACCGGCGACTGGACGCGCTGGAACAGCGCGCCTTGCGACTATGTCTGCGTCGTCGCCGACGCCGCCGATTTACTGGGCGCGATCCCCATGTACACGCAGTATCAAATGGCCAACGACGGCGACGGCAACCTCTCCGTGTTGAACGATGCCGCGTTCATGAAAACCTATTGGGCACGCGCAAAATTGCTGTTCCAGGACATCGCTGCCTACGGCAAGCCCGCCCTCGTGAATCTCGAGCCCGATTTCTGGGGCTACGTCGAACGTCATGCGCCCAACTCCGATCCGACGAAAATGACAGCCCTCGTCAGCGTCAATCCGGACTGCGCCTCGCTGCCGAACAACGTGCGTGGCGTCGCGGAGTGCCTCATCGCAATGGCGCGCAAACACGCTCCGAAAGCCTACGTCGGCTTTCCACCGTCCGATTGGGGCGGCAACACGACGGCCGACGTGGTCGGCTTCATGAACGCGCTGGGCGCCCAGAAAGCCGATTTCATCGTGGCTGAGACGCTCGATCGCGACGCCGGCTGTTTCGAAGTATCGCCCCAACCGACGGAGTGCGCTCGTACCGGCAAGGGTTGGTATTGGGACGAGAGCAATGCGACTCATCCGAATTTCCACGATCATCTAGCCGTCGTCGGTGCGTACCATGCCGGCATCGGCAAGCTGCCCGTAATCTGGTGGCAGATTCCCGAGGGCGTCCCGTCCACGATTCGCGGAGGGTCGCCGTACCATTACCGCGACAATCGCATGCATTATTTTTTGACGCACCCCGCGGAACTCGTCGCGGTCGGCGGTCTTGGGATCGTGTTCGGCACGGGCGAGAATCATCAAACCACCCTCAGCAGCGACGCCGGCGAATTCGAAGCGCTCGACAGGACTTACCACGCCGCACCCGCGAAATTGCCATGAGTGGATTGGGCCGCTGCGCATCACTGCGCTGAGGGGCTCATTGCTGCGAGCTTGGCCTCCATGTCGGACCCGAAGTAAGCCTGCGGATCGGAGGGTGTCACATGCTCGCGGCGTTCACGCGCGGCGATCGTAGCCTTTGCCGTCTCGAAGGCCTCCCGCAGCGAGCGAGCGCCCGGCAGCGCATCCCGGTAAAAGGCTTCGCCGAAGTACGTCAGATCGCTGTCGTTCGAACAGCCGAAAGAGGTCCGGTCCGCAGCCGCCGCGGCAATGACGATGGTTCTTGGGTCGCGCAACGAATCGATGAATCCCCCCGCATAGCACGCGGAAATGATGAGCACGCGCCATTTGATCCCGGAAGCCTGCAACACGTCGGCGAGAGTGGGGCGCGTGAGATCCTCGAAGGGGAACTGCGAATTGGAGACTGCAATGGCGGGATCGGACGCGCCGTGCGAGGAAATGGCCAGGAACAGCACATCTTTGTTCAAGTCCATGCGCGAGGCGAGACCTTGCAGCGCATACGTGAGTCCCGACACGCTGGCCAGCGGAGCGCGTTCCAAATCGCGCTCGTCATTGATCAATGATAACTGCCTCTCGCCGGCGCCGAAGCGCTTCCCCACCACGCGGGCGGCCAACTCAATTTCCTGCGCGAAGACTTTTTGTTCGCCGACACCGGCAAAGCCGAGGAAAAAGGCTTGGGCGCCCGCGGCGCCGTCGCGATGAACCGCTTCGAGAGCCTCGTCGATTCGGTCGGCTTGCTCGAACAGTGCCGTCTCGCGTTCAGTCACCCTGCCGTCGGCCGCCGCGGAGGCTGCCTCGCGCGGATTCCACACGTCCGGAACCGCGTCCAACGCATCGCTCAGCCCTATGAACGCCACGATGAAGACGACGCCGATGAGGGCGGCCGCGCGTTGTGATCGGCCGGTGCAGGCGCGCAATCCGCGCATCAAATACACGAACACGTATAGAGCGACCGCACCGCTTGCGTACCAGTACCACGGCGGCTCCAGGTAATACGCGGCGACCGCGACGAGAAGCAACGGAGGCGGCGCCAGGCCGAGCGCCAGTACCAGCGTTGCGCCGAGGGCCGGCCGGGGGTTCGATATCCGTCGCAGCAGTCCTGCCAGGCCCAATATTGCGAGTGCGTACCACCCGAGCAAGGGAATGCCGTCGACATAGAACTCAGGATCCGGTTGGCGCTGCCACCGATCGATGAGTATCCATGCCGTCAGCCACGACGCGCTCAGCAGCAGAATCGAAACCACGGGACTGCCGCGCGGCTCGCCATCGACCGCCTTCAAGCACCACAGCCGTGCCAACGCCTCGAACCACGAAGGCCGAGTTTTTTCTGCGGCGGCCGGAAGGTCCGCAAGCGGCTGGCTCGGCGACCCGCCCTCGCTCACGGAGGAGATGCTGGCGGGGCGCGATGCCGCCGGTTACTTCGCTTCAACGATCTTCTTGAGATTATCCAAACCCGATTGATACACGCCGCTGATCGTATCGGTTGCGGCCTTGTCGCTCTCGTTATCGGCCGGACTGTCGCCAAGATTTTTTCGCTTGAAGCGACCGGACCAGGTCACCCGCGTCTTATTGGTTCCAAGGGACGTGACCGCGAAGTTCGACGAGTAATGGCTCACCGGCAGCACTCCTTCCAAGATGGCATATCGAAAACGGTGGCCGGTATCGTCGAATTCGAGCAATTTTTCCTTGATTGTTCCGCCGCCCTTCAGCGTCAGCAAGCGGACGGCGCCGACCTCGTCGTTCGTGCCGCTGACGAGTTCGTCGCTCGCGACCGCGGGGTGCCAGGTGTTCAACCCGTTGAAATTCTTTGCGGCGTCCCAGACTTTGTCCGCGGGCGCGGCAATGGTTACCGATTTTTTCACTTGCAGCTGCGGGGCAGCGGCCATGCCGAACCCAGATGCCAGCAGCGATATCGTAAATGCCATAGCCTTCATCGTTTTCATCTTGTCAAATCCTCTGAGGGAGTTTCGGGGCCAGCCAACGGTGCGAGTATAAGCTGTTGCGCGGCCGCCAATCCATTCCCCTGGGCGCCGGCGCTCGGTTCCGGAGCGTCAACACCGGCCGCTGCCCCGCAATCGTGGGCGGCTCGCAGAGGCCTATGTCGGCCCTGTCGAGGATGTCGCCTACTATGCCCAAAGACTGGGCCCCTACGGGTTGATGGATTTCAGGCTGGGCCTGGGCAAGGACGCCTGGGTGGTCTCCCTG
>JALYHU010000070.1 GCA_030776345.1 Pseudomonadota bacterium | reverse complement strand
CCCAGCGCACCCCAAGAAATGCCGTACCGCGCCGAGTCCAAGCACGTGAAGGGCCCCTTCAACCCGGTCACGCCCGGGAGCAGATTTTCTTCCGGTACGAACACCTGGTCCATCACGATCTGGCCGGTGGTCGAAGCGCGCAGTCCGACTTTGCCATGCAATACCGGAGCCGACAGCCCCTTCCAGTCCTTCTCGAGGATGAAGCCTCGAATCGCGTCGTCGTCGGTCTTTGCCCACACGACGAAGACATCGGCGAATGGGCTATTGGAGATCCAGGTCTTCGATCCCGTCAGATGATAGCCACCGCCGGTAGCGCGCGCGCGGGTGACCATGCTGCCCGGATCGGAGCCATGATCGGGCTCGGTCAAACCGAAACACCCGATCGCATCGCCGCGCGCCAGCGCCGGTAAGTACTTATGCCGTTGAGCGTCGGTACCGAACCGATGGATGGGCAGCATCACCAGGGACGATTGCACGCTCATCATGGAGCGATAGCCCGAGTCGACGCGCTCGATCTCGCGCGCGATAAGGCCATAGCTCACATAGTTCAGTCCCGCTCCGCCGAAACTCTCGGGGATGGTCGAGCCCAGGAGACCGATATCGCCCATCTCGCGAAAGATGGACGGGTCCGCCCGCTCTTCGCGAAAGGCCTGCAGGATTCGCGGCGCCAGACGCTCCTGGGCATACTCGCGCGCCGCATCGCGGACCATGATTTCTTCCGGCGTGAGCTGCGCTTCGAGCAGCAGCGGGTCGTCCCAATGAAAGTTCGCGCGCGACATATGCACCCTATGATACCCGTGCGCGGCAGCATTCGCATACCCCGGCAGCCGCGCCCGGGGACGCTACGTTTTGTGCCGCACAAGTGTGCTTTCGATCCGCCTATCCGGAATGAACCACAGGAGCGCGACCAGCAGATAGAAGCACTGCGCGAGCCAAGGAAACAAAAATGCCGCCGCGATGCCGGCAATAGTCCCCCTGACTTCCGCTATGCTTGGGCTACCATGCCCTACCTTACTTTGCTCGCCGCCTTACTGCTCGGTGTCGTACCGGCAACTGCCGCCGTCGCGGCAACACCGCTGCCGCCGCCTGCGGACCAGCAGCTTGCGCGGGATATGCTGAAGACCCTGGTCGAAATCAACACCACCCACGCGCAGGGCTCGACGGAGGCGGCCAAAGCCATCCAAGACTGGCTGTTGACCGCAGGATTCTCGCCGAGCGACGTGGTACTGCTCGCGCCCGACGACCATCCGACCAAGGGCAATGTCATCGTGCGTTACCGCGGCAAGCACTCCGCGAAACCCATTCTCTTTTTGGGCCATCTCGATGTCGTGGAGGCGAAACCCGAGGACTGGTCGGTCGACCCGTTCCTGCTCACCGAAAAGGACGGTTGGTTCTACGGCCGCGGGACCATTGACATGAAGGACGGCGACGCCGCGCTTGCGGAATCCCTCATCCGCCTGAAGCGCGAGCGCTTCGTACCGGACCGCGATCTCATCGTCGCCTTCACGGCCGACGAAGAAGCCGGCGGCGATTCGAACGGCCCGGCGTTTCTGCTCAGGAACCATCGAGAGCTGATCGACGCCGAGATGGCGATCAACCTCGACGGCGGCGGGGGTAACTTGAAGAACGGCGCACCGCTGTATTTCGAGGTCGGTACCAGCGAAAAAACATACCTCACGTATACGCTGGAGACGACGAGCCCG
This sequence comes from Pseudomonadota bacterium, assembly GCA_030776345.1. Classification (GTDB taxonomy): domain Bacteria; phylum Pseudomonadota; class Gammaproteobacteria; order Steroidobacterales; family Steroidobacteraceae; genus Bog-1198. The sequence goes on along the minus strand of JALYHU010000070.1, from coordinate 29,509 downwards.
GGCGGCCACGGTTCGCTGCCGGGGCCCGACAACGCAATATACCGTCTCACCGACGGCTTGAGCCGGCTCGAGGCGTTCAAGTTCCCGGTGATGCTCACCGCCACGACGCGTGCCGGCTTCGATGAGCTCGCGACCGTGGATCCGGGACCCACGAGCCCGGACATGAAGGCAGTTGCTCGACGTGACCCGGATTTGATGGCCGCTGAACGATTGAGCCGAAACGTGCGGATGAATGCCTTGCTGCGCACCACCTGCGTCGCGACGCTGATAGCGGGCGGTCACGCGGAAAATGCGCTCCCGCAGCGCGCCCGCGCCACCATTCAGTGCCGCATGATGCCCGGCGACACTGAGTCGAACGTGCAGAAGCTTCTGGTGCGCACCCTCAACGACTCCGCCATCGGCGTGACTCTGGACGCGCCGCCCATCGTGAGCCCTGAGTCGCCGCCGACGCCGCACATCATGAAACGAATCACGGCGCTGGCGCATTCGATGTGGCCGGGTGTACCGGTCATCCCCACCATGGCCACCGGCTTCAGCGATGACCGGCAAACTCGCAATGCCGGTATTCCAAGCTACGACGTCAGCGGTGTCTGGATGGACGTGGATGAGAATCGCGCCCACGGCAAGGACGAACGCGTGAGCGTCCGTGCATTCGATGAGAGCGTCGAGTTTACGTATCGGCTCATGAAGTCGATGGCTCGGCGGTCCGCAAACTGACGCCGTGCTCCGCGGCCCCCGAGAATTCTTACGAGAAAGTCACTTTTTTCCTACAGCGATTTTGCGCGCTTCCACCCAAAATTCAACTTTACTCGTCCGACTATCCATCAACGCCGTGTCATGGCATGGCTGCCTCTGCGGACGCCCGACGCTTTGCCGCGTCGTGCAATTGGCCCGAGCAAGAGAGCGGTCGAACCTGACGTTCTAGATCTCGATCTGCCGCGCGATTTCGATCACCCTATCCGGTTCCAAGTTGAACCTATCGACCACTTTGACCGAGTTGCGGTAGAGGAAAGCGAAGAGCGCCATGCGCCAGCCCTTGAGCGCGGGTCGCACCGCTTTGCACACCACCAGATCGCGAGTGCCCACGAACAAGGCATTGCCGAGATTGATGGCTTGATCGAGTCCACGGGCATGGCTCAGCGCCAATCTCAGGTCGGGGATTTCGAAGAATCCGAATCTTGCGACCACATGCCATAGACCTTCGCCGGTGTTCTCCACGAGCGTGCATTTAGGTCCTACGATGCGCGGCGTGTTTTCGAATATCACGCTGAGGGCGATGGCGTACTGCGGCAGAGCTCCGACGAAGCGTGCATGATCGACGATGAGGCGGGACACCTTCTGCGTACTCCTGGTCAAGAACACCGTGGTCCCCGCCACCCGCGGTATCTTGCCGGATCTCAAATCCGACGAGAACTGCTCCGCCGACTCAGGGGTTTGCAGCAACGATGCTCGCACCGCCTCTACGCCGCTGCGCCAGGTGACCATGATGGAGAAGAGAATCGCTGCAAAAGTCAGCGGAAGCCATCCGCCCTCGGCAACTTTCCACAGGTTGGCGAGAAAAAAACTGCCGTCGACCACGAGAAAGAATCCCGCCACGGCGATGGCCGCGGGAAGCGGCCATCGCCACAGGTCCCGCATGGCTCTGAACAGCAACACAGTGGTCAGCAGCATGGTGGTGGCCACGGCGGTGCCATAAGCGCCCGCCAAACGATCGGAGCTCCCGAATGCGATGGTCGTGGCCACCGTCGCGATCATCAGCAGCCAGTTGACCACGGGCACGTAGATCTGGCCGTACACGCGGTCCGAAGTCTGCCTGATGGAAACGCCGGGCAGCCACCCGAGCTGCATGGCCTGGCGGGTCATGGAGAAAGATCCGGTAATGATGGCTTGGCTTGCGATGATGGTGGCGACGGTGGCCAGAGTGACCAGCGGGTAGATCGACCAAGACGGTGCGATCTGAAAGAATGGATTTCCCGTCACCGACCCTTTGTCCATCAAATAGGCGGTCTGACCGGCATAGCTCAGCAGCAGCGCCGGCAACACGACTGCATACCAGGAACGACGTATGGGTGTTTTGCCGAAATGTCCCATATCGGCGTAGAGAGCCTCGCCGCCGGTAATACACAGAAAGACGCCGCCGAGAACCAGGAACCCCGTCGTCCCCGAATGGCTCAGAAAGTTTACGGCATGACGCGGATCGAGCGCCGCCATCACGGCGGGGTGGTGAACCAGCGAGGCGACGCCCAGAGACGCAATTACGAGAAACCACAAGAGCATGATGGGTCCGAATGCGCGGCCGATCTTCTCCGTGCCGAAGCGCTGCGCGGCGAACAAGCCGATCAAAATTGCCACCGCTATCGGCATCACGAACGGCTTGAATTCGTCCGTTACGACATTGATGCCTTCGAGCGCACTCAAGACCGAGATGGCCGGCGTGATGACGCCGTCACCATAGATCAGCGCGGCGCCGAGCAGCCCCATGCCGGTCAACACCTTGAAGCCGGGTTTGAACCCATTCGCCCCGATCAGCGACATCAGAGCCAAAATTCCTCCTTCACCGTGGTTATCGGCGCGCATCACGAAGGCGCAGTACTTGACTGAGATAGTAATGACGAGAGTCCATATGATCGCGGACAGGATGCCGAGGGCGCTCTGCGGGGTGAACTGCCCGCCCGTCGCCTGAACGACGGTTTGCAACGTGTACAGCGGACTGGTTCCCAGATCGCCGAACACCACACCCAACGCCGCGAGACCGCTCCAACTTGCCGCCGCCTCTGCGGGATGCGGGTTCCGCGACGCGGCAGTTGCCGTGGGGTTATCGTGCATGAGAGTCACTGTGCATCATGAGTCAACTGCGGCGCCCTACACTAGGGTAACCATACATTACTGGTTTGAACGCGACACCGGGGGGAGAATCAAAACGCCGTGACGGCGACCGACGCACTGACATGGCATCGCGTGCGCGTCCTACAGCGCCCGCCGCAATTTCGAGGCCAGACTTGCCCATATGGCAGGCACACATAAGAAGGCCAAATGGGCAGGCATCGTCATCTTGGGCCTCTTGGTGCTCGTCATCGCCTGTCTATCCTTATTCGATTGGAATGCATTACGCCCCATGGTGGCGCGCCGGATAACGGCGGCGACCGGCAGGCCCGCCTCCATCGACGGCGACCTGAAGGTGCACCTCTGGTCGTGGAATCCCAGCGCCGAGGTGAACGACCTCAAGCTCGAAAATCCGAAGTGGGCGGACCGCGATCTCATGTTTGGAGCCAAGCGGATAACCCTCAGCGTGAGCCTTGGCTGGCTGCTGCGCGGCCATGTCGTCGTGCCGCAGGTCACCTTGCTGGAGCCGTCGATCAACCTCGAGCGCGATTCCAAGGGTCGCGCCAGTTGGGAACTCGGCACCCAGGAAGGTACGCCGAATCGCAATACCAAGCCTGCCAAGCTGCCCACCGTCCGCCGCATGATCATAGAAGACGGCAAGCTGCATGTCGTCGATCAGATTCGTAAACTGACTTTCAACGGATCATTGGTCGCCGCGGAGCAGGCCGGCAAGGATGATCCCGCCGCGCTCAAGATTCGGTGCTCGGGCTCGCTCAATAACAAGCCATTTCGGCTGGAGGCCAATGGGGGTCCGCTATTGGATTTGGAACCTCACAAACCCTACTCGTTCGAGGCCCACGTGACGGCCTCGGACATCAACCTGGAAACTCACGTGACGGTTCCGAAGCCGTTCGATCTCAGCGACCTCGAAATTAAATTCGTGATCACCGGCAATGATCTCGCGGACGGCTTTTATTTGACGGGGCTGGCGCTGCCGAATACGCCGAAGTATCGCCTGGCCGCAACGGTGAAAATTGCGGGCACCCAATTCATCGTGAATGACTTGAAAGGCACCGTCGGCTCGAGCGACCTCAGCGGCAACGGTCAGGTGGAGACCGCGACCGGCAAACCGAAGCTCACGGCGAAGCTTTCCTCGGTCAACCTCAAGATCGCCGATCTGGCGCCCACCCTGGGCCAGCCGGCTCCCAAAGTTACGACGCCGCCGGCCAATGATGCCGCAAGCACGAAGCCGCGCTCCGCCAAGTCGAAAAAGTCGCAGGCATCCGCGGATACCGAGCCGCAGACCGCCTCTTACACACACACCGAGGGCCGCCTGCTTCCCGACGCAGATTTGCAGGTCGATCGCGTGCGCGGCATGGACGCGGACGTCACCTATAAGGCGCGCACGGTCACGGCCCCGAAAGTGCCGATGAAAGAGCTGAGCTTTCACTTGGTGCTCGACAATGGTCTGTTGACGCTGAACCCTCTGGCCTTCACCTTGGATCAAGGAAAGTTTGCAGGAAAAGTGCAGATCGATGCGCGAAAAGACGTCCCGGTCTCGGATATCGACATGCATATCCAGGACATCGATCTCAGTCAGTTCAAGTCGGCGACCATGAAGCAGGCGCCCCTCCAGGGCACCATGTCGGGTCGCTTCGAACTGCATGGCAGCGGCGGCTCCATCCACAAGTTTGCTTCGACGTCGGACGGTGCGGTGAGCGTAGTCATTCCGCATGGCCAGATAAGCGACGTGATCGCCGAACTCACCGGCATCAACGTTCTGCGCGGGTTGGGATTGCTGCTTTCCGACAAGCAGGACCAAACCGAGCTGCGCTGCGGGATCGTGGATTTCAAAGATCAACAAGGCAAGCTCAACACTACCACCGTATTCGTCGATACCACCGACGTGCTCATTACCGGGCGCGGCAACATCGACTTGCAGAATGAAAATATCGACTTGGCGCTGCAGGGAGATCCGAAGAAATTGCGCCTGCTGCGGCTGCGTTCGCCGATCACGTTGCACGGCACCCTGTTGCACCCGGCGGTCGGCATCAAGGCCGACAAACTGGCCGCACAAGGGGGGGTGGCGGCCGCGCTCGGCACGCTGCTGACGCCGGTTGCCGCTGCCTTGGCCTTCATCGACCCCGGGATGGCAAAAAACAAGGACTGTTCGAACGTCCTGGCTCAGGCCGCCGCCGGCGTGCAGGGCGCGGGTTCAGGACCGTAGGCGCTCGCGCTACCGATAGGACCACTGCTCGCGCAGCCCGTATGCCATCCTATCCCTATTTGGCCCGGCGGAGGTCGCGAGTGCGGATCAAGGTCACCCGGCGCGAAGTTCTCGCTGCGATGAGCGGCGCCACGGCTGCAGTCGCCACGGCGGTTCCGGTATCGGCATGGTTCGCCGCCGCCGCTCGCGCAGTGCCAGCGCCTTGCGTCAAACCCGCCTATGCTTTTTTCGATGCCGCCGAGGCCCGCTTCATCGAGGCCGCCTGCCAGCGCTTGATTCCGGCCGACTCCACCGGAGGCGGAGCGCTCGGCGCGGGCGTACCGGGTTATCTGGATGCGCAGCTCGCGGGGGCCTGGGGCGCCGGCGCACAGCTATATCGGGACGGACCGTGGCAACCCGGAACACCATCGGAAGGCCCATCGCTGATGCTCAAGCCCGCCGCCCTGTTTCGCCTCGCCATCCGCGCCATACGCCAAGATCCGCGCGTACCGTTCGACGAGTTGCCGGCCTACGCCCAGGACAACTATCTCAGGTCCCTGGAGTGCGGTGCCCAGAATCTCGACGGTGTGCCGTCCGCGACGTTCTTCGCCATGCTGCTCGCGATGACGGTGGAAGGTTTCTTCAGCCATCCCCTGCACGGCAATACCCGTGACAAGGTAGCCTGGCAAATGCAGGGTTTTCCAGGGGCGCATGCCGCCGTATCAGCGTCTGCGAGCCGCGGGTCGCCTCGCGAGGAGCCCGCCGGCGATATCCTCTAGCCAACGTTGGATGGAGCGGACTTCCGCGGCGCTCGGGCGGCGCAGCAGCAACTCATCGGTGGGGAAGACCAGCCGTATCAATAGCGCAGCCTTCACGACGCGATAGAAATCCGTCGCGTTCACACGCCGGAAATGGCGAGTCCGCGCGCCGGCCTGCAAAAGAGACCTCAGGCGCCGGTGCATCGGAGCGAGCGGTCCGTCGGAGAAGTTGTCCTCGAACGATCCGCCCGCCGCGCGCCTTACGTATTCCATGCCTCCGTCGGGCGTCGCAAAATCGACCAATGCCAGGCGCACATAGGCCGGATGGAACATCTTGAACTCGACGAAGCGATGCAAGGTGGCGCGCAGGGCCGCTGCCGGCGGCTGCCCGGGGACCCAATCGAACTGGGCACCGAGAAGCGCGACGAAACGGCGCGATACTTCCACCAGCATGTCGTCGCGGCTCTTGTAATGCTTGTAAATGGCGGGGACTTGCAGCCCCAAGCGGTCGGCCACGTCGCGCAGTTTGAAGCCGTACACCCCTTTCAAGGCGATCAAACGCTCGACTTCGTCTAGAATCCGTTCGCGAGTCGGCACCTTGGCGATGCGTCGTTTCATTGAATCCTTGGGGGAGCGTCCTGTGTTGATCGAACTCTGGCAGATCCGGCGCCGGCCAGCCAGCGCAACGCGCGGCTTCAGCGGGTGCTCTACCCTCGGAGCTGCGGCGGCTTTTGCGGTTTGTGCGGCGGCCCATGCCGCCGCGCCGCTCGCCGCGGAATCCGCCGGCGGAATGGTCGTCAGCGCCCAACACCTCGCTTCCGATGTGGGTGCGGCCATTCTTCGGGATGGCGGCAACGCCATCGACGCGGCGGTCGCAGTGGGGTACGCGCTCGCCGTGACCCATCCGTGTTGCGGCAATCTCGGTGGCGGCGGATTCATGACCATCCATCTGGCCGGCGGAAAGGACAGCTTCATCAATTTCCGCGAGAAAGCGCCGCTCGCCGCGAGCGCGGACATGTACCTCGACTCGCGGGGTCATCCCATTCCCGACAAGAGCGTGAACGGGCACCTCGCCGTCGGCGTGCCGGGAACCGTACTCGGACTCGAAACCGCCCGCGAGAAGTACGGCACGCTTCCCCGGGCGGCGTTGTTGAGTCCGGCGATCCACCTTGCCGAAGGCGGTTTCGTCCTCACGCGCGGCGATGTCGATGTGCTCGCCGTAGGAACGGACGAATTTCGCAGTGAAGCCAATGTCGCTGCGGTGTTCCTGAATCAGGGCGCTCCGTTCAAGCCCGGCGACCGCTTGAGGCAGCCCGAACTCGCTGCGACATTGAGAACCATCAGTGACGGCGGTGCACAGGCCTTCTATCACGGTGCGATCGCCGCGACGGTCGCCGCAGAGAGCAGAGCCCATGGCGGCTTGCTGACGGTCGAGGATTTCGCCGCCTACACGGTAACCGAGTCGCCGCCGGTATCGTGCCCCTATCGCGAATACACGATAATCTCCGCACCCCCGCCGAGTTCGGGGGGCGTCATCCTATGCGAGATGCTGCGCATATTGTCCGGTTACCCTTTGGGCGCGCTTGGATATCATTCGAGTCAGTCCGTGCACTACATGACCGAAGCCATGCGCCACGCCTATCACGACCGGAATCGATACCTCGGCGATCCGGCGTTCGTCGCCAATCCCGTCGAGCGCCTGCTTTCCGATGCCAATGCGGCCGCCATCCGCTCGCGCATCGCGGCGCATCGCGCAACACCCTCCGCTGCCCTCGGTGCCGGCGCGGGTTCCGCGGAACATGCGATGACCACCCACTACTCGGTCGTCGATCGCCTGGGCAACGCCGTCTCGGTCACTTACACCATCAATGACGACTTCGGGGCCAAAGTCATTGCCGGGAACACCGGCTTTTTCCTCAATGACGAGATGGACGATTTCACGGCAAAACCCGGGGCTGCGAATCTGTTCGGCTTGATCCAGGGCAAAGCGAACGGCATTGCGCCCGGCAAGCGGCCCTTGAGTTCCATGACGCCGACCATCGTGCTCAAGGAAGGCAAGCCCGTGCTGGTGGTGGGTACGCCGGGCGGCTCGCGAATCATCACCACGGTGCTCGAGATAATCGTCAATGTGATCGACCATGGCATGACATTGCAGGAAGCCGTCGACGCGCCGCGAATACATCATCAATGGCTCCCGGATACCTTGGCGGCCGAGCCGTTCGCCTTGTCCGCCGATACGTCCGCGGCGCTGACGCGCATGGGCTACCATATCGTTCCGCTGGAGGTTTGGGGGGCGGGCAACGCCGCAGAAGCTATCGGCATCGCTCCAGCCGACGAGACATGGGCAAAGAGGTTGGGATTCCCGCGGCCCGGGGTTCTGTACGGCGCCAGCGATGCCCGGGCTCCCGCCGGCGCAGCCGCTTCGCCGGAATAGGCACTTTCCTACGCGCGTTCGCGCCTGGCGCGCGCTAGGAGCGTCGCTGAGAATGGGTAGAGTAACGCTGGCGGCGCGCGGTAGGGGCCCAACTCGAAACCCGTACCACGCATGCCCTGCCATAAGCGTCAAATTAGCGAAGGAATCAACCGTGGAAACTGCCGGCAAACTGGACGAATTGATCGATGGCGCGGAAGAGCTCCTCACGAAACTTGCCGACGCCGACAATCCGGAGATTCAGAAGCTACGCAATCGCGTCGACCATGCGATCGACGACACCCGGCGCGCCCTTGCTCAACGGGGCGATGAGGCGTCGATACAGCTGCGGGATATCGCGAACACCATCGACGACTACATCCGCGATTATCCCTGGCTCGCGGTCGCGACGGGCGTTCTGGTCGCGGGGGCATTCGGCTTCATAGCCGGCTCGATCATCGGCGAGAAAAAGCAATCTCCCCCGCTTTGAGGCCGGATGCCTCGTTCCCAAGCGCGCAGGCGTGGGCTAGTCTGCGCGCATGCCCTTACGTACCCTGTTTCCAACCTTCGTCTATACCGGCGCCCTGCAGCGCAAGGGTTCGCCGGACCTCAACCGCCAGCTTCTGAAGGAAGGCGAGCAACTGCGCGAAGACGATGTGGCAGGGCGCCGCTGGTCGACGCAAAACTATCCGGGCGGCTACACCTCCTATGGCTCAACTCATAAATTGCAACGCATTTCTCCGACGTTCGAGGCGTTGCAACGCAAACTGTCCCGCCACGTAAAGGCGTTCGCCGAGGCTGTGGACTGGGATCTCGAGGGCCGCGAGCTGGCGATGACGGATTGCTGGATCAACTTCATGTCTCGGCAGACGGCTCATGGCTTGCATCTGCATCCACTGTCGACGTTGAGCGGCACCTACTACGTACGTGCACCGGCCGGTTGTGCGGGCATCAAATTCGAGGACCCGCGGCTGGATCGCTTCATGGCGGCGCCGCCGCGCACGGCGGGCGCCAGGCAAGAGAATCGATCCTGGGTCACGGTCCCAGCGGTGGCAGGGCAGCTCGTGCTGTTCGAAAGCTGGCTGCGCCATGAAGTCGCCCCCAATCCTTCCACGGCCGAGCGGGTCAGCATCAGCTTCAATTACAGCTGGTTCTAGCGCGCGGCTGTTAGAATCCATGCATGAACGACCGCAACAGCCGAACCTCAGACTCCACCATGGCCGTGTTTCTCGATTTGGAGAACATTGCGCTCGGCGCAAGGGATGCCAAATACCCCAGCTTCGACATCGAGAAGGTGTTGGAGCGGCTGCTGCTCAAGGGGCACATCGTCGTGAAAAAAGCCTACTGCGACTTCGACAGGTACAAGGAATTCAAGCGCGGGCTGCACGAGGCTGCCTTTGAACTCATCGAAATTCCGCACGTGCGCCAGTCGGGCAAGAACTCGGCGGACATTCGCATGGTGGTGGATGCGCTCGATCTCTGCTACACGAAAGGACACGTCGATAGCTTCGTGATCATCAGCGGTGACTCTGATTTCTCGCCGCTCGTGAGCAAGTTGCGCGAAAACGCGAAAACGGTCATCGGCGTGGGCGTGAAGAATTCGACTTCGGATTTGTTTCTCAACAATTGCGACGAGTTCATCTATTACGACGACCTCGTTCGCAAGGAACCATCGAAGGTGCGCCGCCGCAGCGCAGCTCCGGCCGCGCGCGCCAGTGCACCGGCCGCCGACAGCGTGCCCGCCGAGAACAAGGGCCCCGAACTCAGCGATGCGCTCGACCTGGTGGTCGAAACCATGGAAGCCGTCATCGAAGAGCGCGGCGAGAACGAGCCTATTTGGGGTTCCATGATCAAACAAGCCATCAAGCGCCGTCATCCCGGTTTCAACGAGCGTGCCTACGGGTTTCGATCTTTCAACGATCTGTTGGCGGAGGCCCAAAAACGCGGCCTGTTGACCTTGCGGGCCGACGAGAAATCCGGAGGGTATACCGTGCGAGCCGTCGAGCGAGCCCCGCCCCGCTAACTCGAACTCGAGCCTGGCCGCCTCACTCGGTCACCGGCCCCAACCGCTGCGGCAGCCCTAACGCATCGCAAGTTCATTCAATCGCATGATGCGTTCGAGCGCCGGAGGATGAGAGTCGTAAAACGCCGAATGCAGATGGTCCGGCGTGAGCGTCGTCGCATTGTCGCGGTAAAGTTTGACCAGCGCACTCACCAGGTCGCCGGCATCGGCATATGTCGCGGCAAACGCATCGGCGGCAAGTTCCTGGCGGCGCGACCACCAGGATTCGATGGGGGTCAGGAAAAATGTGAAGGTTGGTATGGTCATCGCAAACAAGATCAGCGCCATCGAGGCGGACTTCGGTACGCCGAACGCCTCGTAAAAACTCGGTTCGTTGGCGAGGAAGCCGAGCAGCGCCAGTCCGCCCAGCGCCGCCCCCAGGGAAGTCAGCAACCGTTGGCGTACGTGATGCAGACGAAAGTGGCCAAGTTCATGAGCGAGCACGGCTTCTATCTCGTTGCGTTCGATTCGTGCCAGCAGGGTGTCGAAGAATACGATGCGCTTGTTGCGGCCGATGCCGGTGAAATAGGCGTTGCCGTGGGCGGAACGCCGGGACCCATCCATGACGAAGACGCCGCCGCCGGCTGCGAAGCCACAGCGTTCCAGCAGTGCCTCTACGCGTTGCAGGAGGTCGGGGTCGTCAATCGCGGTAAATCGATTGAAGAGGGGCGCGATGAATCGCGGCGCGGCCCACGTCAAGACGAGGGTGGCGCCCAGCCAGACCAGCCAGGCCCATATCCACCACCACGGGCCCGCCCTTTCCATGAGCCACACGGCTGCCAAAGCCAGGGGCGCCCCCAGCACGAGTCCCAACGCGAGGCGCTTCACAAGATCGAAAGCAAAAAGCGCCGGTGATATCCGATTGAAGCCGAAGCGTGCTTCGATGCGGAATGTCCTCCACAGCGCGATCGGCAATCCCAGTACCTGCAGCAGCACGAACACCGTGACCACGAGGAGACTCCCCAGCCAGGGTTCGGGCCAACTCCAGGGGACCATCAGCGCTGCGACGGCAGCCAGTCCGCCGCCCACCGTGAAACCCAGTTTGACGATGGCATCGATGAGGGTGGCCCAGCGCCCGAGGCGCACCCGAGCGACGGTGTAGTCCGCCGCCTTCTGTTGGTCCGCCAGCTCGATCTGTCCCTGAAATGCCGCGGGAACGCGGTTTCGATGGGCGCGGACGGCAACGAGCTGGCGCGACGCCAACCACAGACGGACCGTCGTCTCCGCCGCCACGGCGGTTACGAACATCCCGGTCAGCCAGTTCATCGGTGGCGGCGCGCTCGTTGAGAATTCAAGAAAACAGCCTGGCGGAATTGGCTGGGGAACGGAATACGAGAGGTTTCTCGACGACGGTGGGGGCCCGCTGATCCGCAAGCGCGACCGCTTCGGTCACCAGGTGATGATGCGGTGAGAGGTCGCACACCGGATCGGTATTTGCCGCATCGCCGGTCATCAAATAGGCCTGGCAGCGGCAACCGCCGAAATCGCGCGCTTTTTCCGGGCAGCTACGGCAGGGCTCTTTCATCCAGGCATCGCCGCGAAAGTGAGTGAAGCCCGATGATTCGAACCAAATTTTCTCCATGCTCATGTTACGGACATTCGGGAAGTCGAGTCCGGGCAACATTCGCGCCGCGTGACACGGCAGCGCCGTGCCGTCCGGCGTCACCGTCAAGAAAATGGAACCCAAGCCGTTCATGCATGGCTTGGGGCGGCGCTCGAAGTAGTCGGGTACGACGAAATAGACCCGCATGGGCCGGTCCTTGCGTTCGCGGAAGCGCTTCGTCGCAGCTTCCGCTCGTTCGACCTGGGCACGGCTCGGCATGAGTTGATCCCGGTTGTGCCACGCCCAACCGTAGTACTGGGTGTTGGCGAGCTCGACGTATTCGGCGCCCAGGCTGTCCGCCATTTGCAGAATTTCCTCCACGTGATCGATATTGAGCCGATGCAGCACCACATTGAGCACCATCGGGTAATCGTACTTTTTGATGAGTGCGGCTACTTTGGACTTCAAGTCGAAGGTACGCGTGCTGCTCAAGAAGTCGTTCATCTGCTGTGAGCTGTCCTGGAACGACAGTTGAATATGATCCAGGCCCGCCTTCTTCAATTCGGCAATGCGTGCTTCGGTGAGCCCGACTCCGGAGGTGATGAGATTGATATAGAAGCCGAGGCGGTGGGCCTCGGCGACGATGACCTCCAGATCGTCGCGGGCCAGCGGTTCGCCGCCGGAAAGGCCCAGCTGCACGGCGCCCAACGCTCGCGCTTCGCGCAGCACCCGGAGCCAATCATCCGTGCCGAGCTCTGCCCCGATGCCGGCAAAATTCGTCGGGTTGTAGCAGAACACGCAGTGCAGTGGACAGCGGTAGGTCAGCTCCAGCAGCAGCCACAGCGGCGGTCCCGGTTTTAGGGTCTGGAGGCTCACGTGAGCAGCGCCACCCATTTTTTTTCCACGGCCATGGCGATGAACGCGACCACTTCGTCGGCCAAGCCAGTGGTCGCGAACGCCTGCTCGAGATTAGTCGTGATATCGGCGACCGTCGTGCGTCCATCGCAGCGTTTCAAAATCTCGCCGGCGCTGGCGTTGAGCTTGATCATTCCCTCCGGGTATAAAAGGACGTGCGCGTTTTGCGCAGCCTCCCACTGCAATCGAAACCGGCGATCGATCTGCGGGGTCGAGGCGGCGTCGATCGACTGCGGCGCGGTGTCCGGCATCATCTCGGCTCCCTCGTGCGCTCCGGCGCCATGAAGCGCTGCGCCATGGCATCGCTCATCTGCCACAGCACGTCCAGCTTGAATTTGAGGATTTCGACGGCCCGCTCCTGCAGCGCCCGCGTATCGAAATGGTCCAACGTGAAGGCCAGACCGAATTCCACATCGCGCCGGGCGAGGCTCACGCGGCTCTGGAAGTAGTGGAGTCCCGCCGGATCGATCCACGGATAGTGTTCGGGCCAATTGGCCAGGCGTTGCTTGTGGATCTCCGGGGCGAACAGCTCCGTCAGCGAGGAACACACGGCCTCTTGCCACGGCGCACGGCGGGCAAAATTCACATAGGCGTCCACGGCGAATCGCACTCCCGGCAGGACGCAGGACAAATCCTCCATGGATTCTCGGGACAACCCCACTGCCTGCCCCAGGAGCAGCCACGATTCGATTCCCCCCGGGTCATCGCCGTAGCCATCGTGATCGAGAATGCGCTGGACCCAATTGCGCCGCACGGCACGATCGGGGCAGTTGGCGAGAATGGCGGCATCCTTGATCGGAATGCTGATTTGGTAGTAGAAACGATTGGCCACCCAGCCGCGAATTTGCTCCGGATTCGCAGCGCCGGTGTTGAGCATGACGTTGTAAGGGTGATGGATGTGATAGGCACGGCCTTGGCCGCGCAGCTGTGCCTCGAATTCTTCCCGGCTCCAAGCTGGCGCCTCGCGGCCGGCCGGCGGCTGGATCGAGGCGTTCAAAGTACGATCTCCATACCGTCCCACGCCACTTCGACCTCGCGCCGCCGCAGCTCGGCCGCCGGCGCCGACGACTCGTCGAGGATGGGATTGGTATTATTGATGTGAATCAGTATTTTACGCGTTTTCGCCGGAAGGCGGCTCAGCCACTCCAGCATGCCATGTGCGCCGCTTTGCGGCAGATGGCCTATGTCGCGAGCATGCTTGCGCGATAGACCCATGGAGATCATCTCGTCGTCGGTCCAAAAGGTGCCGTCCACCATTACGCACGACGCACGCTGCATGGCATCCCACAACCGGCCGTCGATCTCGGCCAAGCCCGGCGCGTACACGAGGGATTGCCCGCTGCCCGCATCCGTGAGCACGAGCGCCAAGTTGTCGCCGCTGATGGGCGCTTCGCGGTTGGGCGAATAGGGCGCGGGTTTGCTGGCCACCGGCAACGCACGCCATCGGACGTCTTCAATCGGCTGGACAGTGAATTCGTGGTCGAGCTCGATGCGTCGGCGATCGACGCCGCAAAAGTGCGCCAGCACGCCTAGGATCGGATTACCGAGGGTCAAGTCTGTATAGGTGCTGTCGGTGCACCAAACGGGCAAGGGCCGCACCGACTCGCGCAACATGTAGAGTCCCGTCGTGTGGTCCACTTGTCCATCGACGAGCATGACGGCGGCGATGGCGCTGTCGCGTATGGAGCGATTCGGTTGTAAATGGGGGGTCATTTGCAGCTGCGTGAGAATATCCGGAGATGCGTTGACCAACACCGCCGCCTTCTCGTCGCGACCCGTCACCGCAATCGAGGACTGGGTGCGCGCTTTCCCGCGAAAAGTGCCGGCGCGGACGGACGCGCAATTTTGGCAGTTACAATTCCATTGAGGAAAACCGCCCCCGGCGGCCGACCCCAGCACACGTATTTTCACGTCAAAATGGGCGCGCCCGCGCCAGCGTCCGGCGCGCCCTGCAGTCTTCTACCGATTGGCGATATACATCGTGATTTCCATACCGAAGCGGAAATCGACGGCTTGCGGGGTTTCCCATTTCATGATTGATCTCCTTTAAATGTTGACGGTCCCATCCTGCGCCGCGGCCGCCGTCGCCGGATCCGCAGCATCATGAAAGTTGCCTCATGATTTTCATGAGACCGCACCCCACCCCTTCAGCCGGCGGCCCGCTATGCCCATTTCCGGGCGCGTGAGCGGCGCGGCGCCCGCACGGGGGCCCTGGTACCATGCCCCCATGAGACTGCGGACCCGTTTGAATCTCGTGGTAGCCGGACTCAGCGCCACTTTTCTGGTCGTCCTGATCGCGGCGGAAATCCAGAGCCACCGAAGTTCGGTGCGCGAGGAAATCGAGGCCGCGAACCGCGTCGCCTCGCAATTATTGGGTCAGCTGGCATCGATCTACTCCAACGTGGGGGGGCCCGAATTGGTGCTCCAATTCCTGCTCCAAACGGGCAGAGTTCGCGCCAATGAAGTGAGCCTGCTGTCGCCGACGGGGGCGGTGCTGTACCGGTCGCCGCAGACCACCTACAAAGCCGGGCGCCAGGCGCCGGCCTGGTTTGCGAACCTGCTGGCGCCGGACGTGGCGAAGGTCAGCTTCCCGCTGCGGGGCGGCGTGCTCCTCGTGATCGAACCCCAGGCCTCGCGTGCGGTCCTCGATGCCTGGGACGATGTCCTGCGGCTCGCGGCCATCGGCGCGGGGATGTTCATCCTGGTCAACGGCGTGGCCCTTTGGAGCGTGGCACGTGTGCTCGAGCCGTTTCCCATCATCGCCCGCGGACTGGAGCGTATCCAGCGCGGCGATCTGTCGTACCGCTTACCGGCACTCGCGGGGCACGAAGCGAGTACCATCGGTACCGCATTCAACCGCATGGCGCAGGCGGTCGAGGACAAGGTGCATGCCGAGAGGCAGGCGCGCGATGCGGAGACTCGGCTCGAAGAGCGCCGCGAGATGGCCTCTCTCGCCGATCAACGGGTCGAAGAAGAGCGGCGCTTGATCGCGCATGAGCTGCACGATGAATTCGGCCAATCGGTCACCGCCATCCGCAGTCTCGCTCTTGCCATCGTGACCCAAACGGGTACGCGGGATGCGCCTACCGCTGATGTGGCCCGTCTCATCTCGGACGAAGCGGCCCGTCTTTACGACGCCATGCACGGGCTGATCCCCAGGCTCACACCGCTATCGCTGGATACGCTGGGGCTGACGGCCACTCTGGAAAATCTGGCTCGAGACTGGCAGCGCCGACATCCCTCGGTCGCCGTCTCACTGCATCATGAGTTGCCCCCGGAGCTCGGCCCCAGCACAACGCTCGCCATCTATCGGGTCGTCCAGGAGGGTGTCATCAACGCCTTGCGCCACGCTCGACCTTCGCGTGTAGAGGTCGAGATTCGCAGCGACTCCCGGCGCATCGTCGTGACGGTAACCGATGACGGCGTGGGTTTGCCGGCAGAATGGGCCAAGCCCGGCCACTTCGGGCTGCGCGGATTGACCGACCGTGTGTCGCAGGTGGGAGGTTCGTTCAGCATCGGCAACGGCGCCGGCGGCGGCACCCGCCTGGTCGCTGAAATTCCGCTCGGGGCATCCGCGACCTTGGCGGAGTCCGCGTGATCCGCGTGCTGCTGGTGGATGATCACGCCGTGGTGCGCATGGGCTTTCGGTTGCTGCTGCAGTCGGACGTGGATATCGCGGTGGTCGGCGAGGCGGACTCCGGAGAAGCCGCTTGCCAGGCCTACCCGGAACTCGCGCCGGATGTGGTGGTGATGGATCTCGCAATGCCGGGCATGGGAGGTCTGGAGGCGTTGCGGCGCATCCGGGCCCGGCACCCGCACGCGAAAGTTCTCGCCCTCTCGGCGCACGATGATCTCATGCATGCGCGGCGCGTGTTGCAGGAGGGCGCCTTCGGCTTTCTGTCGAAACGCAGCGCGCCGGAAACCCTGCTCGAGGCCGTGTCCACCGTCGCGGCAGGCCGGCGTTATATCGAGCCGGACATGGCGCAAAAGCTTGCGCTTGCCGAATTCGACGGAGGCAACCGCTCTCCCATAGATCAGCTGTCGGAACGTGAATTCGAGGTATTCGTGCGCCTCGCGGGCGGCGCGACCGTACAACGCATCGCGCAGGATCTCAAGCTCTCCGCATCCACGGTCGGCACCCATCTCTACAACATCAAACAGAAGCTCAACGTGGTGAACCAGTCCGAATTGACGTTGATCGCCATACGGCACGGCCTCATCGAGGCGTGATATAAGGCTGCATGCCAAGTTTCTTGCTTGCTGCGAAGGATCTTTCGCCTGCTTCGGCTGCTCCATTTCGTTCGCAGCTCCTGAAATGGGTGGGCAACAAACAGAAGCAGGCCGACGCCATCATCGCCCATTTCCCGCAGCGCTTCGGCACCTACTTCGAGCCGTTCTTGGGCAGCGGCGGCATCTTGGGAGTGCTGTCGCCGCAGCGGGCGATCGCCAGCGACGGATTTCGGCCGCTGATGGAAATCTGGCGCAGCCTGGCGTGCGACAGAGAACGGCTCAAGCAGGACTACGCCGATCGATATGCGTTGGTCGCGCGGCTCGGCAAGAAACAGGCCTATGCGCAGATCCGCGAAAGCTACAACGCCCGCCCGAACGGCGCCGACCTCGTTTTTCTGTGCCGAGCATGCTATGGAGGCGTGGTGCGATTTCGCAAGCTGGACGGGTACATGAGCACGCCGGTGGGCACCCATAGGCCCATACCTCCTGCGGCCTTCGCGGCGCGTGCGGATGCATGGCATTCCCGTACCATGGGCACCGACTTTCGCCATCTGGATTTCGCGGACGCGATGCGTCTCGCCGGGCGCGACGACTTGGTTTATTGCGATCCGCCGTACAGCAATAGTCAGGCCATCTTGTACGGAGCCCAGTCGTTCTCGCTGCAGCGGCTGCTCGATTCGATCGCGCAGTGCAAGGCGCGGGGTACTCGCGTCGCGCTGAGCATCGACGGCACGAAATTTTCAGGTCGTAAACTCTGCAATATCCCCGTGCCCGCCGGCCTGTTCGTCAGGGAGATATTCATCGCGGTTGGCCGTTCGATGCTGAAGCGATTTCAAATGGGTGGGCAGAGTTTGGAGGCGCACGAGGTGAGCGATCGCCTACTCCTGACGTACTGACGAGTCGATTCGATGTCGCCATATGTCAAGTTCCCCGCGGCAGGCGCACGCCGATTCGGCACTGATTCACAACTCGAAGGGAAATGATCGGCCACCGGCCGCAAGTCGGTGTTCGACGACGGTTGCCCGCTTGAATCAATCAATCAATCAGGCAGACTGACCCCATCAATGAAAGTTATTCCACCGACCCGGTGCTTCGCGGCGGTATTTTTGCCGTGCTCATCAGAGGATTTCTCAAATGCGTTTAATTTCCATCGTATCCATATTGCTCGCGAGTACCGGCATCTGCCGGGCCGGCGACCTGAGCGTCAACGTCCTTGTGTCGGGCCAAGTGGCGCCCGGCGTGTACGGTCGAGTGCAACTCGGCAATGAGCGCCCCCCGCCCCTGGTGTATGCGCAGCCGATGTTGGTCGAGGCCATACCGGCGCCCCCGCCTCCCATCTACTTGCACGTCCCGCCCGGACACGCCAAGCACTGGCGCAAGCACTGCCGCGAATACAACGCCTGCAATCGTCCTGTGTATTTCATCCGATCGGAGGAGTACGAGCCCGGGTTCGATCGCCGCAACTACGAGCGGGAACACGCGCACGACGATCGCGGGGGCTGGCGCGAAGGCGATCGCGAGCGTGGGGACGGCGAGCGCCGGCACGGGGGCGACGAGCATGAAGGTGAAGGTGAACATGAACGGCATGACAATCGATGAGGCGGTTCCGCAAGCCCATGGAGCGCGGGCAGCGCTCCCGTGGCGTCCGGCCGCGTCATGCCAAAAACGACGCATGATCCGACATGTTGGAGGCGGCCGCCTTGATGGCAGCCTTCGTACGCTGTAAGTATGCGAGGTTTTCTTCGGCACTCATCGAGTCGATCAACGGATTGTAGTCTTTGGGTTGATGGCCCTGGCCCATCAATACCGCAAACCAACTCGCGTCTTTGAACAGCTCGTCCGAGGAAAGGACGATGCGGCCGGACCGCGAAAAATGTTCTTCCTTGTAGATGAGGCTGTCGGGCAATTTCATTGCGCGGCAGTAGTTCCACAATGGCGCCGGCCTGTCCGTCGTGGAATGATAGTGCAACGCGAGAAAATCCCGGATTCCGGTGAATTCCTCGGACACGATCCTGTTGTACTGTTCCGCCGTGTAAGCGTCGAAATCGCCGCTCGGAAAGAGAGAGAGGAGCTTGGCGATACCGCTTTGAATCGAATGAATACTGGTGGATTCGAGCGGCTCGAGAAATCCGCTCGATAGACCGATGGCGATGACATTCTTGTTCCAGGCCTTGCGCCTGCGCCCCGTCTTGAAGGGTATCAGCCGGGGGCCGGCCAACGCAGGGCCATCCAGATTGTTCAGCAACACCGACGCGGCTTCGTCATCGCTGATGAATTGGCTGCAATAGACGTAACCGTTGCCCGTGCGATGTTGGAGCGGGATTCGCCACTGCCAGCCGGCCTCGCGCGCCGTTGCACGAGTGTAGGGTACCGGGGGCCCCACTCGTTCCGAAGGCACGGCCACCGCGCGATCGCACGGCAGCCATTGCGACCAATCATCGAATCCCGTCTTGAGAGCACCTTCGATGAGCATGGCGCGTATGCCGCTGCAATCGATGAACAGGTCTCCTTCGATGACATCGCCGCGGTTCGTATGGAGCGCGGTGAGGAAACCCGTTTCCGGATCTTGATCGATGTTCTTGACCATGCCTTCATGACGCTTCACGCCCTTGTGTTCGGACATCGTTCGCAGATATCTCGCGTATAACCCGGCGTCGAAATGGTAGGCATAGCCCAGGGTGGAGAGCAAAGAGCGCGGGTCGGATGAGGGGAATTGGAATTTGCCAGCGCGCGCCGCCACGGTATTCAGGGAATAGTCTTCGAAATTATCCGTCATCCCCCCAAGCCGTGCCCTGATCCAGCGGTGCTGAAATGACACGCCATCGTTTGGAAATCCGTAACGGCCGAACGGATGGATATAGCTATGGTCCGGTTTTGCCCAGTTCCGGAATTCGATACCGAGCTTGAAGGTCGCCTTGGTTTCCCGCATGAACTCCTTCTCGTTGAGACCGACGATCTGGTTGAACCAATGGATGGTGGGTATCGTGGCTTCGCCCACGCCGACGATTCCGATTTCGTCGGATTCGACGAGCACGACCGAACATCGGCGTAGGTCCAGGGCTTGGGCCAAAGCGGCCGCGGTCATCCAGCCTGCTGTTCCTCCGCCGAGGATGACGATTTTATTTATGCGCTCCTTGGTCAGAATTTATAGCTCAGGGTCACCTGCGCGTTCGGACCCACGATCCCACGGCCGTAGAAGTAGCCATTGACAACTTGTTGCGTAACACCCTGACGGGGGTTGCCCTCCGTCAAGCCGAGCTGATTGGTCACGTTGTAGACATTGGCGCTCAAACTCAAATTCGAACCCACCCGAACATCGCCGCCCACCGAAAGCACGCCGTAGCCCGGCAGTGCAAGTCCGTTGCCCGCATCTGCATATATCTTGCCGATATATTCATACCGTAGATAGAGCTGTGCGAAGCGGCCCGGCAGGTCGTACGATGGCGTCACGGAGTACAAGGTCTGAAACGTCCGGCCCGGCACCTTGCCGTCGTATTGCGACGCTGCGGCACTGTTGACCGTCACGCCGTTGATCTGCTCGCCTAGGAAGACATTCGATAGTTTCGGCTTCTGATAAGTCCCCTTGATGTCAATCGAAAAATCCCGCATAGGCTCGAAGGTGGGGCGATAGGTTGCATCTAGTTCGATGCCGTTCGTGGTCGAATCGGCTTGGAAACTGCCGCTTACGGCCGGATCGTCAGGTTGGATGTAGGCGTAGTTTTGCTTGAGGAACAGCGTGCGGAACACGGTCGCTGAGGCCAATACCCCATAGCCACCATACCGCGCCCCCGCCTCGGACAACACCACACGAGCCGGCTTACTCAAGTTGTTGCCGCTATTGGTCTGGTTGCCGTTTGCGTGTCGTCCGTAAATCGACAAATTCGACGTCAGCGCGTAGTTCGCACCGACGGTCCACGAAGTCGGAATGGCCGTGAACTGACCTCGCGTATAGGTGCCGTCGAAAGTACTGCCGACGTCCCGCGCCAAGCCCGTGGTAGTGGTCGGAACCGGAGCATTCACCGCGGCCGTATTACCGTTCAGCAAGACATTGACCACGTCCTCACGCCGCAGCCCGAAGTCCAAGTGCAGCTTGTTGTCCAACAAGGCAAGTTCGTCGTTGAAGTATGCGGATATGGAATTCAATGTATTGGACCAGATGCCGGCGCCCCAATCGCCGTAGTTGATCATGCCATTGTTGGTGAGCGTTCCCGTGACACCGCCCGCGCTGTTCAGGCCCATGACGTCATAAATGGATGAGTTGTTCGACACGCCATTGATGAGCGTGGCCACGGCGGACTGATCGTTGTATTCGCGCACGCGGTAATACATTGCGCCAACGGTCAGCGAATTGCTCCACCCATCGACGGAGAGGTTGTATTTGACGCCGAAGTCTGTGCCAAGGTCCCGTATTGCCTTGTACTGCTGATTGAGGACCGTCTGTTGCAATAGACCATTGCCGTTGAGGGCATTCAAAGCCGCAACGTTGGACGCCGCTATGAGCTGGCCATTGGTCAAGTTCCGGATGCCGAATTGCGTCGTGCCCGGGAACGCCGCGAGTCCACTCGTCAATACGCTGTTGATGGGCGAGGCCGTACCGGGCGTAAGGTAATTCACTGCGGTGGTCAGGCCCGAGTTACCCGAGCCGCTCCCCGGAAAAACGCCGTTGAAATCCCAGTTGGACTGGAGGAAACGTGCTCTGGCGAAAAAGCTCCATGAATGATCGACGGGCAGTTCCAGGTCGATGCGATATTGGTTGCCCGTACCATGAATGCCGTTCGAGGCGCTGAAGGTCCGCACGCAGTTGCCCGTCGCACACGAATCAGGCACCGCGATCGCGGCGAAGCCGGGTCCGGTGATATTACTGCTCTGGGGATTGAGTCCCGGGATGCTGGTAATTTGGCCTCCGGCATACCGGTATGGCATGTCGGCGTAGTAAGGGTCATGCTCATCCCACCGTTTATAGGTGAACGTCACGAAGCCACCGTCGCCGAAGCGCTTTTCGAGGGCGCCCTTGAAATGATACGTTTGGAAGGTAAACGGCGAACTGCGAACTCCCTTGGTCGAGTCCGCGTAGCCGCCGGCACTGAACGCAACATCATTTCCTAGGAAGGGAATCGGTGCCGTGTAGTACAAATCCGCGCGCTGCTCGCCGTAGGTCGCGCCCAGCAGGCGCCCCTCGCCGTGCGCCTCGCTGAAATTGATCGGTTTCGAAAGGAAGTTGATCGTCGCGCCAGCCCCGTTGACCGCAAGAATGCCGGAGGTACCGCCCTTGACTGCCTCTACGCGCTCAATGGTAATGTCATTCTGAAAATACTCATCTGCGCCGCCTCCGTCATAGAGGATCGGCATGCCGTCTTCTTCGAGCATGATGAAGGCCTGGCCTCCCCCAGGGAGGCCGCGCACCGAGTAGTTGTTCGACACGGGCCCAGCCGTGCCTTCGACGAATACGCCAGGAATGAGCGACAGTACATCAGCCGTAGCGCGCGGCGCCATCTGCTCGATCTCGGCCGCGGTTGCTAGGGTGACGTCGACCGAAGCATTGAGCCGGGTGCGCGGCGACGTGGACCCTGTCACGATGATGGTGTCCAAACTTTGTTCGTTCACCGCCATGATCGCCGCGGGGGGCGCTGCTACTCCAGTCGCCGCACCTTGCGCAGGAGCGGTGTCTTGCGCTCCCGTCGGCGGTGACGCATCGGCGGCCACCGCGCTAGAGTGCGCATATGCAGGGGTGGTGGCACTCAGTGAAAGTGCGGCGAGAATGCTCAGGCGCAACTTGTCGTTACTTGTGCCCACGAATTACCTCCCCCGAGCAAGCCGCCGATCGGCCTGAAAATGCCCGACTCGCTACGTGTTGTTTCCATTCAACAAAAGCACCGCGCCGCGGGCCCCGCGCTCTGTCCGGCGCGCACTGCAATCTGCGTTGGAGGGAATATAGTCCGTCAATAAAGCGCTCGCGGAGCGCTTGGAGTCAAAGTTTGTAGCGTGGATACCGTGTGTTCAGCCTACAGCCGAGCGGTGTGGTTTTTACGCCATGGTGCGGTGCGCGGCGCTAGCCCGCCGCTTCATCGTCCGCACCGTCGGGCAATCCCCATTCATCTGAATCCCGAGGAGGCATGTTTGGATCCTTGGTAGCAACAGCCGATGTACATTGGATCCCCGGAGCCGTCGGAAGTTCGGTGTTCAGAAACTTTTACGCGAAGATCAGCCAGGGGCGCGAGTATTGACATGGCTTCTGTGTCCACCAATAAGTTTATAATTTTCATCGACTTATCAGGGAAGTGCGCTCCTAATTGCTAGGAAACGGCGTCAAGTGCCGCATGGCAGTAGCAGTGTCGAGTTTGGGTGAAGAATCCGGGTTGCGATGGCTAGAGACGAGGAGCTGCCCGGCGCTCCGTGGTGTTGGAAAGGCCCTGACCGAGAACGCTGGGCTAACGACAACAGCCCCTCTGGTTCTGGATGGGCGGACAGGCCACCGTTCCGTAGGAGCAAAAAACACAACAGTCACCGGATTTTGGCTTGAGCAGGGTTTGGCATCGCGTACACTCGTAGAAATATTGGCACGCATCCGTTGGCATGATCTCCTGCCGCGCGTGACCGCAACTCGGGCAGGTGACTACGGATTCGAGAACGACCGTGCTCACTGTTTCGCAAGCTTTGACGGAAAGCCCGCTTCGGTAGTGGCCCGCGTCAATCGATCGACGCTGGTCTTGTCCGGATCGAATGTAACCGTCGCCGTTTTCTTGTCGAAATCCACGCTCGCGGCGCTTACGCCCGAGACTTTCGTAGGCGCCTTTTTGACCACGATCGGGCACGTGCCGCAGGTCATCTTTTCCACCGCCAGTGTGGCAGTCTCTAGGGACGCTGCGAAAGCGGCGCCGACACCGAGCGTCAAAGCGAGAACTGACAGTTTGAACATCGAGCGACGCATGTTGATTCCCCCTTCAAGTAAAGAAGTACGGTGCGAACCAGGGGAAAGCGAGTAACGCGGCAAGCCCGACCGCAACGATCCAAAAAATCTGCCGTTGCCGTTTCTGCAGCTGCGGGTCTTCGCATGCCTCGCCTGGCACGCATCGCGCCGGAACTATATACAGATGTCGAAACGACAATGCCATGCAGAAAGCCGAGACGCCGATGAAGATCGGACGATAAGGTTCGAGCGCTGTCAGCTGCCCGATCCACGCTCCACTGATGCCGAGCAGCAGCAGCGCCAGCGGCGCGACGCAGCACAGCGAGCCGACAATTCCCGCGACCACACCCGCCCACAGTTGTTTGGTCACGATTTGCATGAGGGTATGAGCCTACACCACGATGCCATTCGGCGCATGCAGGCAGTTGAGGAACGCGTCGCCACCTTTCGCCACGCCGTCGCCAAAAACGGAACAAGACATCGAAGGTAGCGTGCGCTACACGGGCGAGGGTTTGGTGGCAACCTTAGATCAGAAACCGGTCAGTAGACGAGAAGGTCTCGCGGTCCGGCCAAACAGGGCACAACGCCTCGATGACCGTCATCAAGTCGTCCAAGGCTTCGAATGGATCGCGGCTCGTAGCCGCAGGCACGCGAGTCATGCCGTCATCGGCGGCAAATGGTTGTCCGTTATCGGTAGGTACTCTCAATCCCTCGACGCTGACAACGATTTCGTGCTTCAACCCCCATCTGTGCAGGTCACTCGGGGGTCACTCCGTAGTCCAGGTGATCTATGCCTGTGCTGAGATTGGAACAGGCCACTGTTCACGCCCTTCCCTATGTCGGCAACGCTGTGAACCATCAGTGCATCTATTGGGACGAGACCTTTGCCTGCTTTGGCCTGCGCGTTTACCCAAGCGGGCGTCGCGCCTACGTCTGTTCCTACCGCATCCATCGCCGCAAGCGGCTCGCGGTACTCGGAAGGGTCGATGTCTTGACCGTAGATCAGGCCCGAAGGATCGCAATTTCCTATCTGGGCAAGGTAGCCGTGAACGAAGATCCGCAAGGTGAGCCGGATAGGCGGCGATCGGTGAGAACTCTCGCCGATCTGTGCACCACCTACATTGAAAATCACGCCAAGATAAAGCGCCACGGATGGAAAAACGATGCATCCTGTTTAAGACGCCGAATCCTTCCGAAACTAGGGATCCGCCTCATCACGAGCATTGTCTCTGCCGACATTGAATTTATTCACTCTGAAATCGGCGCGCGACACTCCTACGCCGCAAATCACATGCTTGAAGTCGTCCGCAGCATGTTCAACTGGGGAAAGGTGGCGGGCTTCGTGCCGCCCAACTATCCGAACCCTACGCGAGGAATCAAATGGTCCCCTGAACGCAAGCGAAGACGATACATCACGACGGTGGAAATACCGGAGTTCATTCGGGCGCTTGAGGAGGAGGACAACGAGTACGCTCGGCATGGACTTTGGCTCCTGTTGCTGCTCGGTCTACGGAGCATCGAGCTGTTGAAAGCGAAGTGGGCCGATATCGACTGGGATATGGGCACGCTGTTTGTTGGTCTGACAAAGAACGGCGAACCGCTCCTCGCACCCTTGAGCGATGCGGCGATGGCGAGACTGAAGATGATTCCCCGTATTGCCAACAATCCGTACATCATCTGTAGCCACAAGCGGGGCCGGCCACTGACAGGGCTCGGGGAACCCTTAAGGCGCGTGCTGGCGCGAGCGGGCTTACAGAACATCCGCGTCCACGACATCCGGCGCACCGTCGGCTCCTGGCTTGCACAATCGGGCGTGTCGCTGCACTTGATCGGCGATGTATTCAATCATCGCGATCTGAGGACAACCCTGGGCTATGCCTATTTCCAAACGCAGCAACGCCGGGAAGCGTTGAACGGACACGGCGGTAAGGTGCTGTCGCTCGCCGCCACGCATCTGCGGGTAACGGCGCCGCCAAGGGCATTGTCAGCTGAAGTTGTACTGCAACCAGCCGGTCCGCGGTCCCGTCATCGTCATTACTTCAAGCGCGAGTCGCTCCATGAACTCGTATGGACGGCTCCCGTTCTTGAGGTGGCGAAACGGCTCGGAGTATCGGATGTAGGACTTGCCAAGCTGTGTCGACGAGCGGAGATACCGACACCGGGGCGTGGCTACTGGGCTCGGGTCGAATCAGGTCAGCGAGTCGGACGAGCGCCGCTCCCGCCTGCGCCAGAGAGCCTGCCGGAATTACTGAGAATCCGAGGCACGGAGCCGCCACCGGCATCGAAAATGTCGGAAGCCGCTTGAACGGCCGTAATTGGAGGATCGATCCTGGGAGCGGAACACATGCGTGTCCTAGGTCTCCAATAAAAACTTTTGTAATATATCGTTAATCGATATAATACACGTACGTTTATTCTACCAATATGCCGCGAAATCTAGCTCAAACTACTGATCACAGCTCGGACGCTGCCCTCGTGAGGCTCCAAGCCGGCATCCGGTATTTCTTCGAACCGGCCGAGTTTGGACGTCAAACCGGGCGGCAACCAGGAACGCCGGCAGTGCGCCTGGCGCTTCATCGCTTGGCCCAGCGTGGTCGAATTGTAGCGGTAACCCGCCGCCCATCGGGCTATCTGATCGTACCGCCGGAGCACATTAGCTTTGGCGCACCACCCGTCACCTGGTGGATCGATGATTGCCTACGACGGATCGAGCCCAACTACTACGTCGGGTTGCTTTCCGCTGCTCATCACTGGGGATCAAGTCATTACGCGCGACAAGACACGCAGGTGATGCTTTCGAGGGTTCATCCACCGCTCACCCCGGGACGGCTGCGAGTTGTCTTCTATGCAAAGAAGCAACTCGCAACAACGCCGACGGAAATAGTGAGAAACGATGTCGTACCTTGGCGCGTCAGCACGCGATCTGCAACATTGCTCGACCTACTACGACATCAGACTGCTGTGGGGGGGCTGGAGACCGTCGCCCGCGTCACGCGCGATCTGTCTTCGGCGATTGAGAAAGGCGAGCTGGTCGCCGCACTCGACGCCTTGGATCAAGCCCCGGCCGGCCAGCGTCTGGGATTCGTATTCCAATGTCTCGGGTATGACACGCTCGCTAACCATGTATTCAAGTGGGTAGCACGTCGCCGCCACGCCGTACGCCAGCCCCTCGAGCTTGGAGTTCCGGCTCGCGAGCAGACCACGATTGATCGCCGCTGGAACATCTCGTTCAACAGCCGCAGCGTAGCCGCTTTGGGGGAATTTCGGTGATCACCGCGCGCGAAATTGCGGCGTGGCGGACAGTTGCGCCCTGGGCGACCGACATGATGGTCGAGCAAGACTATCTGCTCTGCCGTGCGGTCGCGGCGATTTTCGAAGACGACTTTTTGTCGAC
The DNA here is from genome assembly GCA_030776345.1 of Pseudomonadota bacterium. Classification (GTDB taxonomy): domain Bacteria; phylum Pseudomonadota; class Gammaproteobacteria; order Steroidobacterales; family Steroidobacteraceae; genus Bog-1198. The sequence continues at coordinate 2,261 of JALYHU010000070.1, read as the reverse complement.
GCAGGTCGCGATGCGAGGCGGCACGGTACTCCACAAAGGGCACCTTGCGCCGGCCAGCCGATATTCCGAAGACATCGATCTCGTACTGGTGGGCGACCGTCCCTCGTCCCACATAAAAAAAGCGTTGACCCGAGTGCTCCGGCCAGTTTTAGGAACTCCGGCCGAGTCTTTCTTGACGGACGTTCGCCTCGCGGTACGCAATCTAGCCATGAAGTCGAAGATCCTTCGAATAACATACACGTATGATCCCTACAGCCAAGACGCCACGCTCGCCCACCTCAAGATCGAGGTCAACCTGAACGAGAATCGGAGCCTCTATCCGACCGTGCCCGTCCCGATCCTCGTCCCCAACGAAGATGCAGAACCGCGTGCGGTTCAGGTTCAATCGTATGACCTCGATGAGATGCTTGGTACCAAGCTGCGAGCTCTCCTGCAGAGAGAACACGGGCGGGACCTATTCGATCTGTGGTGGGCGTGGAAATGCTCGAAACATCACTCGAAGGTGAAAGTGGACCCGGAGCGCGTCGGCTCTGCGTTTCGCTATTACATGGCGCAAGAGGGAAGTCGCTTCTCATCCACCGAATTCAGAAAAGAACTTGATCGCCGGATGCGCTCGGCTAAATTCCTAAAGGACATGGAAGGCTACTTGGCAATCGGGCAGCCCTACTCGCCCCACGACGCATACCGTGAGTTCTGCGCAGTGTTTTTGCCTCATCTCGATGCATAAGCCGTCCAGCCTGGAACTCGTCATATTTCACTCCAGACCGGTGAGCCGTCCCGGAATTAAACATATCTAGGTTTAAGGTTCTAGTTTTGTGCGGTCGCCACCGGTGAGCTAGTACCAATGAGTAGACAATCAGCGCTGGCCGCCATATCTCAAGGAGAAGAGAGTGAAAAAACTAATGCTGATTGCGATAGTCTCGATGTGCGGTTCGCCATTGTTCGTGAGTCCTGCGTCCGCTGCGGCCATCTGCAATGACGGCACTTATAGTTCGAGTTCTGGTTCAGGCACGTGCTCTCATCATGGCGGTGTAAAACAGTGGTTATGAAAGCCTGAGCAGATCGAAGGCCGGCGCAACCGAGCAGGCTAGGCCCCTGGCGTCGGGATGTCGAAAGCCAGCACGGTGATGTGAATCATTTTCGCCCCATCATCTTTGTGGCGAAACTGAAACCTAAAGCCGGTCTCGCCCCGCTTTCCTTCATCGCGATGAAAATTCGGGTGCGCGATCATAGTCCCGGGGATAGCGGCCAATACCTTCGAGAAATCCTTGTTCCTGTTGAAGATGATGATGGCCGCCTTGGAGTCGCGCCAGGAGAGGTACCCGAGCAGCTGGTTGATTGTCTCGGTCAGCTTGGCTGGACCTCCCCAAAACTTGCATTCGGCAATAAAAATATTCCTCCCATCCGCCCGGATGAGAATGTCTGTCTTACCCTGATAGTTGAACGTCTCACCGGTAGCGCCGCCCTCGTAGTGGCCGTTCAGAGGGACAAGGAAATGTGTACGCAGGGTCTCTTCGTCACAGTGATGAAACGCCGTGGGGCTGAGCTCCATGACCTTCGCCATATCTGCGATCACCGAGAGAATGTGCTGGTACTCGCCTTCCTCGAGGACCGGCTCAGGCTTGAAGGTCCCCGGGGTCGCCGGCGGCAGCTTCGGCGCCAATTTCCGTTTGACCTCGGGAGCGGTGTACGTGGTGGCGGAGTCTGGACGGCGTTTGAGTGGAATGCCAAGACCGGCGACGATATTTTGGCTGGCGAGCAGTTTGTCACGCCGCTTCGTAATCGCCGTCCGAGCTAAGCCTGGAAGCGACTGGTTGAAGCTTTGGAAACTGTCGCGATGCCATTGAAGATAGCGGTTAACTTCTCCCAACCATGCGTCGATTTGGGAGCGGATTTGGACGGCCTGCGGTTTATCTGTCCAAGTCCGGAAGACCAGCAGGTTACCTCGCACTTCGCCGTGCGGGAAGCCTGTGCTGTATGTGCTGGGTCGGACGTCAAACAGTGCGGCATCGCCCGAAAACGGAACTTCGACTGTAACTTCAGTCCCGGTCACGTAGAGAGGTTCAGTATGAACCATGATGTTCGCCAGCCGATACGGGTCGTCCGAAACGTCGCGCTGAGCCTCAATCTGATCGTAAGCGGTTAGGTAACCACACTCTGCCGTGGATTTCGGATTTCTGATGACATGTCACCTGGATTTAACTGAAGGAGGACGGCATGTTGACACAAGAACAACGGGCGACGATGAGTGCGATATGGCT
>JALYHU010000069.1 GCA_030776345.1 Pseudomonadota bacterium | reverse complement strand
TCACTCGTGCGAGTGTGCCGGATTGATCGGCGGCGTACAGCTGTGAATTCCCGAAACAACTTGCGCCGACCCCTTAGTGATGGCGTCGATTGTGATATGATAAATGATCTAGTTCAACGCAATACGTCCGCATCCACGGTCCGCATAAGGCATTTAGGGTCTGTCATGGCCGAAATTAGCTCTATTGCGCAGCGGTTATTGCAATTTTCCCCGGATGCGATGCTCGTCGTGGACGCGTGGGGAATTATTCAATTTTCCAATGAAACCTCAAGCAGTTTGTTCGGCTATCGGCCGGATCAGCTCATAGGTCAACCCATCAAATTGCTGATCCCGGAGCGATTCCATACGCGTCACGGTGCGCACGTATCGAGCTTTTTGCGTGAGCCGACCAGTCGCGAGATGGGAGCTCGGATCAGTGATTTATTTGCACGCCGCGCCGATGGCTCTGAATTTCCCGCAGGTATACGTCTCTCGCCCTTCAGCGATGGCGGACATAGTTTTGTAGCCGCGGCGATACGCGACATGACCGAGCGCCGTTCCATCAGCGACGCCCTCGTGGCGGCGCGCGAGGAAGCTGACCGGGCGAATCGAGCGAAGAGTCGCTTTCTAGCCACAGCGAGTCACGATCTCCGCCAACCCTTGCAGGCAATCCGGTTGATGAACGCCTCCATGCAGAAGTTGACACGGAATGCCCCGGATTTGAGCGAGATCGTCCGCCACCAGGAAGCGGCCATCGATGGTGCGACTCGGCTATTGAACGCGCTGCTGGACATCAGCCGCCTCGAATCAGGGGCTATTGATCCGCAACTGTCACCGGTCAGCCTAACGGTAGCGTTCGAGGATCTTGCGCAGGAGTTCGCGGCAGCAGCCGCGGCGAAAAATCTACGGTTGGAATTCTCAGATACTCAGGTTGTGATGTCCACGGATCGCACCCTATTTACCCAACTCTTACAAAATCTGATCGGCAATGCGCTCAAATATACCGCGCAGGGCTATGTGCGGATTTCGGAAGCAGCGGAGCCCGATGCGCTAGTCCTCAAAATTGAAGATTCCGGCGCCGGCATTCCGAGCGATAAAGTGGAACGAATTTTCGATGAGTACTACCAGATCGGGCCGCAGGGCGCGCAGCGACTGGGCGTCGGCTTGGGTCTCGCCATCGTCCGCGAAGTATCACGACTGCTCGGGTATTCGGTGTCGGTTGCCTCGACACTGGGGGAGGGCACGTGCATTAGCGTGCGGATACCCCGACATCGACTGCTGTTAGCAACGCAGGCTCCGGCGCGCGAGGACGGCGGTGTCACAGTCACAAACGGCCTGACTCGGGGCCGACTGATACTGCTGGAAGATAATGACTCGGTGCGCATAGCGACCGAATTATTTTTGACCCTGGAAGGCTTTGAGATGCGCACCGCGGGCACCGTCGCAGATGCGCAGGCCTTGTTACTCGATATGCAGCCGGGTGATGTGTTCATCACAGACTATCACTTAGATGGACAGCTTACCGGACTCGACGTCCTTCAGCGGCTGCGCAGCCAGCAAGGCCGCGATGTGCCGGCGATCCTACTGAGCGGCGATTTGCAATCTATGATGCGAGTCGTCAAGACATCCATTCCGCACTGCCGTTTTCTGAGCAAGCCGGTCGATACCAAGGCACTCCTGGCGGCTATCGCAGAACTGAGCACGAAGTAGGGCGCGGACTTGGATGCGGTTCAGTCCTCCAGTGGTTGGGAGTAGCCCAGTACTTGCGCTGATCCCATACGCATAACCCCTGATAACTCTCTGCGGCGCATTGCAAGATACTTAAGTCCGAGTATCGAACAATGGCCGAGGACCCCCCCTCGAGAAGATGCGAACTGTGCAGTACCTGCGCGGTCCGGGCGCGGTGCACAAAGTGATGCGCAACAATGGCGCCGTAGTTGGCTAAATCGAGCGAGCGGCCACGGAGAACATGGCTTTGGATCGAATTACAGATATCCTGGTGATCGTGAACCCCTTGGTCAGGGATCAGCCTGCCATTGCAAAAGCGGCGACATTGGCCAGATGGCTCGGCGCAAGCATCGAATTGTTGATTTGCGACACTTTATCCTCAAGAAAAACGCACACGGAAGGGGAACTGCCGGCGCTCGGCAATGCGTTGCTCAGCGACAATGTGGATTCCCTTCTGGAGCAACTGGCGGAGCCGCTGCGCGATGACGGTATCGACGTCACAACGCAGGTCATCAGTGGTGATCCGGTGCATGAAACCGTCATTTCCTGGATGCGCAACTCGCCCGCGGATCTGGTCATCAAGGACACGCATCACCACTCGCTCGCCAAACGCACATTCGCGACCAATACCGATTGGCACTTGATACGAGCCTGTCCGGTGCTGCTGTTGTTGACCAAACCGCCACTCTGGGAAACGCCGCCGGTGCTGATGGCGGCCGTTGACCCAGGACATGTGAACGACCCGTCGGCGGCACTGGACCGCCGTATTTTGGACGTGACAGTCTCGCTGGCAAATCGATTCGATGCTCAAGTACACGCGGTTCACTCATATCTACCCTCGACGATTACCACAGCGGCCGTCGGTGGCATGCCTCCCTTGACCGGCGTGTCTGCGGAAGCACTTGCAGCGGAGAGAGCGCTTAGACGCTCGCAGATCAAGCGGTTAACCGATGAATACGAAGTCGCCGACGCAAACCTTCACGTCGATGCGGGTAGTACCGCTGAGTACCTGCCGTGGATGGCCGCGGAGTGGCGCGTGGACATCCTCGCCATGGGGGCCACCGCACGCGGCGGCTTGAAGCGCGTGTTGATCGGCAGCACGGCAGAGCGCGTGTTGGAGAGGCTCCCTTGCGATGTGCTCGTGGTTAAGTCGCCGGATTTCGCGAAGAACCTTCCCTTCTGAGGGGTTTCGTCCCCGGTGTCACGCCAGGACCCAGACACGGGCATAGGCGTCGCGCGATCGATCAGGAGTTCGCGTAACTATCTGAGTGGCGTTGCCGCGCGGCGCAAATCCGGGCAACATCGAGAACGCTCATGGGCGCAACGAGGTAGGTTCTTTGGTGGCCGGGATGAAACGTGATCAAGGCTGGCGCGCGCGACTCACCCGGGACATCGGGTGGTCATTGCTTGCCAAGGTGGGTCTGCTAACGCTGTTGTGGGCACTGTTTTTTTCCAGTGCGCATCGATGTCGCGTTGACGGTCCGGCCACCGCGAGCCGCTTGGCTCTCGAGGGCCAAACGGCTAAAGCACGTTGGCAGACCATCGCTGCAGGAGAGGGTCGCTGTGATTGACTTTGATGTGGTGACGCTTTCGCGCGTGCAATTCGCCTTGACGGCGCTCTATCACTTCCTATTCGTGCCGTTGACGTTGGGTCTATCGATGATCCTGGTCATCATGGAGTCCGTGTATGTCATGACGGGACGAGAGATTTGGAAGCGAATGACGCGCTTCTGGGGCGTATTGTTCGGCATCAATTTCGCTATGGGTGTGGCCACCGGAATCACCATGGAATTTCAGTTTGGCACCAACTGGGCCTATTACTCGCACTACGTCGGCGATATCTTCGGTGCGCCGCTGGCGATCGAAGGGCTGATGGCATTTTTTCTGGAGTCCACTTTTGTGGGTCTCTTTTTCTTCGGATGGGACCGCCTGTCGAAAATCGGCCATTTGACCGTCACCGCGCTGGTGGCCCTTGGCTCGAGCCTGTCGGCGCTGTGGATTCTCATCGCGAATGCCTGGATGCAAAATCCGACGGGAGCGGAGTTCAACTACGAAACCATGCGAATGGAGCTGGTTTCGTTTGGCGCAGTGATCTTCAACCCCGTGGCGCAGGCCAAGTTCGTGCACACGGTCGCGGCCGGCTACGTGGTCGGCTCGGTATTTGTTCTGGCTATCAGCGCATGGTATTTGTTAAACGGGCGCAATACCGAGATCGCGCGACGCTCGATGGCGGTCGCGGCGAGCTTCGGCCTCGCCTGTTCTCTGTCGGTCGTGGTGCTCGGCGATCAGTCCGGATATGAAGCCAGTGAGAATCAGAAGATGAAGATCGCGGCCATCGAGGCCGAGTGGGACACCGCGCCGGCCCCGGCAGGCTTTACTCTGTTCGGATTGCCGGACGTAAAGAACCGCAAAACGTACGCGGAAGTAAAAGTCCCGTGGCTGCTCGGATTGATCGCCACCCGGTCGTTCGATCAGCCCGTGCCGGGCATCGTTGACCTGGTGGAACGCGCCAAGGAGCGGATCAAAAGTGGAATGCAAGCACACGCCGCGCTTCAAGCGCTGCGCGCGAACCATTCCGATCAGGATGCCCACGCGCAATTCGACGCGCATGGGGCAGACCTAGGCTATGGCCTGCTGCTGTTGCGCTATACGCGTAATCCGGCCGCAGCAACGCCCGAGCTGATAGATCGGGCGGCTTGGTCGACGGTTCCAAATGTTCCGGTTCTTTTCTGGAGCTTTCGCTTCATGGTCGCCCTGGGATTCTGGTTGATTGCCTTGTTTACGACTGCGTTTTACTTGGCGACTCGCCATCGGTTTGAACAAAACCGTTGGTTCCTCCGGGTGTGCCTGTACAGCTTGCCCTCGCCGTGGATAGCGGCGGAGCTGGGATGGATCGTGGCGGAGTACGGGCGGCAGCCCTGGGCGATCGATGGATTGTTGCCGACATTTCTCGGCATATCGACGACCTCGGCCGCGAATGTGTGGATGTCGCTTGTTGGGTTCATAGT
>JALYHU010000068.1 GCA_030776345.1 Pseudomonadota bacterium | reverse complement strand
GGGTCGGGGTCGGGGTCGGGGTCGGTGATTGGGCAGCTGGTTAAAGTCTTCGACTTGCTCAACCTCTCACCACCTCCCGAATTGGCCACGGCATCCATCGCCGAAGCGTGGCGGTGGGCTATCGGACGGTGGGATGCGGATCAGGTCCCGAAGCGCCTGAGCCTGCCGCTCCACGGGCCAGCACCACCAGGCCCGTGACCGAGCAAGCGCGGAAAGGGCTCGTCGGACCGCCGGTTCGCGCTTTTCAATCAAGATTTGCCTTCGCGCTGCGTTGCGCTATCCTCTGCCATGTCCAGGGAAAGGTCATTGGCATCGGGCACGTACCGGCATCTTCCGGTGGCGCGTCGGCCAACCACGAGCGAGGAGCCCCATGAGCGATCCGCGAGTGATTAAGAAGTATCCGAACCGACGCCTCTACGACACCGTCGAGAGCCGGTATATTACGTTGGCGGATGTACGGCGCTTGGTCGTCGAGCGAATCGATTTCATCGTCGTCGACAAGAAGAACAACGCCGACATCACCCGCAGCATTCTGTTGCAGGTGATCGCCGAACAAGAGCATCTGCCGGAGCCCATATTGAGCCAAGACTTCATGGTCAATGTGATCCGTTCCTATGGCAGCGGCGCGCAAACGCTGGTTTGCGGTCATTTGGAACAGTCATTGCGTCAGTTCATGAGCCAACAGCCGCAACCCGTACGCGAACGCTTAAAACCGTTCGCGCCTCCGCGGCCGCCCGATGAATACAAGCCGCTGTCGCCGCCGCGTGAGGCAACGAACCTCAACAAGTGATCCGGCGGCGGCCCGAGTCCTGGGGCTGCCCCGGGCGCGGCGCCCCCGGGGCGGCGACTGCCTCGGGCTAGGTCAGCTAAACGCGCCCACCGGCCGAGCGCGCCCGCCTAGGCGGCGTCGACGTTGCGCATCGACAAACGCACGCGTCCCTGCCGATCCACTTCGAGCACCTTGACGCGCACCACATCGCCCTCCTTGAGCTTGTCGCCGACGCGCTCGACACGTTCCTCGGAGATCTGCGAGATGTGCACCAGCCCGTCGCGGCCCGGTAGTATGGTCACGAACGCACCGAAATCCATGAGGCGCGCGACCTTGCCCTCGTACACCCTGCCGACTTCGATGTCGGCCGTGATGAGTTCTATCCGGCGCTGAGCTTCACGGCCCGCCGCGCCCTGCACGGAAGCGATCTTCACGGTGCCATCGTTCTCGATGTCGATCGAGGTGCCGGTCTCTTCGGTGATCTGACGAATGACCGCGCCGCCCTTGCCGATGACGTCGCGGATCTTTTCCGGATCGATCTTCAAGGTGATGATGGTCGGCGCCCACTCGGACATGTTCTCGCGCGGCTTGGACAGTACCTTGTTCATCTCGCCCAAGATGTGCAGCCGGCCGGAGCGTGCCTGATCCAACGCCACCTTCATGATCTCGCGAGTGATGCTCGTGATCTTGATGTCCATCTGCAGCGCGGTGATACCGTCTTTGGTGCCAGCCACCTTGAAATCCATATCGCCCAAATGATCTTCATCGCCCAGAATGTCGGTCAGCACCTGGAAGCGCGTACCTTCCTTGACCAAGCCCATGGCGACTCCGGCCACCGGCGCCTTGATCGGCACGCCCGCGTCCATCAGCGCGAGACTGCTGCCGCACACCGATGCCATCGAACTCGAGCCGTTGGACTCCAGGATCTCCGACACGATGCGAATGACGTACGGGAACTTCTCGATACCGGGCATGACCGCCTTCACGCCGCGCTTGGCGAGGTTGCCGTGCCCGATTTCGCGCCGTTTGGGCGAACCCATCATGCCGGTCTCACCGACGCTGAAGGGAGGGAAATTATAATGCAGCATGAACGGCTCTTTGCGTTCACCGGTCAAACCGTCGATGACTTGAGCATCGCGGCCCGTACCGAGCGTCGTTACCACCAGGGCCTGCGTTTCGCCGCGCGTGAACAGCGCGGACCCGTGCGTCCGGGCCAGCACACCGGTGCGTATTTGAATGGGCCGCACGGTTTTGGTATCGCGCCCGTCGATGCGCGGCAGACCTTCGAGGATGCGCTCGCGCACCAGCCGATATTCCAGATTGAAAAACTCGCCGCTCACCTGGTCGGCCGTGAACTTCGCCGGTGAACCGCCCGCGGCGGCATCGCCTTTGGCGAGAGCGTCCAACGCGGCCGTCTTGATTTCGCCGATCTTCGCATAACGCTGCTGCTTTTCCGTCAGCGCGTAGGCGGCAACGAGGCTCTTCTCGGCGATCGCACGCACCGCTTCTTTCAGTTCGTTGTTCGGCAGCGGCGCGGCCCATGACCATTTCGGTTTGCCCGCTTCAGCGGCAAGTTCCGTGATGGCTTTGATCGCCACCTGCATCTGTTCGTGGCCGAACATCACGGCGCCCAGCATCACCTCTTCATCCAAGCCGTCCGCCTCGGACTCCACCATCAGCACACCTTCCTGCGTGCCGGCGACAACGAGGTCGAGCTTCGATTCCGCAAGCTGCGTGGCGGTGGGATTGAGTACGTATTTGCCGCCGAGATATCCGACCCGAGCCGCACCGATCGGACCCAAGAACGGCATTCCAGAAATCGCGAGTGCGGCGGACGCCCCGAGCAGCGACGCGATGTCCGGATCCACTTCCGAGTTGACCGACAGCACCGAAGCAACTACCTGAACGTCGTTGATGAAGCCTTCCGGGAACAGCGGACGGATCGGACGATCGATCAAACGCGACGTGAGAGTTTCCTTCTCGGTGGGACGCCCTTCGCGCTTGAAGAATCCGCCGGGAATGCGGCCGGCGGCGTAGGTTTTTTCCTGGTAGTTCACCGTCAACGGGAAGAAATCGCGGCCCGGCGTCGCCTTCTTGAGACCCACCGCCGTAACGAGCACCACCGTATCGCTCATCGTCACGAGCACCGCACCGTCCGCTTGACGCGCGAGTTCGCCCGTCTCGATCGTTACGGTGTGATCCCCATACTGAAAACTTGTTTTCATGGCGCTCTAGAGCCCCTTGTGTCGGATTGATTTATCGGAAGCACGAGACGTCTGACCCCGTGGGCCAGTACCGTTAGCGGCGTAAGCCTAGGCGTTCGACCACTTGTGTGTACTTGTCGGGAGTCTTGCTCTTCAGGTAATCGAGCAGCTTGCGGCGCTGATTGACCATCTTGAGCAGTCCGCGACGCGAGGCGTGGTCGGCTTTGTGCGTGGTGAAATGCTGGCTCAAGCCGTTGATGCGCTCGGACAACAAGGCAATTTGAACTTCGGGCGAACCGGTGTCCTGCGCGCTGCGCTGGAATTTTCCTACGACGTCCGTCTTTTCTTCGCGAGTAAGTGGCATTCTAATCGAACCTCAATCAATAACCGTGAATCAATAACTTAGGCCTTTTAAGAGGCGCGCATTGTACGCGTCACGGCATCCGCTCTCAAGCAGGGATTCGCTTCCCGACGGCAATAAGTCGCAACGGTAGCCTGCGCTCACGCCGGGACCGTGCTCGAGGCGACCAGCCGGATGGGGACCACCCGGCCGGCCGGCTCGATCGCCCCCAGACCTAGAAATCCCAGCCCGGCGGCGTAGATACGCACATTTCCGGGGGGCTCCGCCGGGACGGATATGGTCTGGCCCTGCCGAAAGGCGCTGACGCCGCCCGCGGGAAGGTCCAATCGCCGCCAATCTCGGAGCGCGGCATCCACCGGCAGCAACGATTCCAGGCGCTGCGCGGGGCTCATGGACTCCAGGGCCTCGAAGGTCCAAGGGGGCTCCGTCGAAAATGGCGCGACGCCGAGGCGACGCAGGGCAACCAGATGCGCGATCGTTCCCAGCTGCGCCGCCAGATCCTCGGCGAGCACACGGATGTAGGCTCCCTTCGTGCACCGCACGTCGAATGACAGGTCCGGCGTCCGCCAGTCGAGCAGCCGCATCTCGTGGATCGTAATGGTGCGCGCGGCCCGCTCGCGCAGGATGCCGGCCCGCGCATACTCGTATAAAGGCTTGCCGTCCTGTTTGATGGCCGAGTGCATGGGCGGCACTTGCGCATACTCACGTGGAAATTCCGCGAGGGCACACTCGAGTTGCCGTGCGGAAAACTGCGGCAGCAGCCGCCTTTCGATGATATCGGATTCGCGGTCGCCGCTCGCCGTGCGTTCGCCCAAGCGCGCCGTCACGCGGTACGTCTTATCCGCATCGAGCAGCTGCGCGCCGAACTTCGTGGCCTCGCCGAAACAAATCGGCAGCATCCCGGATGCCAGCGGGTCGAGAGAGCCCGTATGTCCGGCCTTCCTGGCGCCGAAAAGACGCTTGACGCGGGCCACGGCCCCGGCCGAACTGATGCCCAAAGGTTTGTCGAGCAACAGAATTCCGTGAATGTCGGCGGGCATCAGCCGGCTTCGTCCGGAGCGGCTTTGCCAGCGGGGATATAATCGCCCTCGTCGATCACGCGATCTTCGGCACCCGCTGCGGTCTCGCGCGCGCCGCTGTTGTCCGGCTTGGTCACCGAGTCGATCAGCTGCGTCAGGCGCACGCCGTGCTCAATCGTCGTGTCGAATTCGAAACTCAACGTCGGGGTATAGCGGATCATCAACGAGCGCGACAGCGCATTGCGCAAGAAACCGGCCGCGCTCTCGAGGCCGCGCTGAACCTTCGGGTCGGCGCCTTCCTTGCCGAATACCAAGTAGTGCACCCGGGCCGTCCGCAGATCGCCGGTCACCGATACCGCGGTGATCGTGACGTTGCCGATGCGCCCGTCCTTGACGTCGCGGCGCAACAGATCCGTGAGTTCACGCTGGATCTGCTCGCCCAAGCGCCGAGCCCGCGGATTATCCTTTGCCACCTCTACAGAGTCCGTGCAACTTCCACGCGCGAATAGCACTCGATCTGGTCGTTTTCTTGTACGTCGTTGTAGTTCTTCACGCCGATCCCGCACTCCGTTCCGGCGCGCACTTCGTTGACGTCGTCCTTGAAGCGTTTGAGGGACTCCAATGCACCCTCGAAGATGACCACATTGTTGCGCAATACGCGAATCGGAAAATTGCGCCGCACGTAGCCGTCGATGACCATGCAACCGGCCACCGTACCGAATTTGCTCGAACGGAAAACGCTGCGGACCGCGGCCAGGCCCACGATGGACTCTTTGACTTCGGGCGACAGCATGCCCGTGAGCACCGCACGGATGTCGTCGATGGCTTCGTAGATGATGCTGTAATAACGTACGTCGACGCCGTGATCCTTGATGGCCGTGCGCGCGGCCGCATCGCCGCGCACGTTGAACGCAATGATGCGCGCCTTGGAGGCGGCAGCCAGGGTGATGTCGGACTCGGTGAGGCCGCCGACGCCCGAGGCCACGATGTTGACCGCGACTTCGCCGGTCGACAGCGCGTTCAGCGCATCGCGCAGGGCCTCGACGCTGCCCTGCACGTCCGCCTTGACCAACAGCTGCACGAGATCCGCCTTGCTCTCGCCCATGGTGGAGAAGACGTCCTGCATGTTGGCGCTCTTCTGGGCGAGCTTGACGTCGCGCGACTTCGACTGTCGGTGCATCGCCACGTCGCGCGCCTTACGTTCGCTCTCGACCACCAACAACTCGTCGCCTGCGTTCGGCGCGCCGGACAGTCCCAGAACCACCACGGGAATGGAAGGTCCCGCCGCGTCGACCGGCTTGCCGGCCTCGTCGAACAACGCGCGCACGCGGCCAAACTCCTGGCCGATCAACAAGGGATCGCCGAGTTTCAATGTCCCGCGCAGCACCAACACGGTCGCAACCGCGCCGCGTCCCTTTTCCAGACTCGATTCGATCACATAGCCGGCCGCGAGCCCGGTGGTCGGCGCCTTCAACTCGAGCACTTCGGCCTGCAGCAGAATGCTGTCGAGCAGTTGGTCGACGCCCTGACCCGTCCGCGCCGAGACCGGCACGAAAATATTCTCGCCGCCCCATTCCTCGGGAATCACACCGTACTTGGTGAGTTCCTGTTTCACCTTCTCGGCGTCGGCCTCGGGCTTGTCCATCTTGTTGAGGGCGACCACGATGGGCACCTTCGCCGCTTGCGCGTGCTGTATGGCCTCGACGGTTTGCGGCATGACGCCGTCGTCGGCCCCCACCACCAGAATCACGATATCGGTGACTTGGGCGCCGCGCGCCCGCATCGAGCTGAACGCCGCGTGGCCGGGCGTGTCCAGGAAGGTCACCATCCCCTTCGCGGTCTCGACATGGTATGCGCCGATGTGCTGCGTAATGCCGCCGGCCTCGCCCGCCGCCACCTTGGTACGCCGTATGTAGTCGAGCAGCGAGGTCTTGCCATGATCGACGTGGCCCATGACGGTAACCACCGGCGGACGCGGCGACACTTCCTGCGACGAGTCCGTGTCGCCCTGCAAATCGTCCTCGATGACGTTTTCCTTGCGCAATACGGCGGTATGGCCCATTTCCTCGACGACCAGCACCGCGGTGTCCTGTTCGATCATTTGATTGATCGTGGCCATCACGCCCATGTTCATCATGACCTTGATGACTTCGGTGGCCTTGACGGCCATCTTCTGCGCCAGCTCCGCGACCGTCATGGCCTCCGGGATCGCCACTTCGCGAACGACTCGCGCCGTCGGCATTTCGAAGCCGTGTTTGGTATCGCTGTCGCCGCCCATCGAGCGACGCCGCCCGTCGCGGGATTTTTTCTTCTTGTGCCGCGAACTCACGTCGCCGACGATGTGCAGTTCCTGGCGGCCGTATCGCGTCGCCTTGTCGTCCACCACCTCGCGCACGGCCTTGCCGGGTTTGGCGGCGGCGGCCTTGCGCTCACGCTCGGCGACCTCGCGCGCTTGCACTTCGGCAACGCGGCGCGCTTCTTCCTCGGCGGTTCGTTTGCGAACCTCCTCGTCGGTGCGGCGGCGGCTCTCCTCCTCGACGCGCTCGCGATCGAGACGCTCCTTCTCCAGCCGCTCGTGCTCGGCGCGCTCGAGCGCGGCCTTGGCCTGCTCCTCGGTTTCGCGCAGCTTGTCGATTTCCTCCTGCTGCAGGCGCGCTTGATCCTCGAGCACTTCGCGCTTCACGTAGGTTCGCTTGCTGCGCACTTCGACGTTCACGGTGCGCGCCCGGCCCTGCGGGCTCGCAAGCTTCAACTCCGACTGCGACTTGCGCCGCAACGTGATTTTTCTCGGCGCCGCGTCGGCCTGCAGGTCCTCGCGGCCGTGACTGCGGCGCAAATGCGTCAATAATTCGTGTTTCGCATCTTCGCTGATCATGGCTTCGGCGCTGTCCACCCGAATGCCCGCCTGATCGAGTTGCTGAAGCAGCCGATCCACCGGCACTTTGAGCACCTCGGCGAATTGCGCGACGGTTACATCTGCCATACTGCTGCTCCTAAACCTTAGCTTCTTCCGCGAACCAGTGTTTGCGGGCATCCATTATCAATTCGGCGGCCTTCTTCTCATCGACGCTGCCCATTTCCACGAGCTCATCGACCGCGAGGTCGGCCAGATCCTCGCGGGTCTTCACGCCCTTGCGCGCCAGGGTCTTGCCCAGGGCTTCGCCCGCGACCTCGATGAGATCGGCCGACGGCTCGGCGCCGTCCATCGACTCTTCGCTCGCGATCGCCTGCGTCAACAGCACATCGCGCGCCCGGGTGCGCAGCTCCTTGACGATCTCTTCGTCGAACTCTTCGATGCCGTTCAGCTCGCTGGCCGGTACGTAGGCGATCTCCTCGATGGTCGAGAACCCTTCCTGTACCAAGATACTGGCGACGTCCGCGTCCACGTCGAGTTGCTTCATGAAGGTCTCGCGCAGCGCCAGGGATTCCGTCTCGCTCTTCGCCTCGGCTTGCGATTCGCTCATGACATTCAATTCCCAGCCGGTCAATTCGCTGGCGAGGCGGATGTTCTGACCGCCGCGGCCGATGGCCTGCGACAGCTTGTCCTCCGACACGGCGATGTCCATGGAATGCGAGTCTTCGTCGACCACGATGGAAGTGACTTCGGCGGGCGCCATGGCGTTGATGACGAACTGCGCGTTGTTGTCGTCGAATGGAATGATGTCCACCCGCTCGCCCGCGATCTCGTTCGACACCGCTTGAACTCGCGAACCGCGCATACCGACGCAGGCGCCCACCGGATCGACCCGGGGATCGTTGCTGCGCACGGCGATCTTGGCGCGCACGCCCGCGTCGCGCGCCGCGGCCAGGATGTTGATGAGTCCCTGGCCCACTTCGGGCACTTCCAGCTTGAACAGTTCGATCAGGAATTCCGGCGCGGTGCGCGAGAGGAAGAGCTGCGGGCCGCGGGGCTCGTTGCGCACTTCCTTCAAGAAGGCCTTGATGCGATCCTGAGAGCGCACCGGCTCGCGCGGTATCATTTCCTCGCGCGCGATGAAGCCCTCGGCATTCGCCCCGAGATCGACGTACACGCCGTTGCGATCGACGCGCTTGACGATGCCGCTGACGAGGGTACCGGCTCGGTCCTTGTAGGCATCGACCACTTGGGCGCGCTCGGCCTCGCGGACCTTCTGCACGATCACCTGTTTGGCGGTCTGAGCTAGAATTCGGCCGAACGGTACCGACTCCATCGGTTACTCGACGTATCCGCCCGGCTCCCCGTCCTTGTCGATTTCCCGCGCATCGTCCATTCGAAGTTCGCGCTCGGGGACTTCCAGCTCGGTGGATTCGTCGGCGAACACCTTCCAGCGGCGGAACGTGTCGTAGCCGCCCGTCTTGCGGTTGATCGACACACGCACGTCCAGTTCCTCGCCAAATTTCTTGCGAGTGGCGGATGCGAGCGCCGCTTCGAGCGCGTCGAATATGATTTCCTTGTCGACGCCCTTCTCGTTGGATACCGCATCGACCGCCATCAAGATTTCTTTGTTCATTGCCCTTAAGACTCCTGGTCACTCCGGCCGTAATCTCGCCTTCTGAATCCGCTCGAGCGGCAAGCTGTGCGCCTGCCCGTCGACCTCCACTACAATCGAGTCGTTCGCAATCGTTTTCAACACTCCGATGAACCGTCGCCGCCCGTCGATCGGCAGCTTCATCTCGGCAAGAATCCGCTCGCCCACGAACCGCTCGAAATGCGCGCGCTTGCGCAAGATCCGATCGAAACCCGGCGAAGAGACTTCCAGCGTGTAATGACCCTTGATCGGATCCTCGATCTCGAGCACTTGGCTCACCGCGTGACTCACGCGCGCGCAATCATCGACCGTGATGCCTACCGGCGGCTCGACGTCCGGCGCACTACCCCCGGGCCTATCGATAAAAACCCGTAGAACCCCGCCCCGACCTTCGCGGACGAACTCTACGTCCACCAACTCATAGTCCATCGCCTCGATCGGCGGCTCCAGCAAGCGCAGCAAGGCGTCACGCATTCTTGCAAACCCTAAGCGAACTCCTGCACAAGCCCCGCAAACAAAAAAGGGGACCATCGGCCCCCCATATCTGCAACGAGAAAAACCCCTTTGGGGGGCATTTCAACAAAGCCAATCCGAACGTTCCCTCGCATGGGGCCGTACCGCAACTGCGCTCAAGCCAAATTGAGGCCCCCCGCCGAGGGGCGCGATTATAGGCAAAGCGGGCTTGGGCGTAAACCCTGATCGAACAATCCTTCGCTCTAAATTCCGTCGCCCGAAAACCAATCCGTCACTCTGAAACGATTGGGGCCGCATCGCTGCGGCCCCAATCATCACTCAATCCAAAAAGCTGTTACCAGCGCTTCGGACCGCGCGATCCACCACCACCACCACCGCCGCCGCCGCCGCCACCACCGCCGGTGCGCTCTTGGGCCTCGTTCACCTTCAGCGCTCGCCCGTCGACATCGTGGCCATTCAAGGCCTGCATGGCGCGCGCAGCATCTGCGCTTGCCATTTCAACGAAGCCGAAGCCGCGGGGCCGACCGGTGTCGCGATCATTGATCAGCGCAACCGACTGTACCGCACCATGCTTTTCGAACAGCGCGCGCACCGCGGACTCGTCCATTGAGAACGGGAGATTGCCAACATACATTTTCGTCATGTGAAGAATACCTACTACAAAAGAAGCTATCGGCCGGTCACGTATGCCCAAGGTTTAAGTTAAAGCGGTAATGCCAGCCACCTGGATCGAAGAAACCTGCTTTGTGGGTTGTGGTCAAGGTGACGCCGGAGCGGCGCGGTGACCAGAAACGGACCAAGTAGAAATTCACGAGCCGGCGC
>JALYHU010000067.1 GCA_030776345.1 Pseudomonadota bacterium | reverse complement strand
GCGACAGCAGCATGGCCATGGCTGCGCGGGCGCAGCACGCGTGTAGTCTCTGCATATCCTGATTCCTCTTATCCTTGTCCACGACAATCCAACTGCAACATCCACGCGCCTAGCGCGCAGCCGTGGTAAGTTGTCGGCTGCCTTTCGACATACTTGATGAGGGGCCTGTTTTTGGGAGCACGCGTTGCACGCACTGCACGCGCTGCACGCGATGCGACAAGCGGAGCCCGCTCGTCTTTCCCGATCCGACTTAGACGCGGGCGGCGAGCCGCGCCATGAGATCGAAAAAGCGGCCGCGCAGCGGCAGCTCGGCGGTATGACGCCGCTCCTTCACCACCCACCGTCCGCCCACCATGACGTCGCGAATCGCGGCGCCGCCGCCTGCGAAGAGCAGGTGATCGAGCGCATTCTCGATGGGTGCGCCCGCCATGCTGGGATGCCCGGTATCGAGCACCAACCAATCCGCTCGAAGGCCGACATCGATGACGCCGGAGGGCTGGCCAACCGCCTGCGCCCCATGCAAGGCGGCGTCTCGCCATAGGCGAGTGCCGACGTGGGATTCGCCCGTATCGGTCAGCACACCGCGCCGCCTCTTGCGCAGCCGCTGTTGATATTCCATCCAGCGCAATTCCTCCGCGGGGCAGACGGTGGCTTGGCTGTCGGAGCCGACACATACTCGGCCGCCGAATTTCAGAAACCGCGCGGTGTCGAAGAACCCATCGCCTAAATTGGCCTCGGTGCTGATGGATACGCATACCGCGGCGTCGGTCGCGGCGATGCCTTTCAATTCAGCCGCCGTTGCATGAGTGGCGTGAACGAGACACCAGTGCCGATCGAGCAATCCCGTATCCAGCAGCAGCTCGATCGGCCGCCGCCCGGTATGAGCCATGCAAGCCTCGACTTCCTTCACCTGCTCTGCGACATGGATGTGCAACGGCAGCGTCCTGTCCATGTTACGCAGCGCGTGCGTCGCTTGGCGCAGCGTCTCGAGCGGCACGGCGCGCAGGCTGTGGAACGCCGCGCCGGTGCGTAGCACACCCGAGCCGGCGAGCCGTTCGGCGCTGACGCGGTCCTCGATCGCGCGCAGAAAGTGCTGGGTTTCCAGGGTAAAGCGCGCTTGTTCGCGTTTCAGCGGCTGGGCGCCAAAGTCGCTGGTTTGATACAGCGTCGGCAAAAACGTCAGCGCAATGCCGGTCGCCGCGGCGGCGTCGGTGACGGCGTCCCATAGCGCATTGCGACCGGGGTAGACGCGGCCGTCGCATTGCCGGTGCAGGTAATGGAATTCGGCGACGGACGTATAGCCTGATTTGAGCATCTCTATGAACAGCTGCGTCGCGAGGATCTGAAGGTCGTCCGGCTCGATGCGATTGGCCAGGCGGTACATGGCCTCCCGCCATGTCCAAAAGCTGTCGCGCGCCGAAAGGCGGTACTCCGTGTTGCCCGTCATGCCGCGTTGGAATGCGTGACTGTGCGCGTTCGCCAAGCCGGGGACGACAATTCCGTCGATCCTCTCGACATCGTGCGCCCGGCCCTGCGCCGTGGGCCCTGCGCCGTCAGCCGGTGTTTCGATGGCTCCGATGTGTCCATCGTTCAACACGGTGACGACGACCCCGCGCGTCCATCCTTGCCGGAGCAAGACCGATTCCAAATAGTACTGTCGAGGCATGTTGCCTATACCTGTATAGGGAGCCCAGCTTGCCGTATCATTCGCGGAACAGCAATGGCGTCGGAAAAAGCAATGGCGGACGATCGAGAGCGGGCATTGGCCGACCGGGAATGGGACCGGGTTTGGATCGGTGCGAACATCGCCACGATGGCCGCCGGCCGCGAACCTGACGCTCATCTGACAAACGCAGCATTGGCGGTCAAGGGTGGGCGGATCGCGTGGCTGGGTGCGGCGGCGGATGCCGCGCGCAAGGCCGCGGCCGACAAGATTCCTGTCGAGAATTGCCAGGGCCTGTGGATGACGCCGGGCCTGATCGACTGTCACACCCATCTGGTGTATGGCGGTAACCGCGTGGAGGAGTTCGAGAAGCGGCTTAGCGGCGTCTCTTACGAAGAGATCGCGCGGGCGGGAGGCGGCATTCAAGCGACTGTGAATGCCACACGTGCGGCCGGCAACGATTCGCTGCTGGCCTCGGCCATGTTGCGCGCAAAGCGCCTGATGTCCGAGGGAGTGACCACCATTGAAGTGAAATCGGGCTATGGACTCGAGCTGGCCACGGAGCGGCGCATGCTGGAGGTCGCCCGAGAGCTGGGCCGGCAACTCCCCTTATCGATAAAGGCCACGTATCTCGGCCTGCATGCGCTGCCGCGGGAATTTCACGCGGACCGCGCAGGCTTTGTCGAGCGGGCGAGCGGCCCGTGGCTCGAAACTCTGGCCGGCGCCGGGCTGGTGGACGCGGTCGATGCGTTTTGCGAGAACATCGCTTTCACGCTCGCCGAGACGGAAAGCTTGCTGCGCGCCGCGCAGCGGCTGGGTCTACCCGCGCACGTGCACGCCGGCCAGTTGACCGATATGGGTGCGGCGGAGCTGGCCGCCCGGTATGGGGCGCTGTCGGCGGATCATCTGGAATATTTGAGCGCGGGCGGCGCAAGTGCCCTCGCGGCCGCGGGCACGGTGGCCGTGCTGCTGCCGAGTGCGTACTTCATGCTGCGCCAATCGACGCCTCCGCCCGTTCCGCTGCTCCGGGAGAAGGGCGTCGCCATGGCGGTGGCGACCGACTGCAATCCCGGCAGTTCACCGTGCACGTCCCTATTGCTCGCGCTCAATATGGCTTGCACCCTGTTCGGCCTGACGCCGCTGGAGGCCTTGAGCGGCGTTACACGCTGCGCCGCGCAGGCACTCGGCCTTCAGGCGAGTATCGGCACTCTCGAGGTGGGCAAGCGTGCCGACTTTGCGTTGTACAGGATCGAAAGACCCGCCGAGCTTTGTTACAACCTCGGCGCCAATCCTTGCGTGGCCGTGGTGCACGGGGGAGTGATGCGGCCTGCATAGCGGCGACCACCCGCCGCGCGATTCCCGTCAGACGGATCTTGCGGCCAGTCTCGGGCGCGCGCCCCGGGTGTTCGTGGGCAAGCTTGCGACATTCTTGGTCCGTTCCGACGAGTGCCGCGTCTTGTCGCCCGCAACCTCGAATACCGCAACTGCCTGAAACAAACCGGCAGCCTGCTCCTGCAGACTCTGGGCGGCGGCGGCGGCCTGCTCCACCAGGGCGGAATTCTGCTGAGTGGCTTCGTCCATTTGCGTGATGACGGCGCTGACCGACTCGATGCCCGACCGCTGCTCCGCGCTGGCGGAAGTAATGTCGCCCATGATGTCGGTTACGCGCTTCACGGCGTCCACGATCTCCTTCATGGTCTGGCCCGCCGCATCCACCAGCACCGTGCCCGCGCCGATTTTCTCGACGGATTCCCCTATCAATTCTTTGATCTCCTTGGCGGCCGTTACGGTACGTTGCGCCAGATTGCGCACTTCGCTGGCCACCACCGCAAAGCCGCGACCCTGTTCGCCGGCCCGCGCCGCTTCGACGGCAGCGTTCAAGGCAAGAATGTTCGTCTGGAACGCGATGCCGTCTATGACGCTGATGATGGCGACGATTTTTCTCGAGCTGCTTTCTATCGAGGTCATGGTGCCGACGACCTGTTCCACGACCGCGCCGCCCTTGATCGCGACGCTCGAGGCGCCGATGGCCAGTTCATTGGCGCGAGTGGCGTTCTGCGCATTTTGGTTCACCGCCGACGTCATTTCCTCCATCGAGCTCGCGGTCTGCTCGAGACTCGCCGCCTGCAGTTCCGTGCGCTTGCTCAAATCGCTATTGCCGGTGCTGATCTCGCGCGCTGCGGTGTCGATCGACTCGGACGAGTCCTTGAGCTTCGTGATGATCGCGTTCAGTCGGCTCACCGTCGTGTTCGCGTCGTTCTGCAGCTGTGCGAATTGACCGCGGTGGGTACCGCGCATTCCATTGCGCAAATCGCCGCGCGCGAGCGCCTCCAGTACTTGGCCGGCGTCGGTGATCCCGGTTTCGCATGCCCCCATGACTTGATTCATGCCGTCGATCATTTCGCTGAACACGTGCTGAAAAGCGCTGCTGTCGCCTCGGGCGGTGAAATCACCGTTGGTCGCGGCGTCGACCAAGCGCTTGAGTTCCAGATTGATGGCCAGAAGGTTTTTCTTCGCCTCGGCCGCGGCCCGAGTCAAATCGCCCTTCTTTCCCGGGAGTTGCGGCATATCGACTTTGAAGTTGCCGCGTCCGTAGTCCTGCAGCACATCGACCAGCAACGCGGTGACTTTCAGGTGGGCGTCGACCAGTTCGTTGCTCATATGCGCCAGTTCGCGGTAGGACCCCGGCAGCCCGGCGGCGTCGATGCGGTGGTCGCTGTTGCCCCGTTCATGCTCCCGAGACATCTCCGTCTGGGCGGCAATGACCGAGGTGATCCGTCCGCTGACCGCCTTCAGTGCCGCCATGAGACTCCGTGTATCGTCGTGTGCGAGCTCGATATCCGCCGACAGATCCCCCGCTGCGATTTTCTCCGCAAAATCACGTGCCTGGCTTGGATCGCCGCCGAGCTGGCGCCAGAGGCTACCCACGATGTAGTGCGAAAGCAGGATCAAGCCGACGACTACCACCACGGCGCCGAGCACCGTCGTCCATAGGATGTTGCGCAGGCCGCGGTTACCCGCATCGAGGGATGCCTTGATAGCGTCGCGGGCGGTGGCCGTGGCGGTCGTTATGGCGGCATCGATGCTTTTCTGTTTTGCCTGCATGTCGGCGATGGCGCTCCCCGCCTCGCCGCTCTTCTTGTCAAGTATCACGTTCGACGCATGCAAGGCCGCCTCAAAATAGGAATCGAAGCCGGCCCGCAGCGCATCGCCCGTCTCGCGTTGACCCGGCAGCGCGGACAGCGCGCTCGTATTGCGGCGGAACTGCTCGGCGATGGTGCGGACCTCGGCGAGTTTGCCGGCATCGCCCTCCGCAACCGCGGACTGCAAAGCATCCGAGACCGATTTGAGTTGGGGTTGGAGCCGTTGCGTGATGTCGACGCTCGGATATCGAACGCTGCCCAAGTCCGATATGGTTCTTGCCGTGCGCGTGCTCACGAAAAACGTCACAGCGAGGCTTAGACCAAAGACCAGCACTGCTGTGAGCGGAATCGACCAGATCTTCTTCTTGAATGTCATGTGGGCAAATACGGTGGCGGTAGTTCCGGATATCTATTACGAGGTGACGCGGCGAAAATGTCCTCACTCTGAGGGTTGTTTCGGCTCAGGCCCGCGTTTCTTGAGCCGGCGGATCCGGGTCGCAAATCGGGGCCCCGGATTGTGACGTAGTCCTGGAGCGACGCTCGACGGCGGCGCGACCGTCCTACGGCGGGTGTGGGACAATTCAACCCCGCGACCCGTAGCCGGACCAAGATGACAAGACTGAGTTTCAAACTGGAGGCCACTGCTTCGGGTTCAAGAGCCCGCGCGGGGCGCTTCAAAACACTGCACAACGAGGTCGTTACCCCGACCTTCATGCCGGTGGGCACTCACGCTGCCGTTCGCGCGCAGCGGCGCGAGGACTTATTGGAGAGCGGAGCGCAAGTGCTGCTTGCGAACACCTACCATTTGATGCTGCGGCCCGGTACCCAGCTCTTCGAGAAGGTCGGCGGCATCCATCGGTTCATGAGTTGGCCGCGCTCGGTGCTCACCGATTCGGGAGGATTCCAGATCTTCTCGCTGCCGGGCAGCCGGTCAGTCAACGAGGAATGTGCGGAATTCAAAAGCTACGTGGATCAAACGATCGTGCGCTTGAGCCCCGAGAGCAGCATTTCGGCGCAGCGGGCCATCGGCAGCGACATCATGATGGTGCTCGATCAATGCGTGCCTTCGACCGTCGAACGCGCAGTCGCGCAACGAGCGATGGAGTTGACGCACCGCTGGGCGCTGCGCAGCCTCGCCGCACGCGGGGATTCGCCGCAGGCGCTGTTCGGCATCGTGCAAGGCGCGCACTATGCGGATTTGCGGGCGGACAGTGCGCGGGCGATCACGCAAATGCCGTTCGATGGGTTCGCCATCGGCGGCCTGGCGGTGGGGGAGGGCGCGGGCGAGCGCGAGGAATGCACTGCCGTCGTCACCGAACTTCTCCCGCCGGATCGACCGCGATACCTGATGGGCGTGGGCACCACCCGGGACCTGCTCGAGGCCGTACATCGTGGTGTCGACATGTTCGACTGCATTCTGCCCACGGCGCTCGCGAAACAAGGGTTGGCCTTCACCAGTATGGGCCGGCGGGATCTGCGGCGCGCCGCTTACCGCGAAATGGAGGGACCCATCGACCCGGCCTGCGGTTGCCACACCTGCAAGACCTTTTCGATCGCTTATCTGTTTCACCTCAATCGCGTGCGGGAAGCGCAGGGTTGGCAACTGCTCGGCCTTCACAACATACATTTTTATATGCAGCTCATGAGCCGGATGCGCGAGCACATCCTTGCGGACACTTGGGCAGAGTTTTATCGCTCCCAGCGCGACGTGC
The DNA here is from genome assembly GCA_030776345.1 of Pseudomonadota bacterium. Lineage (GTDB taxonomy): Bacteria > Pseudomonadota > Gammaproteobacteria > Steroidobacterales > Steroidobacteraceae > Bog-1198. The sequence continues at coordinate 901 of JALYHU010000067.1, read as the reverse complement.
TCGACGCGCGCGATAACTATGGTCGCCCGGCGACGCATGTGACCAAGGCACAGCGCCAGAAGCTGAAGCTGAAATTGGGGCGATACGAGGTCGTTTTCAGCACCGGCGCCGCCGCCGGCGCGGGCGCGGGGCGCATCCGGGACACCATTTCCGGCGAAGTCATGCATTCCATCAACGACCCGGCCGAAGAGGCCCGCTCGCTGTACGTCGAGCAGTCGCGTCTGGTCGAGCGTTTGACCGAACCGGGTGGGACACCGCTGGTGGTGTGGGACGTGGGCTTGGGCGCGGCCGCCAATGCCATGGCGGCCATTCACGCCGTCGAAGCGCTGCGCACGCAAGCGGCGGCCGATTTCGTCGCGGTGGGCAGGCCCCTGACGTTGGTGAGCTTCGAGAACGACCTTGATTCGTTGGTCCTGGCGCTGCGACACCCCGCCTCGTTCACGCACTTGAGGCATGCAGCACCGCGCGGGTTGCTCGCGGAGAATAGCTGGGTAAATACCGCGGCGGGGATCGAGTGGCTCCTGCGACGCGGTGATTTCAACGTGACCAAATTTTCCGCAGCGCTGCCGGATATCGTCTTCTTCGACCCGTTTTCATTCAAGGCCGACAGCGCCTTGTGGACCTTGGGGGCGTTTCGCGAACTGGCTAATTTATTTTCCGCCAAGCCGGTGGAATTGTTCACCTATTCCTATTCCACCAGCGTCCGTGCGGCGTTGTTGGCGGCGGGCTTCTACGTGGCAAAGGGCCGCGGTACGGGTCCGAAGGCAGAAACTACCATTGCCCTTACGCCGTGCGCGGCGGCCCTGCCGCATGGGCGGGAGCTGTTGGGAGAGGAATGGCTGGGCAAGTGGCGCCGCAGCGATGCCCAGGTGCCCCTGGGCGCCACTGCGAACGATGATTC
>JALYHU010000066.1 GCA_030776345.1 Pseudomonadota bacterium | reverse complement strand
TCCACGACCGCCCGGGCTTTCTCCGGCGGGACCTTGATGTCGAGAAGCGCGCAATACAAATCCAAAGCTCCGCTCATGGTTGCTCTCCTATTTCCAAGGATCGACAGACGGCGTCCATGGCCGCCTGCAGCTTGAGTTCCTCCTCGGATGGCACCTCCGACCGCACCGTCGTCACATAGATCGGCAGCGGTAAAATGTCCCTGCCCTCCATGTAGCAACGATTGTCCCTCGACCACCCCGCAGCCCGGCAAATGAAATGCGTACCCGGCTGCGAGTGCCCCTGATGGCGGTTTCCTGTCCCGCTCCGCCGTACGGGCCCTACACTGGTTGGCTTCCGCAAGCCATATGGTTTATGAATTGTCTATGGATCACCGTCACCGTTCCAGTTCCTACTGCCCGCCGGTATTGCTCGTTGCGCTGCTCACGGCCGTGGGGTTCTTTAGCGGCTGCGCGCACTACCAACCCAGACCGATCAATTCAGCCTACATGGCGCAAGAGCGCGACGCCCGCACGCTGACGGAGCCCGGCTTACGAAGCTTCATTGAGAGCCATTCGCCCGCCCTCGCACAGACCTGGCCGCCGCCGTCCTGGAGCCTGGCCAGCTTGACGCTTGCTGCTGATTACTACCATCCGGACCTGGAAGTGGCACGGGCGAAGCTGGCGGGCGCTGAGGCCGCGGTGATCTCCGCCGGTGCGCGCCCTAATCCCACCTTTACGTCCCCGTCGAGCTACAGCGGGCGGCCGCTCGAGTTCTTTTCGCCCTGGACGCTGGGTTTTACGCTGGATGTGCCCCTTGAGACAGGCGGCAAACGCGGCTACCGGGTTGCCGAGGCACGCGATCTGGCCAATGCTGCGCGCCTCGATGTAGCCAGCACGGCGTGGAGCATCCGCAGCCGGGTGCGCCAGAGTCTGCTCGCGTTGCATGCGGCGGAGCTGAACCAAACGCTGCTCACCCAACAACAGGCGGTGCAGAATCAGGTCGTGATACTGTTGGAGGAGCGCTTCAAGGCTGGACAAAGCTCCTCGGTCGAGGTTCAACTCGTACGGGTAACTGCCGCCCAGACCGTCTTGCAGCTGTACGATGCGCAAACGCAAAGCGCTCAGGCCCGTATCCAGCTCGCCCAGGCGCTAGGGGTGCCCGTCGGCGCACTCGAGGCCGTGACGCTGTCTTTTGCAGAGTTCGATCGCGTGAGCTTGGTAGAGGACACCGGCGCATTGCGCCGGGAGGCATTAATCGAGCGATCCGATATCCTCAGCGCTCTGGCCACCTACGAGGCCAGCCAAGCGGCGCTGCAACTGGAGATCGCCAAACAGTATCCTGACATCCACTTAGGCCCGGGCTACACGTGGAATCAGGGTGTCAATAATTACTCGCTGGATTTCTCGCTCACATTGCCGACTTTCAATCGTAACCAAGGGCCGATCGCCGAAGCCCAAGCACATCGCCGTCAGGCAGGCGCCGAGTTCCTTGTTATCCAGGCTCGGGCAATCGGCGAGGTCGACTCGGCAACTGCGGCCTACCGCGATGCCGTGCGCAAGCTTGAGACCGCCGATGTGCTCCTCTCAATGGCGCGACAGCACTTTCAATCAGCGCAGGACTCCTTCGCCGCGGGCGCTTCGGACCGCCTCGAGCTCGTGCAGACACAAACGGAGCTTCATACCGCCGAGTTGTCCCGGACGATGACACTCATCGAGACGCAACGGGCGCTGGGGCAACTGGAGGACGCCCTGCAGCGGCCAGTCGATGGCACAAGCAACTCCCCGGTGCCCGCCTCACTGCTGAACTCGAACAGCTCCGAGAACCTGCCATGAATACCCCGTCGAAGCGATTCCTCCTCATCGTCCTCGCCGTGGGGGCCGCCGGCGCTCTCGTGTGGGCGTTCATCGCCGGTCACGCGGAGGTAGCAGCCGAAGCGGAGCGCGAAAAGCCGGTACAAGCACCGACCCGAGTTCACGTCATCAACGGCGAGAACGTGGTGAGCCTCGATGAGCCCACCCGGACTGACGGGGGCATTGTGCTCGCAACCCTGACAGCCATCTCCGACCGACCGCGGGTGCGCGCCTACGGCACCGTGCTCGACGTGGGCGGCTTGACGGACTTGCGCAACACCCTCGCGACGGCGAATGCCCAGCTCAGCAAAGCCCGTGCGGCGCTGGAGGTGGCGCAGCAGGACTACGCACGGGTCAAATCGCTCTACGACAAGAATGAGAATGTGTCACAGAGGGTGCTGCAAGCGGCCGGCGGCACCTTGCGCGCTCAAGAATCCAACACCCAGGCCGCACGGGCGGCGGTGAGCGCGGCGCAAGCCACAGCCTTGCAACAGTGGGGCCGCGTCATCGCAACCTGGCTCATGCAAGCTGCGCCGCAGCTCGAGCGCCTGCGCTTGCAAGAGGACTTGTTGGTCCAGGTGACCCTGCCCGTAGGTCAGACCCTGACGGACATTCCACCCGAAGCCACGGTGCAAGCCGCAGAAGGGCCGCTTGTTCGGGCACAGTTCATCTCCGTGGCGTCGCGCACGGACCGGAGCATCCAAGGCCGGAGCTTTTTTTATCGGGTGGTCTCCGCAAACAGCGCGAGCCTGCTGCCCGGCATGAACGTCGTGGCGTTCCTCCCCTTGGGCAATGCAGTTCAAGGGGTGCTCGCGCCGGGTTCCGCCGCCGTGTGGCTCCAGGGCAAGCCCTGGATCTACGTGCAAATCCAACCGGATCAATTCGCTCGCCGCGAAGTCTCCACGGACCAGCCGGCGCCCGATGGGTGGTTTCAGTCGCACGGCTTTTCAGCGGGTCAGCGCTTCGTGGCCACCGGTGCGCAGGTGTTGCTCTCGGAAGAGTTCCGGGCGCAAATCACCATGGGCGAAGAAGGCCACTAGGACTCGCCATGCTGAGCCTCATTGTCCGGTTCTCACTGCAATTTCGCGGCATCATTATCGCGCTCGCGTGCATGTGGGCCGGCTACGGACTGTATGCGTACACGCTCGCCTCCTATGACGTGTTCCCGGAGTTCGCCCCTCCCCAGGTGGTCATTCAAGCCGAAGCCCCGGGGCTCGCCCCCGAACAAGTCGAACAGCTCGTCACCACGCCGATCGAGAATGCCATCAATGGGGTCGAGGGCATCGACGTCCTGCGTTCGCAGTCAATTCAGGGCTTAGGTTTGGTGACCGTGACGTTTCAGCCCGCCAGCGACATCTATCGGGCCCGGCAAGCGATCACCGAACGGCTCGCCGCTGTGTCGGCCCAACTCCCGCAAGGCGTGCCGCCGCCGGTCATGACTCCGCTCACCTCCTCGACGAGCTTCATGCTAGTCGTGGGTCTGACGTCCGAGAAGCGCACGCTGATGCAGCTGCGCACGCTGGCCGATTGGACGCTCGAGCCGCGGCTGCTCTCGGTGCCGGGGGTTGCAAAGGTCGCCGTGTTTGGGGGCGAGGCGAAGGCCTTCCAGATCCAGGTGCGGCCCGAGCGGCTGGTTGCTTACGACCTCGCGCTCGAGGAGGTGTTGACGGCGGCGCAACGCGCCACCGGCGTGCGGGGCGCAGGCTTCATTGAAAATCACAACCAGCGCATCACCGTGCAAACCGAGGGACAGTCCCTCACCGCTGAGCAGCTGGCCCAGAGCATCGTGCGTGAAAGCCACGGCGCGCTCGTACGCCTGGGCGATCTGGGGCGGGTGGTCGAAGCCCCTGAGCCGCCGATCGGCGCGGCGTCCATCCGGGGCACGCCCGGGGTCATCCTGGTGGTCTCGGATCAATTCGGCGCGAACACATTGCAAGTCACCCGCAACGTCGAGCAGGCCCTCGCGGGCCTTGAGCCAGCGCTGCGGGCCGAGGATGTGGTGCTGTCCCCGGACCTGTTTCGCCCGGCGAACTTCATCGAAACGGCCACCGGGAACGTCAAGAGTTCCCTGCTGATCGGTGCCGTGCTCGTCATACTCGTCCTGACAGTGTTCCTGTTCAATGGACGTACCGCCGCGATTTCGTGCACCGCCATCCCGCTGTCGCTCCTGGCCGCAGTGACCGTGTTGGAGCGGCTCGGGATCAGTCTCAACACCATGACCTTGGGCGGCCTGGCCATTGCGATTGGAGAGGTCGTGGACGATGCCGTGATTGATGTGGAAAACATCCTGCGCCGGCTGCAGGAAAATGCGCGCTTGCCCGCACCAGCGCCCGTCTTTCGCGTGGTGCTCGATGCTTCGATCGAGGTCCGTAGCGCGGTTGTTTACGCCACCTTCGCCGTCATTCTCGTCTTCGTTCCCATCCTCACCTTGAGCGGGGTGGCCGGCCGGCTGTTCGCGCCCCTCGGCATGGCCTACATTTTCGCCGTTCTCGCTTCGCTCATTGTCGCACTCACCGTGACACCCGCGATGTGTTTGGCGCTCCTCGCGGATCGGCCATTTGCCGAGGCCGACCCTCCGCTGGTGCGCTGGTTGAAGCCACGCTACGTGAGGATACTCGAGCAGGTCGAGCGTCACTCGAAACGCGTGTTGCCCGGGGTCGGCATCGTCACCGTTCTCGGCTTGTCCGCACTGCCATTCTTCACGCCGCAATTTCTACCCGAGTTGCGGGAGGGCCATTTCATCCTCCACATGTCGGCGGTACCCGGAACCTCTTTGGAGCAGTCGCTCGCACTGGGGAAGCAGGTGACGCAGGCACTGTTGAAGTTACCGTTCATGCGCTCCGTGTCCCAGCGCGTGGGACGGGCGGAGCGCGCCGATGACACGTGGGGGCCGCATTACAGTGAGTTCGACGTGGATTTGAAACCCCTCGCCGGCGAGGAAGCCGAGCGGGCGCAGCAGCAGATCCGACAGGTGGTGGCGAAGATTCCGGGCGTGAATTCGAGCCTGAAGACCTTCCTCACCGAGCGCGTGGAGGAAACGCTGTCTGGATATAGCGCATCCGTCGTGGTGAATGTCTTTGGGAATGACCTCGATGCACTCGATCAGAGTGCGAGCGAGATTGCGAGATTGTTGAACGGTCTTCCGGGGGCGAGCGAAGTGCAGCTGCAGTCGCCGCCGGGCACACCGCAATTAATGGTGCGACTGAAGCCCGATGCGTTGGCACGCTTTGGTTTCGATGCCGTCACGGTGCTCGATGGGGCGCGCACGGCGTTTGAAGGGGTGAATGCAGGCCAAGTCTATCAAGGCAACCAGATCTACAATGTCTCCGTCATCCTCGATGCGGACGCGCGCAATGACATCACGCAAGTCGCCGCGTTGCCGCTCAAAGGCTTAGGCGGCGCGCACGTGCCACTGGGCGAACTCGCGACGATCTACCAGACCGCCGGACGGTATGCCGTACTGCACGAAGGTGCCCAGCGGGTGCAGAGCGTTACCTGCAACGTCGCGGGCGATGTGAGCGCGTTTGTCGCCGAGGCGCAGCGCCGGATCCAAGCCCAGATCAAACTGCCGCCGGGCGCCTATGTCACTTTTGGCGGCACCGCGGCCGGGCAAGCGCAGTCACGCCGCGATCTGCTGGTCCATTCCCTGCTCGCGGGCGTCGGCATCGTGTTGCTGCTGTCCTTCGTCATGGGTAACGCCCGTAATCTGCTGCTTGTTTTATTGAACTTACCCTTCGCGTTGGTCGGCGGCGTGCTCGCCGTCTTTGGTACCGGTGGGATGCTCTCACTCGGTGCGATGGTCGGTTTCGTCACGCTCTTTGGCATCACCTTGCGCAATTCCGTGATGTTGATGTCGCATTACGAGCACCTCGTGAACGTCGAGGGCCAGACCTGGGGGCCACAGACCGCGCTGCGCGGTGCATCCGAACGGCTCACGCCCATCCTCATGACCGCGCTCGTCACCGGGCTCGGGCTGTTGCCGCTCGCGATCGGCAGCGGCGATCCCGGTCGCGAGATCGAAGGACCGCTCGCGATCGTCATTCTCGGCGGTCTTCTCACCTCGACGGCGCTCAGCCTGCTGGTGCTGCCGACGCTCGCACTGCGCTTCGGACGATTTGGACCACGCGATGGTACAGCG
>JALYHU010000065.1 GCA_030776345.1 Pseudomonadota bacterium | reverse complement strand
GAAATTTATCCTGCTCCGACAGGAACACCAGGTCCGACTTGTCCTTGCGGATCATCGGCTTATGAGTCGGAATGACCACCACTTCCAGACCGTAGATCTGCTGGAATTCGAAGGCCTCGGTGTCCGCGGTGCCGGTCATGCCGGACAACTTCGAATACAGCCGAAAGAAATTCTGGAAGGTGATCGATGCGACGGTCTGGTTCTCTTCCCGGACTTTCACGCCTTCTTTCGCTTCCACGGCTTGATGCAAGCCGTCGGACCAGCGCCGTCCCTGCATGGTGCGGCCGGTGAATTCATCGACGATGATGACCTCGCCCTGACGCACGATGTATTCCACGTCGCGCTTGTACAACGCGTGCGCGCGCAGCGCCGCGTTCAAGTGATGCATCAGGCGGATATTGGTGGCGTCGTAGAGACTCTCGCCCTCGCGCAGCAGCCCGATTTCCGCCATCAGTTCTTCGACTTTCTGATGGCCGTCTTCGGTGAGGGTGGCCTGTTTGGTTTTCTCATCGACCGCATAGTCGCCGGGGCCGTTCTCTTCTTTTTGCTTCACCAACCGCGGGATCAAGGTATTGATCTTGATGTAGAGTTCGGTGCTTTCCTCGGCAGGACCGGAAATGATCAACGGCGTGCGTGCCTCATCGATCAAGATCGAGTCCACCTCGTCGATGATGGCGAAGGACAGCTTGCGCTGCGTGCGGTCCTCCAAACGAAACGCGAGATTGTCCCGCAGATAGTCGAAGCCGAATTCGTTGTTGGTGCCGTACGTGATGTCGCAGGCATAGGCCGCACGCTTTTCGTCCGGCGACTGCGCGTTCTTGATGACGCCCACCTCCAGTCCCAGAAAGCGAAACACCGGCGCCATCCAATCCGAGTCGCGCTGTGCCAGGTATTCGTTCACCGTGACCACGTGCACGCCCTCGCCGCTCAGCGCGTTCAAGTAGGCCGGCAAGGTCGCCATCAAGGTTTTGCCCTCGCCGGTGCGCATCTCAGCGATCTTGCCCTTGTGCAGCGCCAAACCGCCGATGAGCTGCACATCGAAGTGCCTCAAGCCAAGCTTGCGGCGCGACGCTTCGCGAACCAGCGCGAAGGCCTCCGGGACCAAGTCGTCGAGCGCCGTGCCCGCGGCAAAACGCGCCTTGAGCTCCCGAGTTCTCTCGGGAAACTGCTCGTCGGTCAACGCGCTGATGCTGGCTTCGAAACCACTGATGGCCGCGACGGTGCGGCTCAGCTCCTTGACCAGGCGCTGATTACGGCTGCCGAAAATTTGAGTCAGAAGCTTCCACACGCGGAGGATCCTTGAGAAAACTGGGTATTGTACGGATAGACTGAAGGCCCGGGAAATCGTTTCATGGGGCGCGTGGCTCGAGGTATCCCAGCGGTGCCTGCAACCCCGCCCCGAGCGCGTGGCGTTGAATGCTTGCCGCGGGGCCGTTTGCCCGCAGCCTGAGCGAACCCGCTCCCGCTAGGCCCCTGTGCTTGGCTAGACCCTAGCGATCCTCGCCGATGAAGCGCAGCGGGTCGACTTGCGCGCCATTTTTCAGCACTTCGAAATGCAGATGCGGACCGGTCGAATGGCCGGTTGAACCCATCAAGGACACGTCTTGCCCCTTGCGCACCATGTCGCCCTGCTTCACCAGCAAGCGCTCGTTGTGGCAATACCGGGTGGCCAACCCATTTCCATGGTTGATTTCCACCATCTCGCCAAATCCCGGACGGTCACCGGCGTAGGTGACCAAGCCCGCCGCCACCGCCGACACCTTGGTGCCCTCGGGACCGGCGAAATCGATGCCCTTGTGCACCGCCGAGTACCCGGTGAACGGATCTGCGCGGCGCCCGAAATACGACGAAATCCACCCCTCCTGCACCGGGCGGCCCTCCGGGTACACTTGCTTGTTCAATTCGCGAGTGAGGATGAGATTCTCCAGTACTCCGAGCTGTTGCTCGCGACTGGACAGATGGTTTTGCAAATCGTCTACCATGGCCGTGAGATTCGGAATCTGAGCAGGTTGGCCATCGGCGGTCTCCGCCCCGCCCAAGGCTGGCGGGTTGCCGAAGTCGAATTCCCCGTCGTTCAAATTTGCCATGCGGGTCAAGCGCTTACCGAGGGCATCGAGGCGGATTACATTGGCGTTCATCTGCCCCACACGCATCGCGAGCGCGTTGACTTTCTCCTGCAGCACCCGGCGCACGTCCTCGATCTGCTCTTTCTGGCGCAGCAGGTCGGCCGACCAACCGCCCAATTGGTCGATGGCGCTGCCGCTGCGGTGGCTGGCACCCAAGCCCACGCCGATGGAAAATGCACCGCCGACGATGCCGAACACCAGCGCGAGCGCAGCCGCCACCACGAGCGGATGCCGAAGATCCAATTGTTTGACTCGGCCCGTTTTGCGGCCGACGAAAATCACATTCATGGGGATTTTTGCTCCAACGCCATCATCTGCAGGGTTACCCTCCGGGGGCCTAGGGGATCAGAGGGCGTAGACTATGCAGAATAAGGTGACTCAAAACAAGGAACTAAGCACGCTTTGTATGTCCCATTTCTCGAGTCGGGCGCTTAAGTAAATGCCAAAGCCCAGAAGTATCAATGAGTTACTGCGAACGAACGGGAAGCGACTCGGAGCCCTCAAAACCAGATCGAACGAGCGCACCGTGGTCCGCGAGCACGTGTGCGCCGCGTTGCCTCCCCGCCTGGCGGACACCGTGGTCAGCGCGGGACTGGAGCAGGGCACGTTGACCATCGGGGTGAGCAGCGCGCCCTGGGCGTCGCGCCTACGCTACGCGAGCGAATCCCTGCGCCTGCAGGTCGGCACTGCGATGGGCGTGACGGTGCAGAGCGTGCGCATCAGGGTCGCACCGCCGCGCGCGTAGGCCGTGACTCCCCACCGCGTTTGCGCTGCGCCTGACTGATCCTTGGACATACCGCCCACCCTCACCGCAAAGCGGGCGTCCGCCGGCCGCCCTACGCTGACCTTCATTACGGTAGCGGTGACCGCGGCGCTGCTGCTCTGGGCCCACGCGTTGGTCCATGACGGCGGCAACCACGGCCTTACCCCGATTTTCTCCTATCTCTTTGCCGTGGAGGACGCCGCGGCCCTGAAAGGCGCGCTCTGGATCGCGCTGGCGGCCGCTCTCATCTCCAAGAGACTGCAAGCGAGGGCATTGCTGCGTTGGATCGGTGGGAACCCCGGATGGGTGGCCGTCGCCGCCTTGGGGCTGCTGTCGTGCGGTGCGTGGATCGTCTACCGGCATGCACCGCTCTCCATGGACGAATACTCGGCCGTTTTCCAGAGCCGGGTCTTTGCCGCCGGACACCTGGCGGGACAATTCCCGCAGCGCCAGATCGATTGGCTCATCCCCCGGGGTTTCCAAAACTATTTCCTCAACGTGACGCCAGACGGCCTCGTCACATCCGGCTATTGGCCGTCATTTGCCTTGCTGCTGACGCCGTTCACATGGCTCGGTATTCCGTGGATGTGCAATCCGGCGCTATCGGCGCTGACCGTGCTCGCGGTACATCGCCTGGCGATGCAGATTTTCGCCGAGCGCGAGGCGGCCGGAATGGCGGTGCTGCTGACCGTCGCCTCCCCCGTGTTCTTCGCCAACGGCATTTCCTATTACTCGATGTCGGCACATCTGTTGGCCAACACGCTCTATGCGTCGCTGCTCGCGGCACCGACCTTCCGCAAAGCGTGCGCCGCCGGGTTGATCGGATCCGTGGCCCTGACGCTGCACAACCCGGTCCCTCACATGCTGTTCGCGCTGCCCTGGATAGTCGCGCTGCTGCACCGGTCCGATGGCTCGCGTCTGGTATTGGCGTTGTTCGCGGGCTATCTGCCGCTATGTCTGCTGCTGGGGCTCGGGTGGTTCGTGCTGACCTCCCCCACCGCCGCCGCCCTGATCGGCGGCACCGCGGCCGGGGGCACCGCGGCCGGGAGCATTGCGGTCGGGAGCATTGCGGTCGGGAGCATCGGTACCACCGGCATCGCCCACCTGAACGCGCCCTTCGCGTGGCCCACCTCCGGCGTCATGCTCGCTCGCGCCATCGGGATCGCGAAGATATGGGCGTGGTCCGTGCCGGGCCTGATGGTCGTGGCGGCGGTCGGGGCTTGGAAATGGCGGCACGACACCGCCTGCCGGCTGCTGACGCTATCCGCGCTGCTGACGGTGGTGGGCTATGCGTTCGTGCCCTTCGATCAAGGCCATGGCTGGGGCTACCGGTACTTTCATTCGGCATGGATGGCGCTGCCCCTGCTCGCGGCGGCCGCCGTCACAGCGCTTCCGGGGCGCCTTGCGACGCGCCACGCGGCCGGCACCGATCGCGGGCCTTCGGCACCACCCGGCGCAGCCCGAACATTCGAGGACGGCGCAACGCAGGCCTGCATCGCAGCATGCGCGCTTTTCTCGCTGTTCGCGGGAACCGGATTACGCGCAGTGCAAATCCATCGATTCGTCGTCCGGCACGAGAGCCAGTGGCCCGCGTATGCGGGGACCGAACCCCGCGTGGTCATCCTGGACACGCGCGGCACTTTTTACGGCCGCGACCTGGTGCAAAACGATCCCTGGCTGCGCGGGGACACCATCGTCATGATTACTCACGGGCCGCAGGCCGACGGCGACATGATGCGCGCGAATTATCCGCACCTGCAGCGGGTGTACGCCGATCGATACGGCTCGGTGTGGTCGGCCGTCAGGCCCTAGCCGCCGCCGCGGCAACATAAGAGATTGGGGCATCCGCCAGGCTCTCGAAAGTGACTTCCTTCCATGCACTTTCGGTACCGATGAGCGTGCGCAGCAATTTATTGTTGAGCGCGTGGCCGGACTTGTAGCCGCTGAACTCGCCGATGAGGCTGTGGCCGAGCAAATATAAATCGCCGATGGCATCGAGAATCTTGTGCTTCACGAACTCGTCTTCGTAGCGCAATCCATCTTCGTTCAGCACACGGTAATCGTCGAGCACGATGGCGTTGTCCATGTTGCCGCCGAGCGCGAGATTTCTCGCCCGCAAACTCTCCAGATCGCGCATGAAACCGAAAGTTCGGGCGCGGCTCACTTCGCGCAAGAACGACGTCGTCGAAAAATCCATGGAAGCGACTTGCGAGTGCTTCTTGAACGTGGGGTGATTGAATTCGATTTCGAAGTTCACCTTGAAGCCGTCGTACGGATCGAAGCGCGCCCATTTGTCGCCGTCGTCGACTTGCAGACTCTCGAGGATGCGGGTGAATCGTTTGGGCGCCTTCTGTTCTTCGATGCCGGCGGACTGCAGCAGGAACACGAAGGGTCCGGCGCTGCCGTCCATGATCGGCACTTCGCCGGCACTCAATTCCACCAAGGCATTGTCCACGCCGAGCCCGGCCAACGCGGACAGCAGATGCTCCACCGTCGACACCTTGACGTCGCCCATGTGCAGCGTCGTGCCCATCATGGTATCGCCGACGTTTTCGGCGCGGGCCCGTATGTCGACCGGCTTATCGAGATCCGTGCGCCGGAACACGATCCCCGTATCCGGCAAGGCTGGCCGCAAGGTCATCAAGACCTTCTTACCCGTATGCAAGCCCACTCCTGTGGCGCGAATCGAATTCTTCAGAGTTCTTTGATTCAACATGAAAAGCGGATCACCGAGCTGAAATGAAGCGTCGACAAAGGTACCACAGGCGCAAGCCAAGGCTACAGTCGTAAAAAGTCGTAAAAGTCCTACGACCGTAAAACGTCCAAACGGGCGCTCGCGCAGCAACATCCGCGCGAGCGCCAAGCCGGAATGTACAACCTTAAATCGCGTTACTACTCGGCGCCTTTCGCCTCGCCTCAGTCAGACCGCTAATCGGCTTGTCGGCGCAAGAATGCCGGTATGTCCAGCAGATCCTCCGATTCTACCTCCGCACGCAATCCATCGCCCACCGCCCGCTGCCGCTGTACGGTCGGCCGATCCAACATGGCGTAATCCGTCGGTGCCATCGAGGCCTTCTGACGAACCACCCGCATGGTGGGCGGCGGCGCCATCGCGGTGGCCGTGGGCTGCGGAGCAGCGGAGCGCGCCACTGGCTTGCCAAGGCCCGTGGCAACCACCGTGACCCGGATTTGATTGGCCATTTCCGGATCGATGACCGTACCCACCACCACAGTCGCATCGTCCGAAGCGAATTGCTTGATGACGTTGCCCACTTCCTGGAATTCGCCGATGGACAGGTCCATACCCGCGGTGACGTTGACCAGAATGCCTTGGGCGCCGGCGAGATTGATGTCCTCGAGCAGCGGACTTGAAATGGCCGCCTCGGCCGCTTCGCGTGCCCGGTCCTCGCCTGCGGCCGCGCCCGACCCCATCATGGCCATGCCGGTCTCCGACATGACGGTACGTACGTCGGCAAAGTCGACGTTGATCAAGCCCGGCCGCGTGATGAGCTCGGCGATGCCCTGGACCGCCCCCTGCAGCACCGTGTTGGCCGCCTTGAAAGCGTCAAGAAGTGTCGTGCTACTGCCAAGAACCGCCAAGAGCTTCTGGTTGGGGATGGTGATGAGAGAGTCGACGTACTTGGACAATTCGATCATGCCCTGGTCCGCAACGCGCGAGCGCTTGTTGCCTTCCATCTCGAACGGCTTGGTCACCACCGCGACCGTCAGGATCCCGAGCTCCTTCGCCACTTGCGCCACCACCGGCGCCGCGCCTGTGCCGGTGCCGCCCCCCATGCCGGCGGTGATGAACAGCATGTCGCAGCCTTCGATGAGCTCGATGATGCGGTCGCGATCCTCCATCGCCGCCTGACGGCCCACTTCGGGATCGGCGCCCGCGCCCAAACCCTTGGTGATGTTGCAGCCGATCTGCAGGGCCGTGCGCACCTTGCCGTGCTTGAGCGCCTGCGCATCGGTGTTGATGCAAATGAACTCGACGCCTTCGAGCCCGGCTTGCACCATGTGGGCGACCGCGTTGCCGCCGCCGCCGCCGACCCCGATTACTTTGATGACAGCGCTTTGGCTGTAAGAATCCATCAGTTCAAACATTCCAGTTCTCCTTCATTGGTTGTACTTCGATACGTTCGGTTTTGATCTAGCTGTTCGTGTTTTAAAAATTGCCCTGAAACCATGCTTTCATTCGTTCCAAAATGGATTTCATGCCGCCCGACAGCAGCGGCACGTCGGTTCGCCGCACGTCCATATTGCTTTTTGCGTACAGCAGCAGACCCACGCCGGTGGCATGAATCGGATTGCTCACCACATCGACCAGTCCGCTGACGTATTGCGGCACGCCCAGGCGTACCGGCATGTGAAACACTTCTTCGGCCAGTTCGATCGCGCCTTCCATCTTGGAACTGCCGCCGGTCAGCACGATGCCCGTGGCCACCGACTCCTCGAGTCCGGCGCGGCGCAGCTCATCGCGGATCAAACCGAACAGTTCCTCGTAGCGCGGCTCGACGATCTCGGCCAGCGTCTGCCGAGCCAAGCGGCGCGGCGGCCGATCGCCGACGCTCGGCACTTCGATGGTCTCGTCGGGATTGGCCAGTTGCGACAGTGCGCAGGCATATTTGATCTTGATGTCCTCGGCGTACTGCGTCGGCGTGCGCATGGACACCGCAATGTCGTTGGTGACCTGATCGCCGGCAATGGGTATCACCGCGGTATGGCGAATCGCGCCGCCGCCGAACACCGCGATGTCCGTGGTGCCGCCGCCGATGTCGACCACGCACACGCCCAGATCCTTCTCATCCTCGGTGAGCACGGCATAGCTCGAGGCCAGCTGTTCGAGAACGATGTCGTCCACCGCGAGGCCGCAGCGCTGCACGCACTTGACGATGTTCTGGGCGGCGCTGTCGGCGCCGGTCACGATATGCACCTTCGCCTCGAGCCGCACGCCCGACATGCCGATGGGATCGCGGATGCCCTCCTGAGCATCGACGATGTATTCCTGCGGCAAGACGTGCAGGATTTTCTGATCGGCGGGAATCGCGACGGCCTTGGCGGCGTCGATGACGCGCTCGACGTCTCCCTGCACCACTTCCTTGTCCTTGATCGCGACGATGCCGTGCGAGTTGAGACTGCGCACGTGGCTGCCGGCTATGCCGGCATACACCGAGTGGATTTCGCAGCCGGCCATGAGCTCCGCCTCTTCGACGGCGCGCTGAATGGACTGCACGGTGGACTCGATATTGACCACCACGCCCTTCTTCAGGCCGCGCGAGGGATGGCTGCCGATGCCGATGATCTCGAGCGCCCCGTCGCTCTTGATTTCGCCCACGATGGCGACCACTTTGCTCGTGCCGATGTCGAGTCCCACTACCAGATTGCGATCAGACCGCTTAGCCATGTACCGGTTCGCCCCTAAACGTCGGCATCGTCGGAATGTTTGGCCGGGACCGACGCCGGCGCCTGCTGCTGGCGCCAGCCGATGGCAAAGCCATTTGAGTAGCGCATGTCCACGTACGTGATGTCGTTCAAGCGATGCGCAATCACTTGCGACGCCGTGCGGATGAAGCGGTCGAGCCGCGCGTCGACGTCGCGCCGTCCGAGCCTCACGGTCACGCCGCTGTCCAGATCCAGTTCCCACGCGCCGCGCTCATCCAGGCGCAGCGCCGCGATGCGCATTCCCGCCTCGAGCATCCGGCCCTGCGCCGACAGATAACGTTGCGCGACCTGGGATTGCGTGCCTTCGGGTCCGGAGAGGCGCGGCAGTTCCGCCGGCACATGCGTCGCCTCCCTGACGAACAGCTCGCCGCGCGTATTCAGCAGGCCGGATTGACCCCAGCGGGCGGCGGCGGTCTCTTCGACCACCGTGACGTGTAAACCGTTCGGGAAGCGCCGCTCCACCCGGGCGTGGTCCACCCAGGGCACCGACTCCACCGAGCGCTGGATACGGTCGAGGTCCGCCGACATGAATCCGTCGCCCGTGAACGGCGCCACCGCTTTCTCGATTTGCCCGGGCGATACCCGTTGAAAGGCCCCGTCCATGGAAATCACGCGCAGCGGTCGATCGAGCGCCCAGGTGACCGCCGCCAACGCGCCGATGAAAAGTACCGCAACCGCCGTGCGCCGCGCGTACCTGCGCCAATCGCCGCCGAACTTCGGCCATTGCCACGCCGGTTGTTCGGACGCGGAGCGCTTCTTGAAGCGATTGCGGCGGATGAGCCATTGCAGATTCATTTGCGGGTCCTTGCGAAGCTCGTCTCGAGCACCCGCCACACCAGCTCCTCGAAATCGATACCGGCTTGGCGCGCAGCCATGGGCACCAAGCTGTGGTCCGTCATTCCCGGCGTGGTGTTGATTTCGATGAAATAGAATTTGTTGGTGATGCTGTCGCGCATGAAATCCACGCGACCCCAACCGAAGCAGTCCGTTACCTGGAAGGCAGCGAGCGCCGCCGCCTGCAGTTCGGCTTCCGCCGCGGCAGGCAGGCCGCTCGGGCAGTGGTACTGCGTGTCATTGCGGAAATACTTCGCCTGATAGTCGTAGAACTCGGTGGCCGGTTGAATGCGGATGGACGGCAACCCCTGGCCTTGCAGCACGCCCACCGTGTATTCGTCCCCCGTGATGAAGCGCTCGGCGAATACGATGGGATCCACCGCCCGCGCCTCTGCATAGGCGCGCTCGAAATCCTCGGGTATCTTGACCTTGGTGATGCCGACGCTCGAGCCCTGCGAGGCCGGTTTGACCATCAGCGGCAAGCCCACCGAGGCCAGCGCGCCGGGGAGATCCGCGAGGCCCGACAGCACGGCGTATTCGGGCGCGGCGTAGCCCGCGCCCACCACCACGCGCTTGGTCTTGAGCTTGTCCATGGTGAGTGCCGAGGCCAGCACGCCGCTGCCGGTGTAAGGGATACCCAACCATTCGAGGGCACCCTGCATCACGCCGTCTTCGCCCCCCGGCCCGTGCAGCGCAATCCATGCCCGGTCGAATTTGTCGCTGCACAGAGTCTGTATCGGCGTATCGAGCGGGTCGAAGGCGTACGCATCCACCCCGCGCCGCTTCAGGGCCGCAAGCACGGCATGGCCGCTCAGCAGGGAAATCTCGCGTTCCGACGAATCACCGCCCAGGAGGACGGCGACCTTGCCGAAGTCGGCGGCGATACGGGTACGGCCGCCGGCCGGGCGGGTGTTGAGTAAGCTCATGCCGGATCTCCGACGATACGCACTTCGGTCTTGAGCTCGACGCCGTGCACGCCGGCGACGGTTCGCTGCACGTGCAGGATCAAGGCTTCGATGTCGGCAGCGCGCGCTGCCCCGTGGTTGATGATGAAATTGGCGTGCTTCTCGGACACGGAGGCATCGCCGATGCGACATCCTTTGAGGCCGGCGCTTTCGATCAGACGGGCGGCGTGATCGCCCGCCGGATTGATGAACACCGAACCGCAACTCCATTCGCCGATGGGCTGCGTTTGCTTGCGCTTGTCGAGCAGCTCGCGAATCGCGGCTTCGCTGCTGCCGGGCTTGTGTTCGAATTCCATGCGCGCCGCGATGAACCACTCGTCCGCAGGGCCGCTCACGTGGCGATAGGCGATCTCGTAGTCCGCCGGCGTACGCGTGTGCCGGGCACCGCGGCGATCGAGCACGTCGACGTCAACCACATGGCGCCACGTCTCGCCGCCCCAGGCACCGGCATTCATCGCCAGCGCGCCGCCCAGGGTTCCGGGAATACCGGCAAAGAATTCCGCCGGTCCCAAGCCCCACTTCACGCACTGCCGGGCGATGCGGGCGCAGGGAACTCCGGCCTCGGCGTACACGCGCGTGGCGCTCATGCGCGCCAGCGAGTTCAATGCGCCGTGCGTTGCCACCACCGCGCCGCGCACCCCGCCATCGCGCACCAGCAGATTGCTGCCGAGTCCGAGCCATAGCGTCGGGATCCCGACCGGCAGCTGCCTCATGAACGACGACAAATCCGTGCTGTCGCGCGGCGTGAAGAAAAGATCCGCCGGGCCGCCCGCATGCCACGAAGTGTGCTTCGACATGGGGACGTCGTGCAGCAGCCGCGCGCTGAATTCCGGCGCGATCTGTTCCGAGCCGGTTGGCAGGGTGCCGTTCACGCGTCGCCTCCCGCCGCAAAACGGCCCTTGAGCTCCTGCGCCACGGCACCGATGTTGCCGGCCCCCATGGTCAGGATCACGTCGCCGTCGTGCACGATGCCGCGCAGCGACTCGGCCAGATCGTCGACGCGCTCGACGAATACCGGTTCCATCACGCCGCGGGAGCGCACCGCGCGGCAAATGGCGCGGCCGTCCGCGCCTGCGATGGGCGCTTCACCCGCCGCATACACTTCGGTCACCAGCAGCACGTCGCAGGCACCCAGGCACCGGCCGAAATCGTCCAACAGGTCGCGCGTCCGGGTGTAGCGATGCGGCTGGAAGGCGAGTACCAGGCGGCGCGAGGGCCATCCCTGCCGCACCGCATCGAGGGTCGCGGCAACTTCGGTGGGATGGTGGCCATAGTCATCCACCACCAAGGCGCGCCCGCCGGGCCACTGCACCTCGCCGAGCTGCTGCAGCCGCCGCTCGATGCCCTGAAAATTGGCCAACGCTTTCTGGATGGCCGCGTCGGCGATCCCGAGTTCGCTGGCCACTGCCACCGCCGCCAGCGAGTTCAATACATTGTGCCGCCCCGGCAGGTTGACCGTGACGGCGAGCGGCTCATGCCCGGCGCGCAGCGCCTGGTAGTGCGACTGCAGCCCGGCGCGCACCACGTTGACCGCGCGGATATCCGCGCCCTCGGCGAAGCCATACGTCACGAAGGGCCTCGCCACGGTCTCGAGAATGCTGCGCACGTGGTCGTCATCCACGCACAGCACCGCCAGCCCGTAGAACGGCAGGTTGTGGAGAAAATCCACGAAGCTCTGTTTGAGCCGGGCGAAGTCGCCCTCGTGCGTGGCGAGATGGTCGTTGTCGATGTTGGTGACGATGGCGATCATCGGCTGCAAGTGCATGAATGACGCGTCGCTCTCGTCGGCCTCGGCGACCAGATACCGCCCCGCACCCAAGCGCGCGTTGCTGTCGGCGCTCTTCAGCCGGCCGCCGATGACGAACGTCGGGTCGAGGCCGCCTTCGGCCAAGGTGCTTGCCACCAGGCTGGTCGTGGTGGTCTTGCCATGCGTACCGGCAACGGCCACCGAGTAGCGGAAGCGCATGAGTTCGCCCAGCATCTCCGCACGCGGCACCACCGGGATACGCTTCGCCAGAGCCGCCGCCACTTCCGGATTGCTGCGATGGACGGCGCTCGAGACCACCACCACGTCGGCCTTGCCCAGATGTTCGGCCGCGTGCCCTATGAAAATCGTCGCACCGAGGCGCGCCAGGCGCTGAGTGACAGGGTTTGCCTTGAGATCGGAGCCCTGCACGGCATAGCCCAGATTCAGCAGCACCTCCGCGATGCCGCCCATGCCGCTGCCACCGATGCCGACCAGGTGGATGGCGTGAATACGGCGCATGCGGTCGTTCGTGCTGAGACTCAAGCTCTGGCTCATGGTGTCGCTCACGCCGGCGCTCCCGCAGCCAAGCACTCGCTGGCCACCTGTTCGGCGGCATCGAGGACGCGCGCGCGCCGTGCGGCCTCGGCCATTTTCTGCATGCGGGCGCGATCGGCCGTGAGTTCGCCGATGCAGCCGCTCAAGCTGTCCGCCGTCAGATCGCGCTCCTGCAGCACGTTTGCCGCCCCGATGTGCACCATGGTTTCGGCGTTCTTGGTCTGATGATCGTCCGTGGCCACCGGCAGCGGTACGAGCAGTGCCCCCAAGCCTGCCGCCTGCAACTCCGCGATGGTCATGGCGCCGGCGCGGCACACCGCGGCGTCGGCCCAGGCGTACGCCGCGGCCATGTCGTCGATGAAAGGCGTCACGTCGGCCTCGATGTGCGCTTCTCGGTACGCAGCCCGCGCCGCGTCGATGCCGCGCTCGCCGGCTTGATGCCGCACCAGCGGACGTCGTTCGGGATCCAAGCGCGACAACGCCTGCGGCACCATGGCGTTCAAGCGTTGCGCTCCCTGGCTGCCGCCGAACACCAGCAGCCGCGCACGGCCGCCGCGGCCGGCGAAGCGCACCGCCGGCTCCGGGATGGCAGCAATGTCGGCGCGCACGGGGTTGCCCACGAAGCGCGCGCCCACGCTCTTGTCGAAACTGCCGGGAAATCCCTGCAGCACGTGTCCGGCCAAGCGCGCCAGCCAGCGATTGGTCAAGCCGGGAATGGCGTTCTGCTCGTGAATCAAGAGCGGAATGCGCAGCAGCCACGCGGCGATGCCGCCCGGACCGCTGACGTATCCGCCGGCACCCAAGACGGCGCGGGGCCGCACGCGGCGCAGCACCGCGATGGACTGCAGCACGGCATTGACGATGCGCACGGGCGCCATCACCCATGCCGCGACACCCTTGCCGCGAATTCCCTTCACACGCACCCATTCGATGGGAAATCCATTCGCCGGCACCACGCGCGATTCCATGCTGGCGGGCACACCCAGCCAGACCACCGCGACGCCGCGCTCACGCAGCACCTTCGCCACGGCCAGCGCGGGGAATACATGGCCGCCCGTGCCGCCGGCCATGATGAGCACCGGCGCGCCGTGGGTCTCGTTGGGCGGGGCAGTACCACGGCGGGTCTGTGCGCGCATTATCGAGGGCCCCCCGGCATGCGCATCACGGCCGAGCGCGACGTGCACTTGACCTCGTGATAGATACGCAGCAGCACGCCGAGCCAGCCGAGGCTCACGATCAAGCTGCTGCGCCCGTAGCTGAGCAGCGGCAGGGTCAGTCCCTTGGTGGGCAGCACGCCCATGTTGACGCCGATGTTGACGATGGCCTGCAGGCCCAGCCACATGCCGAACGCCAACGCCAGATACGACTGGAAGTGCAGACCGGCCCGGGAGGCCATGCGCGAAATCTGAAATGCGCGCCACACCAGGCCGACGAACAAACCGATGACGCCCATGACGCCCACCAAGCCCAGTTCTTCGGCCAATACCGCGAATACGAAGTCGGTGTGCGCCTCGGGGAGATAGAAGAGCTTTTGGATGCTGCTGCCGAGACCGACGCCGAACCAGCCGCCGCGGCCGATCGCGATCAGCGATTGGGTCAGCTGGAAGCCGCTGTTGAACGGATCGTCCCAGGGGTGCAGGAACACGGTGAGCCGCTTCAGACGATAAGCCGAGGTCAGCGCCAGCACCGCGAAGGCGGCGGCCACCACGGATACCAGCGACAGCACATAGCGCAGGCGCGCCCCGGCGACGAACAGCACCGCGAAGCCGGTGGCGAACAGCACCGTCGTGGCGCCGAAATCCGGTTCCATCAGCAGCAGCACGCCCGCAATAGCCAAAATGCCCACCGGCTTCAAGAGGCCGGCGAACGTCTGCTCGAGTTCGGCGCGCTTGCGCACGCAGTAGCTGCAAACCCAGGTGAGCACCAGGACTTTGGCCAGTTCCGATACTTGGAAATTCATCGGCCCCATCCGCATCCAGCGGCGCGCGCCATTGATCTTTGCGCCCAGGCCCGGAATGAGCACCAGGAACAGGAGCGAAAGACCCAGCAGCAGCAATGCCAGGCTGTACTTTTCCCAGAACTCCGCGGGCACGCGCGTAACCACCCACGCGGCCAAGAGGCCGCACCCGCCGAACACGAATTGCCTTTCCAGGAAGTAGAACGGGTCGTGCAGGTCCTTCGCGGCCACCGACATGGACGCCGACGTGACCATCACCAGGCCCACCAGCAGCAATGCGGCCACCAGCGCCAAGGTGATGCCGTCCCAAGCGAAGGGCATGCGCTCGCGCGCCCGCACCCCGTAGCCCATGGTGGTTGCGTTCATGGCGAGCGCTCCGCCAGCGCCCGTACCGCCGCGGCGAACACGTCGCCGCGATGGCCGTAGTCGCGGAACATGTCGAGGCTGGCGCAGGCCGGCGACAGCAGCACCGTATCGCCGGGCCGTGCAGCGCGCGCGGCGGCGGCCACGGCGTCCTGCATCGAGGCTGCGCGCTGCGTGGCGCACACACCGGCGAGCGCCCGCTCGATCGCGAGCGCGTCCCTGCCGATCAATACCACCTGCCGAACCTTGTCCTTGAAAGCCGCGGCCAGCGGCGTGAAGTCCTGTCCCTTGGCGAGGCCGCCCGCGATGAGGAGCAGGGGGCCTTGCATGCCATCGACCGCGGCGATGGTGGCGCCCACATTGGTGCCTTTCGAGTCGTCGACGTAGCGCACACCCGCCACGTCGGCGATCCATTGCGAGCGGTGCCGCAGTCCCGGAAAAGCTTCCAGCGCACTCAGGCTGGCAGGCAGCGGCAATCCCGCCGCGTCCGCCAATGCCAGCGCCGCAAGCGCGTTGGCGGCATTGTGCAGGCCGGTGATTTTCAGGCGTTTGACGTCGAGTATGGCCACGCCGTCGCGGGCCAGCAGGGTCTCCCCCCTCGAGCGCAGCAAGCAATAGTCGGCATCGGCGCGCTGCGTCGAAAAAGTTTTGATCGCGCGCGTGGCCGGGGAGGCCGCACCGCCCATCGCCGCCACCAGCGGGTCGTCCGCATTGAGCACCATGGTGGCGGCGTGCGCAAAAATACGCTGCTTGGCGCGCGCGTAATCCTGCACCGTCGCATAGCGATCCATGTGATCCGCGGTGACGTTGAGCACCACCGCGGCCTGCAGATCGAGCGACGATGTAGTTTCCAATTGAAAGCTCGACAGCTCCAGCACATAGAGATCGGGAGCGTTTTCTTCCAAGAGATCCAGGGCAGGCACGCCGAGATTGCCGCCGGCGAGCACCCGCCGCCCCGCGGCGCTCGCCATGCTCGCGACCAAGCTGGTCACGGTGCTCTTGCCGTTGGTGCCCGTAATGCCGATGACCGGCGCACGCACCTCGCGCGCGAACAACTCCACGTCGCCGAGCACCTCGATGCCGCGGGCGCGCGCCGCCTGCGCGATGGGCTCATCGAGCGACACGCCGGGCGATATCAGCAACCGCGACGCGCCGTCGAGCAACGAGAAATCGAAGCCGCCCAAGCGCAAGTCCAGCGTCCGCGAGAGAGGCCCGAGCTCCGCCAACCCCGGCGGCGACGCGCGCGAATCCGTGGCGGCCGCGGCGATCCCGTGCTTCGCGAGGTACCGCAAGCACGAGGCTCCCGTCTTGCCGAGGCCGACGACTACGCTCGTCATCACCGGATCTTCAGGGTCGCAAGACCCGCCAGGACGAGGACGAAACTGATGATCCAGAAACGCACGATGACCTTGGGCTCCGCCCAGCCCTTGAGTTCGAAATGATGATGCAGCGGCGCCATGCGAAAGATGCGCTTGCCGGTCAATTTGAAGGACGCCACCTGCAGCATCACGGAGACTGTCTCCAGGACGAATACTCCGCCCATCACGAACAGGACGATTTCCTGGCGCACGATCACCGCGATGGTTCCGAGCGACGCGCCGATGGCGAGCGCGCCCACGTCGCCCATGAATACTTCCGCCGGATAGGCGTTGAACCACAAGAATCCGAGACCCGCGCCCGTCAACGTGGCGCTGAAGATCAGCAGCTCGCCCACGCCGTTGATGTAGGGGATCTGCAGGTAGGTGGCGAATTTGATGTTGCCGGTGGTATAGGCGAAGACGCCGAGCGCGGTCGCCACCATGACGGCGGGCATGATGGCCAAGCCGTCGAGCCCATCGGTGAGATTCACCGCGTTGCTGGTGCCCACGATCACGAAATAGGCGTACGCGACGAAACCGACGGTGCTCATGGGCACCGCCACGGTCTTGAAAAAGGGCACGTACAGCGTGGTCTCGGCCGCGGTCTGATGCAGGCTGTGCAGGGTGTACGCCGCGACCAGCGCGGCCAGCGACTGCGCCAGGTACTTGTAGCGCGCCGCCAATCCCTTGGAATTGCCCACCACCAATTTCAGATAGTCGTCGTAGAAGCCGATGGCGCCGAAGGCAAGCGTCGTCGCCAGGAGTATCCACACGAAGCGGCTGGACAGATCCGCCCACAGCAAGGTGCCGATCACCATCGCCACCAGAATCAATCCGCCGCCCATCGTGGGGGTGCCGGATTTCTGCAGATGAGTCTGCGGCCCATCGGTGCGTACCCGCTGGCCGATCTGGTAGCGCGCCAAGGTGGCGATCATGCGGGGACCGATGAACAGCGCCATCGCGAGCGTGGTCATCGCCGCAAGGATGCCGCGCAACGTCAGGTACTGGAACACGTGGAAGCCGGAGTAAAACTTCGCCAGATATTCGGTGAGATACAACAGCATGCGTTCAGCCCGCTCGCATCGGGTGGCCGGAAGCCGTGCCGCCGCCGGTGAGCGCCTGGACCACGCGCTCCAATCGATTGACGCGCGAGCCCTTGATGAGCACCGTCACACCCGCCGACAGTTCGGTCTGCAGGCGTCGAATCAAGGCGTCCGCCTCGGCAAACCATTCCCCGCCCGCGCCGAACGTCTCCACCGCGCGGCAGCTCTGCGGCCCCATCGCGAACAGGCGCTTCACGCCGCAATCGCGCGCATAGCTCCCCATGTGGGCGTGGCTGTCCGTCGTATGCTCGCCCAGCTCGGCCATGTCCGCGAGCACCAGCCAAGTCACGCCCGACAGCGAGCGCAGGACTTCGAGGCCTGCGCGCACCGAACTCGGATTCGCATTGTAGGAATCGTCGATGATCCAACTGCCGCGCGTACCTGCCTTCAGCTGCAGCCGGCCGGAAACCGGGCGGAAGTTCGCCAAGCCCGAGGCGATGTCCTCGAGCGAGGCACCCGCGGCGCTCGCCGCCGCCGCTGCGGCCAGCGCGTTGGCGATGTTGTGCGCACCGCCCGCCTTGAGCAGTATGGGGCGCTCGCCCAGCGGGCAGTGCAAGGTGAAACGGCTGACGAATTCGCCGCTCTCGATGCTCTGCGCGATGTTCTTGGCCATGAAGTCCGCCGTGCCGTGCACGCCGAAGGTGAGTGCGCGGCGCGCGCCCGAGATGCTGCGCCAATAGCCCGCATACGGATCGTCGGCGTTGATGACGGCCGTGGCCTTGGGCTCGAGGCCCGCCACCATCTCACCTTCTCCCTTGGCCACGCCGTCCAAGTCGCCGAATCCCTCCAGGTGTTCCGCGCCGGCGTTGGTGATGAGCCCCACCGTGGGCCGCACGAGTCGGACCAGCTCGGCCACATCGCCGATGCGATTCGCACCCATCTCGACCACCGCGCTGCCGAAACCAGGCTCCAGGCGCATCAACGTCAGCGGTACGCCGATGTGGTTGTTGAGATTGCCGAGGGTGGCCATGCAGGCGCCCCTGCGCGACAAGATCGCCGCCGTCATTTCCTTCGCCGTGGTCTTACCGTTGCTGCCGGCCACGCCCACGATGGGTAGGTCGAACTCGGCGCGCCAGGCCATCGCCAGCTGTTGCAAGGCGCGCAAAGCGTCGGGCACCACGATCTGCGTCAGCGGCACCGGCATACGCCGCTCCACCAATGCGCCCGCCGCGCCGGCCGCGTGCGCCGCAGCGACGAATTCCGCGCCATCGAAGTTCGGGCCGCGCAGCGCAACGAACAGTGCACCGGGCTGCAACGTGCGGCTGTCGCTCGACACCGCGGCGAAGTTGAGATCTGCACCGCTCGCCGCGCCGGCGCTGGCTGTGCCGCTGGTGGGTGTGCCGCTGGTGAGTGTGCCGCTGGTGAGTGTGCCGCCCACCGCCTGCGCCGCATCGTGCAGGGTACGCTTCATGCCACCGCTCCCAGCTGGCGCAGCGCTTCGCGCCGGTCGCTGAAGCTGCGGCGCACGTCGCCGTAGATCTGATAATCCTCGTGGCCCTTGCCGGCGATCAGCACCATGTCGGGGGCTCGAGCCTCGGTGAGCGCGGCCGCAATCGCTGCGCCTCGGTCGTGAATGACTCGCAGCGGGTGCCTGACGATGCCCACCGTAATATCGCGCGTAATACTCTGCGGATTCTCCGATCGCGGATTGTCGTCGGTGACGATGATTTGGTCGGCCAATTCATCCGCGACGGCGCCCATCATGGGGCGCTTCCCCGCGTCGCGATCGCCGCCGCAGCCGAACACGCACCACAACGCGCCGCGGCAATGTTCGCGCAGCGCACTGAGCGCCTTGGCGAGCGCATCCGGAGAATGTGCGTAGTCGATCACCGCCACCGGTTTGCCGGCGCTCGGGGCTTCGATCACCTCCAAGCGGCCCGGGGGTGCCGTGCACTGGGCGAGCGCCGTCGCGGCGTCGGCGAGCGGCACGCCCAGGCCCACCAAGCTGGCGAGCACGATCACGGCATTCTCGGCGTTGAAGCGGCCGAGGAGCTTCGTGGTGACGCGCAGCGCGCCGCAGCTGCCCGCCAGCGACAGCGAAATGCCGTGCAGGTCGAGCACCACCTCATCGGCATGCAGCGAGCGATCCGCCAGCCACCCGGAGTCACAGGCGCCCACCCACACCGCCGTGAGGGGCGCGCGCCCGCCCAACGCCAACGCCAACACGCGGCCGAAGGCATCGCCGATGTTGATGATGAAGTGTTGCAGATCGGCGAACGCGAATAGCTGCGCCTTCGCGGCGCCGTAGGCTTGCATCGACCCGTGATAGTCGAGGTGATCGCGGGTCAGATTGGTGAACGCCGCCGAATGAAAGCGCACGCCGTCGACCCGCCCCTGATCGAGCGCATGCGATGACACCTCCATCGCGACGTCGCGCACGCCCGCCGCGCGCAACTTCGACAGCTGCCGATGGACGGTTACCGCATCGGGTGTTGTATGTGTGGGGGTGTGCAGCGCGCCGATGCGCCCCCACCCTATCGTGCCCAAGTAGGCGGCGTCGGACTTCAGCCGCTCGAGGCATTGCGCGAGCAGATACGCGCAGGTGGTCTTGCCGTTGGTACCGGTGATGCCGATGATGCGCATATGCGAGGAGGGCCATCCGAAGAACCGGTCGGCGATCCGCCCCACCAGTTTTCTGAGTCCGGCCACGGGAGCCGCGAACAGGCCGTCGCGACTCGCCACCTCGGCGCCGGCGGGCGCGTCATCAGGATCCCATAACACCACGCTGGCGCCGCGCGCGGCAGCTTCGGCGGCATGGTTCAGTCCGTGCGATTGCCGGCCGGGCAGCGCAAAGAACAATGTGCCGGCCCGTACCTCGCGGCTGTCGAGCGTCAGGTCGCAGATGCGGGCTTCGTTTGCCGGCAGCATCGCGATGCCGTCGAGCAGCCACATGAGAGAGACACCGGGCGCCGCTTCGTTCATGGGGTATCGTTCGCCTGTACCAGCGTCGCCGCGGGCACGTTTTGTAGATCGTCGGGCGGCACGTCCATGAGCCGCAGCGCGCCCGACATGACATTCGCGAACACCGGCGCCGCCACCGTGCCGCCCTGTGCCAGCGTGCCCACCTCGTGCAAATCCCGGCTCGGCTCGTCGATCACCACCACCGTGGCCAGTTTCGGGTGCGAGGCCGGCACCAAGCCGGCAAACACCGCCATGATCCGGTCGGTGGAATAGCCGCCTGCGATGGATTTGAACGCGGTGCCCGTCTTGCCAGACACCCGATAGCCCACCACCGCAGCGCGGGTCGCGGTCCCGCCCTTCTCGATCACTTGCTGCATCAGCTGCACCAGTTCGTGGGCCACTTTGGGATCGAGCACTTGCTCGCCCGGCACCGGCCCCGATACCCGCTCGAAGGAAAGGGGGCGCTTGATCCCGCCCGCACCGATGGTGGCGTAGGCATGCGCGAGCTGCAGCGGCGTGACGGACAGCCCATACCCGTGGGACAGAGTCGCGATTCCGATGGGCCGCCAATGAGCATAGCTCGACAGCATGCCCGCCGACTCGCCGGGATAACCGCTTCCCGTCACCTGGCCCAATCCCAGGCCGCTGAGCGTCTTCCAGATCTGTTCGGGCTTCAGCGACAAGGCCACCTTGGCGGTACCTACGTTGCTGGACTTGGCGAGAATGGTGGCAAGATCCACCGTCCCGAGATTGGTCTCATCCTCGAATACTTTGGTGCCTACTTTCAAGAATCCCGGCGCGGTATCCACCACGCTGTCGGCGCGGTACTGTCCCGACGCCAACGCGGCGGCCATGATGAACGGTTTGATGCTCGAGCCGGGCTCGAAAATATCGGTGGCCGCGCGATTGCGATACAGCCCCGGTTTCAGCTGTTCACGATCGTTGGGATTGTATGAGGGCTGATTCACCAGCGCCAATACCTCGCCCGTCTCGACGTCGATGACGATCACCGATCCCGCCTGCGCTCGATACTCTTGCATCGCCGCTTTCAACTCACGGTACGCGAGATATTGAATGCGTAAATCGATGCTGGTGACGAGGTCGCGGCCCGGACGCGGCGCGCGGATGCTTTCGACGTTCTCCACGTAGCGGCCGTACAGGTCTTGGATGACGCGCTTCGCACCGTCCTCGCCGTTCAGCAACTGGTCGAATCCGAGCTCCAGCCCTTCTTGTCCCGTGTCGTCGATGGTGGTGAAACCGACCACGTGCCCCGCGACCTCGCCCGCGGGGTAGTAGCGCCGGTATTCGCGCAGCAGATTGACGCCGGGAATTCCCAATGCCTTGACGTGCGCAGCCTGGTCGGGCGGCATGTGCCGCACCAGATAGAGAAACTCGCGATCCAGATTGCTGGTGATGCGCCGCGCCAGGAACTGCGGATCCTGTTTCAAGGCCTTGGCGAGCTTCGGCAGCTGATCGATGTTGTCATTCAGTTCTTGCGGGTTCACCCACACGCTGTCGACGGGGGTGCTGATGGCCAGCGGTTCTCCCGAGCGATCGGTGATGGCGCCGCGATGCGCCGCGATCTTCACCACGCGCATCGAGCGATCATCCCCCTGCTTCGCGAGAAAACCGTGGTCCAACAGCTGCAGTTCCACGGCGCGCGCCGCGAGACCGGCGGCACCGAGCACGACCATCCCGAGCACCACGGCGGAGCGCCAGCGAAAGCTCCGCGCCTGAGCTTCGTTCTCGCTGGAGCGCGGCTTGACGCTGAAACGCGACTTCACGGCCGAACGATCCGCACGTCGCGCGTTTGCGGCAGGTTCATCTGCAACTTGGCGTTCGCCACCCGCTCGACGAAGGCGTGCGAGGACCAGTAGCTCTGTTCGAGTTGCAGGCGTCCCCATTCCATCTCGAGCGAATCGCGTTCGGCATTGAGTTTTTCCAGATGCACGAACAGATCGCGCGCTTTGTGGCGCGCGTAGATCACTTGCATGGCCGAGCCGAGCACGGCGAGCCAGAGAACCGGAAGAACGATGGGCATCAGCTTGCGGGTCTTCATGCGGCGAGGCCTTCGCTCAAACGTTCGGCGACGCGCAGGCGCGCGCTCCGGGCGCGCGGGTTCCGCGCGATTTCGTGGCTGTCGGCCTGGATCGCCTTGCCGGACAGCCGCAGCTTCGGCGCTGCGTGCGCGGGCACGAAGGGCAGTCCCGCATACACGGGGTCGGTGGTCGCGTGCCGCCGCATGAACTGCTTGACGATGCGGTCTTCCAGCGAATGAAAGCTGATCACGGCGAGACGTCCTTGCGGCGCCAAGCGCTCGAAGGCCGCCTGCAGCGCCGTTTCGAGTTCGTAGAGTTCGCGGTTCACGTGGATGCGCAGCGCCTGAAAAACACGCGTGGCGGGATGCTTGGCGGGGCGGCCAGTCGCGCGCGAGTCGCGGCTGCGCGCCACTCGAGAAATCATTTCCGCGAGTTCGAGGGTGCGTTCGAAGGGCTTGAGTTGTCGATCCGTGACGATCGCGCGTGCGATGCGCGGCGCGAACCGTTCTTCACCATATTCGCGAAAGATGCGGATCAGCTCGCCCTCCGATGCACCGTTGACGACGTCGGCAGCGCTCATGCCCTCGCCCTTGCTCATGCGCATATCGAGGGGGCCGTCCTGCATGAAGCTGAAACCGCGAGAGGCATCGTCGAGTTGCGGAGAGGACACGCCAAGATCGAACAGAATGCCGTCGAATTCGAGCCCGGGCTCGACTTGATCGGCGCACGCCGCAAGCTGCGAGAAGGGAGCGAGAAATATCGACACCCGCGGATCGGCGGCGAAGCGCGCTCGGGCCTCGGCCACGGCCACGGGATCGCGATCGAGGCACAGCAATCGACCGTCTGCGACGAGCTTTCCCAAAATAGCCTCTGCGTGTCCGCCCCGTCCAAAAGTGGCGTCCAGGTAGACGCCCCCCGCCCGTATATTCAATGCCGTCAATACTTGAGGAAGCAGTACCGGCGTGTGCTCCTCATGCCTGTCGTTACCCACTAAATCGACAGCGTTTCGAGGTCGGCGGACAGATCGCCGCCGGTTCCCTCGCTGGCGAGCCATTCGTCGCGCTTTTCATTCCAGCGCGCCTCGTCCCACAATTCGAACCGCACGCCCTGGCCAATCAGCATGGCATCGCGCGTCAGATGGCCAAATTCACGCAGATTCGGCGGCAGCAAGATGCGGCCGTGTCCGTCGAGTTCCAGATCGGTTGCATTTCCGACCATCAACCGTTGCAACTGGCGCGCCTGCGGGTTGAGCGAGGGCAAACGCATCAATTTGCGCTCCACCTCTTCCCAATCGGGGAGCGGGTAGATTTGCAGGCACTGATCTTTGTCCACCGTGACGATCAATTTCCCACCGCAACGCTCCTGCAGCCGCTCGCGATACCGGGTGGGCATCACCATCCGGCCTTTTGCATCGAGAGTTAGTTTGTTGGCGCCCCTGAACATCGTTGGATGGGCCTCGCAACCCATTCTGTCCCACTTTTTCCCACTGGCCGCCACTATAGGGAGCGCAGCGCCGCACTGTCAACGCTTTAAGTTAAAGAAAAAACTTGGGACAACAGTGACTTAGGCCACAGTCCGGCGGCGGTCACGGAGCTTCCGAGGCCACTCTGTTTTGAATCAATCTGTTAGACAGTATTTGTAAAGGACACCGCATGCCCGTCCTCGCGGGAGTCGCGTTTGTGGCTCGTGAATCGAGGCGCGTGGCTCGTGGCGCGTGGCTCGTGGCTCGTGGCTCGTGGCTCGAAAGTCCGACCGCCGTCGGCGGCCGGACATTTCGCGGCAGCTAGGGCGTTATGTCGCTCGGAAAGCAGTGCGGGTGCTCGAATCCGGTAGGCGCGGTACCGGTCTTTGCATAGATGATGTTATCGGTGCTGCCGGGAGCCACACCTGACGGAATCTTGTCGAGCCCCGTCAATGCTCGCATGCGATATGCAATCGCGTGATCCGCACAGGCGCTGTCGCCGCTCACGCCCAGGCCACCGATGACTTTGCCGCCTTGATAGAGCGCGACCCCGCCGCCAAAGGTAATGATGCCGCCCGTCACCGAACCGTATCCGGCTCCTCGTTCGAGGAACTCCGGGTTGAACGGATTGGAATTGTTGAGCCCATACAGCGATCCTCCCGGCTGTGTGGGGGCGTACAGGTTCGCGGTGGAGAGGGACAACGCATCATTGCTGAAGTCGTTGGCAGTACTCGCCTTCGCGATCGCTATTGCCCTGCTTCCTGGCCACGCATCGCCTATCTTTGTCACATGGCACAGCCGTCCCTCTCGATCCACCACCGCTGCCCACATGCGATTGGGCTTGAAAATGCCCCCGTTGCCGTCGGCAATATTGACGACCGTGGCAAGCGTGCTTTCGATGGAGGCGACGAGCTTGGCTGAAATGCCGCAACCCTCGTGGTCGTCGTCTGCCCAGGCGGCGCAAGAAAAAATTCCCGCGAGTGCGGCGGCCGAAAGCAGCGTGCGATTATTGATCATTGGAATACCCTCCCAGTTTGCATGGTTGTGGGGGTAGCGTCTCTACCCCCGGCAGTAGATGGAACGCGATTCGTCAGACCGATAGAACAGGCGCGATTCTACCGTGAATAGTAGAAAGGAGTCGGCCGTTAAGCCGGGTTCTGTCGTGGGCAGTCATTCCTCTGGGATGCGCGTCGCCGCGCACCTCTAGCGACCTACCCGGAAGCCTATATGTGGGCCACACACTGCGGCCAAAAAGCGCCGCTTGCTTCCCTATTTGGTCTTGCTTCAGGTGGGGTTTGCCGTGCCGCTGATGTTGCCACCCGCGCGGTGCGCTCTTACCGCACCATTTCACCCTTACCGGTACCGCTTGCGCGGTACTTAGGCGGTATC
>JALYHU010000064.1 GCA_030776345.1 Pseudomonadota bacterium | reverse complement strand
CGGAGCAACTATTACACGACGCTTGAACGCACGCAGAAGGGTACCCTCGATGTTACGCCGTGGCAGGAATGGTTCCTTTCGTGCCTGCTCCGCGCGATCGAGGGCTCGCAAGACACTCTGGGTGCGGTGCTGGGGAAGGCGCGCTTCTGGGAACGCTTTGCGCAACAGTCGCTGAATGCGCGCCAGGTTAAGGTGCTAAACAGATTATTCGACGGCTTCGAGGGAAAACTCACGACATCCAAATACGCCAAGCTCACAAAGGGCTCGCAGGACACGGCCTACCGTGACATCCTGGATCTCGTCGAGCGCGGTGCGCTGCGGAAGGACCCCGGTGGCGGCCGGAGCACGAGTTACTCGCTTAGCATGGGAGTCGAGCGGAAATGACGCAAGCGCGGCACGAATATCAGAAGTGCGCGCTGCCTGCAGCAGCAAGCTGCGGGTAACCGTTAGGTCTACCGGCCTGGCGGCGTTTAAAAGTGGCGTCCCCACGGGTACACCAACTTAATCCCCGTAAATACAAAACAAACCGCAAGTCTTCGGATACTCCTGCCCAGCTGAACATCTCCATAGATCAGTGACTAGCGATACCGTTGTCATAATCGTCACCAGACACGTCTGGGACAAGCCAAAATTTAATCATCGAGACCGTCATCTACTGCATGGCCTTGATCCGCCTTGGCACCTCGGTCAACATCTTTGGAATGGCCGGCCCCTGTGGCGACGCCGATGTTCCATCAAACGGAGAGATTCTGTACGACCAAGCGCGCCCGACAATTTTTGATCGATACGGCCGGATTGCACTGCTTGCTTCGAAAATGCTCCTATAACTCCGCTATGGGTTCGGGGCAACTCATCTTCACGGACACCGGCAGTCAACAATGCGGCTCTTGCGATATCAAACATTGCGTAATAGGACCTATTGACCGAACCGTCGGGATCCCGATCCTGCAATTCGCGCGCGCTGGCCAAAGCACGCACAGCTTTTGCTCGAAAATCTCGGGCCAGAGGCGACAACGTCAAAGGACTATCCCCTCGCGCGCGACACTTCGCAGGAAGCCAGGCCGTGGGAAGCGCTCGGGGTTCAACCAATGCGTTAACGAAACGGGCACCGGTTGAATCAAGATTCCACTCTCGAGGAATACATCGTAAGCCAGATCTGCTAGTGTTCCTACGAGCTCCCAGTCGGCGGTACCTTGCGCGATAATCAGCGCAAGGTCGGCGTCGCTATCCGGCCGGCCCTCGCCGCGCGCGCGCGACCCGTACAGAATTGCATACTCCAGCCGCACGTCGGCCGGCAGCCGGGCGAGAAATGCACGTACAGCACGCTCTGTATGTGGGTCCAAGAACTTCATGGCTCGTAGTTTGTGCGCAAGGCTGAACGCAGGCAATTATCACGGAATCAGGACCGGGCTTGAGCGGTCTTTAGCCCCAACCAATCTATGCCGTTTAAAATTGGCGTCCCGAGGGTGCACCAACTTAACCCCCGTAAATACCAAACAAGCCACAAGTCTCGGCAGAGAAATCAGCCAATGACGCGGCGTTGTATCGGCTGGTGGATTCTGAGGTTTGACCGACGGCGCCTGCCCCGAATTCCATTTGCTTGAACGGCGCTGGGGCGGCCGGCGCCGTCACAATCGAGGGAGATGCCTCGTGGATTCCCTCGAATATCTGTCTATTTGCGCGGTTAACGGAGGTTGTCGCCGGGCGCTATAATGAGTCGATGAACACTTCCTTATTTGACCAAGTTCGCAAGCTCCCTTTGGGAGAGCAGCTTGAGTTGGTCGAGGCGCTTTGGGATAGCATCGGCGATCGAAATGCCGTGCCAGGTCCGACAGACGCTCAGAAAGCGGAGCTCGACTGGCGGCTTGCCGACCATGCCGCGAATCCGGAAGATGTAGTCGCTTGGGATGAGGTCAAGGACTCTGCGCTGACGCGAATCGGGAGATGAACCTATCGGTTACCTTTCGTTGTGCCGCTCGCGCGGAGTTCATCGAAGCGGCAGCATGGGTACGAAAGCCAAAGGGCAGGCCTTGGCGTGGAATTCATTGCCGAAATCGAACGATGTGTGGACGCTGCGGCTGAGCGGCCCACGACGTACCCGGCGATTGACAAGGATGTTCGCCGTGTCGTTGCCAACCGGTTTCCAGTGACCGTGTATTTTCGAGCGGAAGAGCGACGAATCGTCGTTTTGGCGGTGTTTCACGGCAGGCGCAACCCCGCCATGTGGCGGGACCGGACCTGAGAACCGACCGATGGATTGCCATCGGAGTTGCCCCGAATTACCGGCGTTTAAAGTGGCGTCCCCACGGGGATTCGAACCCCGGTTCTCACCGTGAAAGGGTGGTGTCCTAGGCCTCTAGACGATGGGGACGCAGGCCAGAAATCGATCGGTCCTCGGCAAAATCTGGTGGAGCCAGGCGGGATCGAACCGCCGACCTCTTGCATGCCATGCAAGCGCTCTCCCAGCTGAGCTATGGCCCCACATGGAGGCGCGGGACGTTACCTGACACGAACCGCTTCGTCAAGGAAATGAATGGGCTACACGCCACGCGTCCAGCGCCCGAGCGAGCCGGGACAGCGCCTCGGTTTTGCCCAAAATGTTCAATGTGGCGTCGATCGGCGGGGAAACCGTCCCGCCACAGACCGCCAGACGGATCGGCTGCGCCAGCTTACCGAGAGCAACGCCGTTGGCAGCCGAAAAAACCGACAACAGCTCATGAATCGCCGGCGCCGACCAGGTCGCCAATGCAGCAAGTTCGCGCGACACTTCGTCCAGCAATCGCAGGATGTCGGCGCTCACGTGTTTGCGAACCGACTTCTCGTCATACGTTTCCGGGGCGCGGAAAAAAAACGTGCTGTTGGAGGCCATTTCCTTCATGGTTTTGGCGCGTTCACGCTGCGCCAGCACTATTTGCTCGAGCTGTGCATCGTCTTCCGGTCGAATCGCTTCCTGCTCCAGGTGCCAGCGCAAGGTCGGGACGAGGCGCGCAGCGGGGGTCCGCATCATATGTTGCTGATTCAGCCACGCCAGCTTTTCTCCGTTGAAAGCCGAAGCCGATTTGTTCACATCCGCGATATCGAACAGCTTCACCATATCGTCGACGGTGAAGATCTCCTGGTCGCCGTGGGACCAACCCAATCGCACCAGGTAATTGAGCAGCGCTTCGGGCAAAAAACCCTCGTCGCGATACTGCAGGACGCTGACAGCACCATGGCGTTTCGATAATTTTGCGCCGTCCGCACCGAGAATCATGGGCAGGTGGGCATACACCGGCACGGTGGCGCCCAACGCCCGGAGCATGTTGATCTGACGCGGCGTATTGTTCAAATGATCGTCACCACGGATGACATGCGTCATCTGCATGTCCATGTCATCGACGACGACGCAAAAATTGTACGTGGGCGTTCCATCGGAACGAGCGATGATCAAATCGTCGAGTTCGGAATTTTGAAATACAACCGGTCCGTGTACTACATCGTCGACGATCACCTCGCCGGACAGCGGGTTCCTGAACCGAACCACGGGCGGAACGCCGGGGCGCGAGTCGCTACGATCGCGCCAACGCCCGTCGTAGCGCGGCTTTTCGCCGCGCGCGGTTTGATCGGCGCGCAGTTGGTCCAATTCAGCCTTGGTACAAAAACAACGATAGGCCGTACCCGCGGCGATCATTCGATCGATGACTTCTCGGTAGCGGTCGAACCGCTTGGTCTGGAAAAACGGCCCTTCATCGTAGTCCAGTCCCGCCCACCGCATGCCGTCCAGAATCTGTTGAATCGCGGCATCCGTGGAACGCTCGAGATCGGTATCCTCGATGCGCAGGATAAACCGACCTCCATGCCGGCGTGCGTACAGCCAGCTGAAGAGTGCCGTACGTAATCCGCCGATATGCAGAAAGCCAGTCGGGCTGGGCGCGAAGCGAGTACGGACTGTCATGGGCCTCGAAGTCGAGAAAATTGCCGGGCGCGAAGTCTAACAGAGCGCCGATACCTGTCGCTTTCCGTGGTATGCGGCGTCCGGTATCGCTACAATAGGCCGCGGTCGGGCGGTTAGCTCAGCGGTAGAGCACTGCTTTCACACGGCAGGGGTCACAGGTTCAATCCCTGTACCGCCCACCATCTCCCATTCTCAAATTGGCTGGAGACTACAGACGGCCTTGGAACGGGCAGCCGATCCCCGCGCTCAGACCGGTTCCGAAGTCCGTGACGCGCCGGCGCCCGGGGGCGGCGTGCAGTGCGTAACGCGGGGCCTTACCGAAACATCGGTCAACGGCAGCAACTTGAAAACGCGCGGGCCCCGCCAAAGGTAGCGCTTCGCCAGCCGCACCGGATCGTGCGCAAGGCGATAGAGCCATTCCATGCCGATGCGTTGCATCCAAGCGGGTGCGCGTCGTTCCACGCCCGTGAGAAAGTTCACCGAGGCTCCTATGCAGAATGCCAGGCCGCGCGCGATGCCCCGTCCCTTGACCATTTGGGCCAACGCTTCCTGTTGCGGAGCTCCGACCGCCAAGAAGCAAAACCGGAAAGGGCTACAGCTTTCAATGAATTCAACACAGGCCTCGACCGCACGCGGGTCACGAATGAAGCCCATGGGTGGGTTGAAGTGCCGCAAGGCCCGCAACCCATATCGAGCGGTAAGGATTCGCGCCTGCTCGGCATTGCCGCCGATCAGCACGATAGGGTCGTCCGGAGCGATGACCCGGTTGAACAGTTGCGCGGTTAAATCGCTGCCCGTACAAACGCGAACGCGAATGGCCTTTGCGATTCGAAAAACGATGGACAGAAACCGGCTATCGAGCAGGACATAGGCCGCATCGGCATATAGGGCACGAAAGGCGGGCTCGTCGTGGAAGCGGATCAAGTGATCCACGTTGGGAGTGACCACATACCCAAATCTATCCGTACCAAAAGCCGCTGCCAGCTTTACGAATCCATCCAAGTCGTAGTCATCAAGTATGTAACGCAGTGACATTAAACTCTTGAGTAAGTTAAATCTCGCCGCAGCTCTAACACGGCAAAATCATACAGCGAATCATGACGCTCCGCCATGAAGCAGCGCGCGTCGCTTTGCAGAGCAGAGTCCTGCAGCGGGTCGCGCCCGAAGCGTCCAAACCAGCCAGAACAGCATCAAGTTGCATGATTTATCAATACGTTACACGAATCCAATTTTGCCGCTGTGAATTGCATCCCAGCTCGCCCCTAACGTCTCTCCCGCCGCCGCACCGAGTTGGGTCGGCGGCGCCACGCCCTATCTCGGTGCTCCGCCCCAAAATGACGATTCTGCCTCGCCGCATGCAAGACAGTGGTACCTTGGCGGCCCAGAAGGAGATGCGCGTGAATCAATTTAAACCTGCCCAGGCATCCGGACGACCCGTCTCGCCGCCGGGCGACGATCCGATGATGGATTTCCGGGCCCGCCTGGTCCACCAGCAAGCGGAAGCGGCAGAGCGTCGCCGACTAGATTTGGCGGAACAATCCTCCCGCCTGAAGAGCGCGGAGGAGCGGATTCGGATTTGGGAGCGCATCCACGAGGTCACTTTGCCTCGCGATTCGGCGCACAATCTAGTCGAGATCATTGCGATGAATACCGGCCTCTCAGAGGCGGACGTGCGCGAAGAGCAACAGCGGCGTGCCGCGTTGCGTGCCGCGACGGCGGTCTAAGGTCTGACCCCCACCACGGCGGCGCTGCGGCAACGATGGTCGCTTGGTCACGATGGCGTCGGGATGCTGTGGTCAATCATGACGTTTTGACGCCATAGCGCCATAGCGCCATAGCGCCATAGCGCCATCTTTCGAAAAGGAAGTACCGACCGGCGCCCCCCGGTCCACGGCGTGCCGCCCCCGGTCCACGGCGTGCCGCCCCCGGGCCTGCTGGGCACGCGCCCCTCAATCCAAATAGTGGGCGGTGGTTTTCGAGCGAATCTGTTCGGCCGTGACGCCGGGCGCGATTTCGACCAGCCTGAACGGTTCCTTGCGCGACGCCCGTGAAAACACCGCCAGATCGGTAATCACCATATCGACGACGTCGGCGCCGGTGAGCGGCAACTCGCACTGGGTTTTGAATTTCGGCTCGCCGTCCTTGGAGGTGTGCTCCATGACCACGACGACGCGCTTCACGCCGGCGACCAAATCCATGGCGCCGCCCATACCCTTGACCATCTTGCCGGGCACCATCCAATTGGCGAGATCGCCTTTTTCCGAGACCTCCATGGCCCCGAGCACGGCCATGTCGATATGCCCGCCGCGGATCATCGCAAAGCTGTCGGCGGAGGAGAAATACGAACTCATGGCCAGTTCGCTGATGGTTTGTTTGCCAGCGTTGATCAAGTCCGGATCCTCTTCCCCCTCATAGGGGAATGGGCCGATGCCGAGCATGCCGTTTTCCGATTGCAGCACCACCTTCATGCCGGGCGCGATGTAGTTCGCTACCAGCGTCGGGATGCCGATGCCGAGGTTCACATAGAACCCATCCTCGAGCTCGCGCGCAGCGCGCGCGGCCATATCTTCACGAGACCAGGGCATGCGGGCTCTCCGTGCGCTTGCGTACCGTCAGCTTCTCGATCTTCTTGTCGTACGGACTGCCGTCGATGATTCTTTGCACGTAAATCCCCGGCGTATGGATGCCCTCGGGATCCAGCTCCCCGGGCTCGACCAGCTCTTCGACCTCGGCGACGGTAATGCGCCCCGCGGTGGCCATGTTTGGATTGAAATTACGCGCCGTCTTGCGGTAAATGAGATTACCCTCGGTATCGCCCTTCCACGCTTTGACCAGCGCGACATCGGTCACGATGCCGGTTTCCAGGATGTAGGTTTCGCCGTTCACGACGCGCGTTTCCTTGCCCTCGGCCACCAAGGTGCCGGCGCCGGTCTTGGTGAAAAACGCGTAGATGCCCGCCCCGCCGGCGCGCACCCGTTCCGCCATGGTGCCTTGCGGGTTGAATTCGAGTTCCAACTCGCCCGCGAGATACTGCCGCTCGAATTCCTTGTTCTCGCCGACATAGGAGGCGATCATTTTGCGGATCTGACGGGATTTGAGCAGCAGCCCGAGGCCCGCGCCGTCGATGCCCGCATTGTTCGACACCACGGTCAGATCGCGCACACCCGAATCATGCAGCGCCGCGATGAGCTTTTCCGGCACGCCGCACAGGCCGAATCCGCCGCAGCACAGTGTCATGCCATTCTGAATGATGCCGGCGAGCGCGCTGGCCGCATCCGGATAAACCTTCGAACTCGACGTCATCTCCTCGCCCCTCCTCCCGCAAAGGTGCCGAGTATACTCAACTGCGAGCGGTGGCCGCGTCCAACGTATTGGACAGCAGCATGGCGATGGTCATGGGACCGATGCCGCCGGGTACCGGTGTAATCCATGCGGCGCGCGCCGCCGCCGCGTCGTAATCCACATCGCCGACCAGCCGCCCCGCCTCGGTGCGATTGATGCCGACATCGAACACCGCCGCGCCCGGGCGAATCCACTCACCGCGGACCATGCCGGGCCTACCCACGGCCGCGATCACGACCTCGGCGCGCTCCACTTCCGCTTTGACGTCCCGGGTACGGGTGTGGCACACCGTGACCGTTGCGCCGGCCAACATGAGTTCGAGGGCCATGGGGCGGCCCACGATATTGGACGCACCGACGACGGTGGCGCGCAGCCCGTGCAGTGCGATGCCGTATTCCTGTGCCAAGCGAATGATCCCGTACGGCGTACAGGGACGTAAGCGCGGCCGCTTCTGCGCCAGCAGGCCGGTATTGTAGGGATGGAAACCGTCCACATCCTTGGCCGGATCGACCAGATCCATGACCTCGCTGGAGTCCAGGGCCGCGGGTAGCGGCAACTGCACCAATATCCCATCCACCTGCGGATCCTCGTTCAGTGCGCGGACCTGCGCCCGCAGCTGCGCACGCGAGATGTCCTGCGGCAAATCGAACGCAAAGGACTTGATGCCCGCTTCTTCACAGGCCAGCCGTTTGTTACGGACGTAGACCGCCGACGCCGGATCCGCACCCACTTTCACCACGGCCAGGCCCGGCGGCCGTCCACGGACGCGCGCGAATTCCGCGGCGCCGACCTTCACCTCCGCGCGGATACGGGCAGCGACCGCTTTGCCGTCCAGCACGACTGCGTTGGACATGGCTCAGTACCGGTACTGGTCGACCTTGTAGGGACCCTGTTTGGACACGCCGATGTACTTCGCCTGCTCATCGGTCAACTCCGTCAGCTGAGCGCCCAATTTGGAGAGCTGCAGACGGGCGACCTTTTCATCCAGATGCTTCGGCAGGACATACACGCCGATCGGATACTTCGAGGTGCTGGCGAACAATTCGATCTGCGCCAACACTTGATTGGCGAACGAAGAACTCATGACATACGAGGGGTGTCCGGTGCCGCAGCCCAGATTCACCAATCGGCCCTCCGCCAGCAGGATGATGCGCTTGCCGTCGGGGAATACGATGTGGTCCACCTGCGGCTTGATGTTGTCCCAGGTATATTGCCGCAGTGCAGCAACTTCGATTTCACTGTCGAAGTGGCCGATGTTGCAGACGATGGCCTGGTCCTTCATGCGCTTCATGTGAGCGTGGGTGATGACGTGGAAGTTGCCGGTGGCCGAGACGAAAATGTCCCCCTTATCGGCGGCATACTCCATGGTCACCACGCGGTAGCCCTCCATGGCGGCTTGCAGCGCGCAGATCGGGTCGATCTCGGTGACCCATACCTGCGCCGACAGCGCGCGCAGAGCCTGGGCTGATCCCTTACCGACGTCGCCATAGCCCACCACCACCGCGACCTTGCCGGCGATCATCACGTCGGTGGCGCGCTTGATGGCGTCCACCAACGACTCGCGGCAGCCGTACAGATTGTCGAACTTGGACTTGGTGACCGAGTCGTTGACATTGAATGCCGGGAACGCCAATTGACCGTCCTTGGACATTTGGTACAGGCGCTTCACGCCGGTGGTGGTCTCCTCGGTCACGCCCTTGATCTTGGAGAGCCGCGTCGAATACCACTTGGGGTCGCCCTTCAACTTGGCCTTGATGGCCGCAAACAGGACTTCCTCTTCTTCGTTGGTGGGCTTGCCGATCACCGAGAGGTCCTTCTCGGCTTTCGCGCCCAAGTGCAGCAGCAGCGTCGCGTCGCCGCCGTCGTCCAGAATCATGTTGGAGTAGCCGCCGTCCGGCCATTCGAAAATACGGTGGGAGTAATCCCAGTATTCCGTCAGCGACTCGCCCTTGACGGCGAACACCGGAGTCCCCCCCGCGGCAATGGCGGCAGCCGCGTGATCCTGCGTGGAGTAGATGTTGCACGAGGCCCAGCGTACCTGGGCGCCCAATGCATTCAGCGTCTCGATCAGCACCGCCGTTTGGATGGTCATGTGCAGGGAGCCGGTGATGCGCGCGCCCTTGAGCGGCTGCTGCGCCGAGTATTCGCTGCGGATGGCCATGAGGCCCGGCATTTCCGTCTCGGCGATCTTGATTTCCTTCCGGCCCCAATCGGCAAGGCTCAGATCTTTGACCAGGAAATCGGCTTGGGGTTTGACTGCTGCGTTCATGTTACTCCTTGGGCGCGTTTAGGCGGCGCGCGTCGACTTCAGTTCGGCCGCGAGCAGTTCCGCTTTATCGGTACGCTCCCAGCTGAACTCTTCTTCCTTACGGCCGAAATGACCGTAAGAGGCGGTCTTTTGATAGATGGGCCGCGCAAGATCGAGCATCTCGCGCAGGCCGAAGGGGGTGAGATCGAAGTTGGCGCGCACGATTTGCGTCAGCCGCTTGTCATCGAGCTTTCCCGTGCCGAAAGTCTCCACCATGATGGAGGTGGGGTCGGCCACGCCGATGGCATAGGACACCTGAACCTCGCAGCGCTCCGCGAGTCCGGCCGCGACGATATTCTTCGCCACGTAGCGTGCCGCATAGGCCGCCGAGCGGTCCACCTTGGACGGATCCTTGCCGGAAAAGGCACCGCCGCCGTGGCGCGCAAAACCGCCGTAGGTATCGACGATGATCTTGCGCCCCGTGAGGCCGCAATCGCCGACCGGCCCGCCGATGACGAAACGCCCGGTGGGATTGATGTGATATTTCGTGCGCTTGTCGATCCACTTGGCCGGCAACACCGGTTTCAAGATCTCTTCCATCACCGCCTCGCGCAGATGCTTGGTGCTGATGTCGTCCGAATGCTGCGTGGACAGCACCACCGCCTCCAGACCCACCGGCTTGTCATTCTCGTAGCGCAGCGTCACTTGGCTCTTCGCGTCCGGCCGCAGCCAGGGCAGCTTGCCGTTCTTGCGTACTTGCGCCTGGCGCTTGACCAAGCGATGCGCGAGCGTGATCGGCGCCGGCATCAACACATCGGTCTCGTTGGTGGCGTAGCCGAACATCAAGCCTTGGTCGCCCGCACCCTGTTTGCGTTCGTCCTTGCGGTCCACACCCTGGGCGATGTCGGGGGATTGCTTGCCGATGATGTTGAGCACACCGCAGCTTGCGCCGTCGAAACCCATGTCCGAATGG
This sequence comes from Pseudomonadota bacterium, assembly GCA_030776345.1. Classification (GTDB taxonomy): domain Bacteria; phylum Pseudomonadota; class Gammaproteobacteria; order Steroidobacterales; family Steroidobacteraceae; genus Bog-1198. The sequence continues at coordinate 10,649 of JALYHU010000064.1, read as the reverse complement.
TCGTAGCCGATGTCGAGCACGGTCTTGCGCACCAGAGCTTCCACGTCGACCCACGCGCTGGTGGTCACCTCACCGGCGACGATGACCACGCCGGTCTTGACCAGCGTTTCACACGCCACCCGCCCGCGCGGGTCGGCAGTCAAGATCGCATCGAGTACCGCATCGGAAATCTGATCGGCGACCTTGTCCGGATGGCCTTCCGAAACCGATTCCGATGTAAAGGAGAAACTTCTGCTCATGTAGGTGTCCTCAAGCCGTAGCCCAAATGGTGCTCAGCCGAAACTGTCCCGGTAGCGCCGGTCGAATTCCGCCCGCGTAAAGTCGTAGTTCTGCGGCCCACGCGATTCGATCTTCAACGAACCCATGAGCGAAGCCGTCCGGCCCGTGGTCTGCCAGTCGAGGCCGTGCAACAGTCCATGAATTAGACCAGCACGGTAGGCATCACCGCAACCGGTCGGGTCCACCACCGACCGCGGCTTGACCGCAGGCACGGTCCAAACCCGTTCCTGGGTGTAAATCGTCGATCCTTCCGCACCCTGCGTGACGATCAGGGCATCGACCTTGGCCACGACATCGGCGACGGACAGGCCGGTCTTCTGCTGCATCATGCTCCACTCATAGTCGTTCACCGCGACCCAGGTCGCCTGGTCGATGAACACCCCCAGTTCTTCGGGGCCGAACATGGGCAATCCCTGGCCCGGGTCGAAAATGAAGGGAATCTGCGCCGCGCTGAACTGGGCCGCGTGCTCGATCATGGCCTGCCGGCCGTCCGGCGCGACGATGCCCAGAGCGATGCCGGCCGCATCCGACACCTGGTTGAGATGCGCATGCTGCATGGCACCCGGATGGAATGCATTGATCTGGTTGTCGTCAATGTCCGTGGTGATGAATGCCTGCGCGGTAAACGTCCCATCCACCACCTTGATGAAATCGACGTCGAGGCCCTTCGATACCATGCGCCGGCGGTACGGCTCGAAGTCGAGCCCGGCGGTGGCCATGACCACCCCTTCATCGCCCAACAACTTGAGCCCGTAGGCGATATTGGCGGCGCATCCGCCGAATTCGCGGCGCATTTCCGGCACCAGGAACGACACACTCAGGATGTGGAGTTTGTCGGGGAGAATATGCGCTTTGAACCGGTCGGGAAATACGAGGATGGTATCGTAGGCCACCGATCCGCAAATCAACGCGGCCTTGCGACCCGCAGTCTCATTCACCATCCGCCCCCGCCTTGAGTCAAACGAGTATTCTACAGGGGATCCGCACTGGCGGACGGCGTTTGTCGCACGGCCGCGGATGAAATAATTGTCAGGCTGGGCCGGTCTATGAGCAGACTTTGCCGATTTCGTCACTTACCCACCGGAGAGAATCCATGAAGAAGACCAATGCGACCATTACGGCGATCAGCAGCTTGTTGACGCTGGGTGCGGCCGCGATCGCCACGCCCACCTTTGCCGCCGACAAACCCGACATGGAAAAGTGCTACGGCGTCGCCAAGTCCGGTAAGAACGATTGCGCCGGTCCGGCTCACTCGTGTGCGGGGCAATCCAAAACGGATGCCGGCGGCAAGGAATGGATATCGCTGCCGAAGGGCACGTGCGAGCGGCTGGCGGGCGGCAGCTTGACGGCCAAATAAGGGTGCCGGTAGGCACCGGCATCGGGCTGCGGGCTCAGCATCATGTGCACGTGCTCGCGCAGTCGCCGCGGGCCGCCTGGTTCGAGGCGCATAGCGAGAACTATTTCGCCGCGGGCGGCTCGCACGTGGAATGCCTGACCAGAATCCGGGCCCAATATCCGCTGTCCCTGCACGGCGTCGGCCTGTCGCTGGGATCGACCGATCCGTTGAATCGACAGCACCTCGCGAATCTGCGCCGGGTCATCGCGCGCTTCGAACCCGCGCTCGTGTCCGAACATCTGTCGTGGAGTTCCGTGGGGGGCCGATTCGCCAACGATCTGTTGCCGCTGCCGTACACGGACGAGGCGTTGCGGCACGTGAGTTCGCGGATCGCACAGGTGCAAGATGCTCTCGGCCGCCAGCTCTTGCTCGAGAACGTCTCGAGCTATGTCGAATTCGAAAGCTCCACCATGACCGAGTGGGAATTCGTCGCGGGCGTAGCCGCCGAGTCCGGCTGCGCCATTCTGCTGGACCTCAACAACATCTACGTGGCGGCTCACAACCACGGCTTCGCCTGTCACGATTATTTGCAGGGCATTCCCCCGCACACCGTGAAAGAATTGCATCTCGCGGGGTTCAGCCGCATCGCGGTGGATGGACGTGAATTGCTGGTGGATACGCATGGCACGGCGGTGTGCGAAGCCGTATGGGAACTGTATGGCGCCGCCTTGCAGCGCTTCGGCGATGTGCCGACGTTGATCGAATGGGACACGGACATTCCGGCATTCGGGGTGTTGCAAGCGGAAGCAGACAAAGCGGATGCGCTACGGACCGCCCGGCATGCCGTCGCTGCGTGAGCTTCAAGTGAGTTTGCTGGATGCGCTCGGCAGCAGCCCGCCCGTCGCACCGCGCCTCGAGGTCTATCGGAGCAACGTGCGAAATAACTTCGCCGACGCGCTGGGCTCGAGTTTTCCAGCCATCCGGCGTCTCGTGGGCGAGGACTACTTTCGTCAGACCGCGCGCGAGTTTCAACGCCGTCATCCGTCGCGATCCGGCGATTTGCTGCATGCGGGCGAACCTTTTCCCCGGTATCTGGCCGAACTGCATCACGGCGATGGGTTCGACTACTTGGGCGAGGTTGCACGCTTGGAATGGCTGATCCAGGAGACGCTGCTCTCGGCGGACCATGCACCGCTCGATTTGGCGCAACTGGCGCGGATTGCGCCGGCCGAGTACGACGCCTTGCGTTTCGAATTGCATCCGGCGCTGCGGCTCTTCGAATCGAAATACCCGGCGCTGCGAATCTGGGAAGCCAACGTGGGCAGCGAGGCAGAGCCGGAGCACATCGATTTGCGCGGCGGCGGTGAGCGCTTGGCGCTGGCATGCCGCCGATTGCAGCTACAATTCCATCGCGTGAACGCCGGGGAGTACTGCTTCTTGAATTCGCTGAGCCGCGGCGAATGCTTTGCCGCGGCGGTGGCGTGCGGCGAGGACGGCGATCCGTGCTTCGACGCGAGCGCGGCGCTGCAGCGATTCGTGGCGGCCGAGGCGATCGTCGGTTTCGACATACGACACCCAGACATACAACACCTAGAGGACGGTCGATCGCCATGACGATTCGCGACATCGTGTTAGCCCCCAGTACATTTGCCGCGCGTATCTTCAACCCGCTGCAACCGCCATTCGCACTGGCGGCACGCTGCTACGTGAGTTGGCAATTTCTGAAGTCCGGGTATCTAAAAATCACCACCTGGGACAGCACGATTTATCTGTTCGAGAACGAATATCACACGCCGTGGTTGGCGCCGCACACGGCAGCCGTCGCCGGCACCTGTGGCGAGCTCTTTTTCCCCACCCTGTTGGTTCTCGGCTTGTTCGGCCGACTGAGCGCCTTGGGCCTGTTCGTGGTGAACGCGATGGCGGTGATTTCCTATTCGCAGGTGCTGCTCGCGGAAGGCTCGGAGGCGGCGCTGGCGCAGCATGTGTCGTGGGGCACGCTGCTCCTGTTCTTGATCGTGTACGGGCCGGGCAAGCTGTCGCTGGACCATTACCTGAACAGGTCGCGCTCCTGACCACCCTCGGTCGCGATATCTGCGGCGACTGGAACGCGGCGCTCGCGCGCGAATGGCTGGTGACCAACGGACTCGGCGGTTACGCCTGCGGCACGGTGGCCGGCGCCAATACACGCCGCTACCACGCGTTCTTGATGGCGAGCCTGGCGCCTCCGGTCGAGCGGACCTTGCTGGTCGCGAAGGTCGATGTGAGTGTTCGGTATTCGGGACGGCTGTATCACTTGTCCGCCAACGAGTTCGCCGGCGGTGCGGTGGATCCCCGCGGTTTCGTGCACCTGGAATCCTTCACGGTGTCGAACGGCGTTCCCGCTTGGCGCTATGCCCTCGCCGATGCCTTGTTGGAACAGCGGATTTTCATGGCGCCGGGAGCCAACACCAGCTATCTGCGGCTCGAGCTGCTGCGTGCCAGCGCTCCCCTGCAGGTCGAACTCAAACCCCTGGTCACGTATCGCGACTATCACAGCCACGGCCGGGGGCCGCAGCCCTTTCAGGTGACCGCCGGCGAGGATGTGTGCACGGTCGAGCGCGCCGACGGTGCGCCGCTGTATCGGCTGGCCGTGAGTTCCGGCAGATACATTCCGGCAGACCTCTGGTATTGGAATTTCCTGCATCGCGAGGAGTCCGCGCGCGGTCTCGACGCGCTCGAAGATCTGTGGGGACCCGGCACGTTTACGGCCGAACTCACCACGCGGCGGCCGCTGTCCTTCACCGCCACCGCCGCGACCTGCGAGCCGCCGGCCGGCGAGGACGTACTCGCCGCGCTCGTCGTTCGCGCGCAGCGCCGGGTCGCCGCGTTGCCGAGGTCTGCGCCGCCCTGGGTGCAAGCGCTGGCCATCGCCTCGGATCAATTCCTCGTGCAGCGCGGCGACGAGAGTGCGGCCGCAGCCAGCGTCATCGCCGGCTATCCGTGGTTCACCGATTGGGGCCGCGACACCATGATCGCATTGCCGGGTTTGACCACGGTGTTGGGCCGCTTCGATACCGCCGCCGCCATCTTGCGAACCTACGCGCGCTTCGTGGAACGCGGCATGCTGCCCAACCGCTTCCCCGAGGCCGGCGCGACGCCCGAATACAACACGGCGGATGCGACGCTGTGGCTGTTCCAGGCGGTGAGCGAGTCTCTCGGCGCGCAGCGCGATCCGGACCTGGCGCGCGAGATGTTCCCGGTCTTGGCGGCCATCGTCCATGCGCACGTCGCGGGAACCCGATACGGTATTCGGGTCGACCCCGACGACGGACTGCTGCGGGCCGGTGAGCCCGGCACGCAGCTCACCTGGATGGACGCCAAGCACGGCGGCCACGCCGTCACACCGCGGGTGGGCAAACCCGTCGAGATCAACGCGCTGTGGCTGAATGCGCTGGAGGTGACCGCGCGTCTCGCGGGCCGGGTGCGCGACAGCGCGGAAAAGCGCTTCTGCTCCGGCCTGCTGAAACGCGCGGGCGGGGGCTTCGCGCGGTTCTGGAATGCCGAACGCGGATGCCTCTACGACGTACTCGATACGCCCGGTTCGACGCGGGCAGCGCCCTCGCACGACGCGCAGATTCGGCCCAACCAGATCTTCGCGGTGGCCCTGCCCTACTGCGTATTGCCGCCGGAACAGATGCGCGCCGTGGTGGACACGTGCGCCCGCGAACACCTGACGAGCCATGGGCTGCGCAGCTTGAGCCCGGAAGATCCCGCCTATGTGGGGCGCTATGAGGGCGCCCCGGCGCAGCGCGACGGGGCCTATCACCAAGGCACGGTGTGGAGCTGGCTGCTCGGGCCGTTCGCGCGCGCCCATTACCGCGTGTACGGCAATGCCCTCCGGGCGCAGGCCTTCCTGGCCCCGATCGAGCAACACCTCGCCGCCGCCTGCGTGGGCTCGGTGAGCGAGATTTTTGATGGTGACGCACCTCACAGTGCCCGCGGCTGCTTCGCGCAGGCTTGGAGCGTGGCTGAGATACTACGGGCCTGGGTGTATCTCGAGCGTCAGAAATCCAAGTCCTGAGGAATCGTGATGAATAGGGAGCGCGAGCGCTTGCTCGCCAACGTGCCCGGCCGCGACGGCTGGAAACATTGGGGTCCGTATTTGAGCGAACGCCAATGGGGCACCGTGCGCGAGGACTACAGCCCCGGCGGCACGGCCTGGGAGTATTTCCCGCACGATCACGCGCGCAGCCGGGCCTATCGATGGGGTGAAGACGGCATCGCCGGCGTGTCCGATGCCGAGCAGCGCGTGTGCCTGTCGCTGGCGCTATGGAACGGCCAGGATTCAATTCTCAAGGAGCGCCTCTTCGGCCTCACCAATACCCAAGGCAATCACGGCGAGGACGTGAAGGAGCAGTACTTCTACCTCGACGCGACGCCCACCCATTCGTATTTGAAGATGTTGTACAAGTATCCGCAACGCGCCTTCCCCTACGTTGACTTGGTAGAGGAGAACGCCCGCCGCGGCACGAATTTCCCCGAGTACGAATTGCTCGATACCGGGGTCTTCGACGGGGATCGCTACTTCGACGTATTCGTCGAGTACGCGCAAGCCGAGCCCGGCGATGTGCTGATGAAAATCACCGCGTGGAACCGCGGACCCGACGCCGCCCGTCTGCACCTGGTTCCTCAATTGGTGCTGCGTAACACGTGGAGCTGGGAGCCGGGAACGGCCAAGCCGACGCTGCGCGCCGTCGGCGACGGCGCGGGCTCGGGCGGTGCCATCGGCATCGAGCCTGCGGAATTGGAAATGAGCCGCCTGTACATCGGCGGCAATGCGGAACTGCTGTTCACGGACAACGAGTCGAACTCTCGCCTGCTCTGGAACTACGGCGATGACGGATATTTCAAGGACGGCTTTCACGAGCGCATCGTCGGCGCCAAGCCTCATGGCGTGAACCCGGCGGGGACCGGCACCAAGGCCGCCGCCTGGTATCAGGAAACCATCCGGCCCGGCGAAAAAACGGAAGTGCGGCTGCGCCTCTCGCGGCGCAGCCAGCCGGCGCCCTTCGCGGATTTCGAAGCATGCATGGCGCAGCGGCGCGGCGAAGCCGATGATTTCTACGCCGACCTGCAGAAGGACATGGCATCGAGCGACGAGCGCAGCGTGCAACGCCAGGCATTCGCCGGCATGATCTGGAACAAACAGTTCTATCACCTCGACGTCGCGCGCTGGCTCAAAGGCGATCCCGGTCAACCGCCGCCGCCCGCGGCACGCAAGACCGGCCGCAACAGCGAATGGAAGAATCTCGACAACGCCGACATTCTGTCGATGCCCGACAAGTGGGAGTACCCCTGGTATGCGTCGTGGGACCTCGCCTTCCACTGCATTCCATTCGCTCTGATCGATGCCGAATTCGCCAAGCATCAGCTGGTGCTGCTCACGCGCGAGTGGTACATGCGCCCCAACGGCCAAATTCCGGCCTACGAGTGGGCATTCAGCGACGTGAATCCACCCGTGCAGGGCTGGGCTGCATGGCGTGTGTATCAGATCGACCGCAAGCAGAATGGCGGCAAGGGCGATTTGGAATTTCTCGAGCGCGTGTTCCACAAGCTGATGCTGAACTTCACGTGGTGGGTGAATCAGAAGGACACCGCCGGCCGCAATATCTTTCAAGGCGGCTTTCTCGGCCTGGACAATATCGGCGTCTTCGACCGCAGCGCCCGCTTGCCCACCGGGGGCTACATCAATCAATCGGACGGCACCAGCTGGATGGCGATGTATTCGCTCAATTTGATGCGCATTGCGCTCGAGCTCGCAGAACACAACCATGTCTACGAAGACATCGCCAGCAAGTTCTTCGAACACTTTCTGCACATCGCCGAGGCGATGAGCAGCATGTACGACGACACCGGTTTGTGGGACGAAAAGGATCAGTTCTTCTACGATGTGCTGAACCTCCCCGACGACGTCCGCGTGCGCCTGCGCATACGCTCCATGGTGGGGCTGATTCCGCTGTTCGCGGTGGAGACACTGGAGCCGGAACTATTGGAGAAGCTTCCCGGATTTACGAAACGCCTGGAATGGCTGCTCGCGCACCGGCCGGATCTCGCGAGCCTCGTGTCGCGATGGCAATCGCCGGGGCGTGGCGAACGGCGCTTGTTGTCGCTGCTGCGCGGGCACCGCATGAAAAAGGTGTTGCGGCGCATGCTGGACGAATCGGAGTTCCTGTCCGAGTACGGTGTGAGATCCATGTCGCGGGCGCATCTCGAACGCCCGTACGTGCTGCGCGTCGATGGCGCCAACCTCACCGTAAGGTACGTGTCGGCCGAGTCCGACAGCCGCCAATTCGGCGGCAATTCGAATTGGCGCGGCCCGATCTGGTTCCCGGTGAATTTCCTCATCATCGAATCGCTGCAGAAATTCCATCACTACTATGGCGATGATTTCAAAGTGGAATGCCCCACCGGCTCAGGCCACTTCGCCACCATCGCCGAGGTCGCAACCGAGCTGGCGCAGCGGCTGTCGCGGCTTTTCCTCAAGGATGCCGCGGGCAACCGGCCGGTGCTGCGGCAATATCCGGAATTGCAATCCGATCCGCATTATCGCGATTGCATCCCGTTCTACGAATTCTTCGACGGCGACAACGGCCGCGGCGCCGGAGCCTCGCACCAGACCGGCTGGACCGGCTTGATCGCGAAACTCCTGATGCCGCGGACGAACGAGTAGTCAGGGCGCTTCGCACTGAGCTGCACGCCGCGAGGCATCACGCCAGTAGGCGCCGCCCCCTATATCGGCCGCAGCCTGGGGTACCCGTTCCGGGACTATAATGGACGAATTCGCTTCTTCGGTTACTATAATGGACAATCGGGTATTAGCGAACCGGGGTGCGCGAGGATAGTGGACGGTGAGCGATGAGATCATTTTCACGGGCTCGAACCCGACCGTTGATCGCCAAACACGGCGCTTGGCCGCTGCGGGAAAGCTGCGCAAGCTTCACAGCAGCATTTATACCCGCAACCTGACGGAGCCACTGGAAACGATTGGCTTGCGGCACGCCTTAGCCATTGCGGGGCATTTATTTCCCGGCGCAGTCCTCTCGGGAAGAACCGCCAAGGAAATGCACGCCTCGCGCGCGCCTGGGCCGGAAGGCGTGCGCAGCGGAGCGGGGTTCGTGTTTCTTTGCCACAGGAAAGTCCGCCGTTCGGTGGCGCTACCGGGCGTGCAGATCCGTGCGATTCAGGGGGCTGGTCCTCAGCCGGGCGATTTCCCGCTTCCCACCCTGTATGGCGCCTCCCTTGCACGAGCGCTCCTCGATAATCTCACGCCGTCGCGAAGCGTCAAGGGGGTATCGCGAACACTCACCCGGGAGGAGATTGAACAATGGTTGGACAAACTGTGCGATCAAGAGGGCGAATCGCATTTGAATAGGATTCGCGACGAGGCCCGCCTGCGGGCGCCGGCGCTTGGCCTTCAGTCCGAATTTGCGCAGCTGGATCAGCTCATTGGCGCACTTCTCGGGACGCGCGATGCGCGCTTGACCACCCGGGCCGCCACGGCGAGACGCAAAGGACTGCCCTATGATGACGCTTCGGTGCGGCGTTTGACCCTCCTCGCTGCGGCGCTTCGCTCCACCGGTCTACCGGAGACCGCACGAGAGACAGCTGCTCCCGAGAGCCGCATCGCCGCCTCCTTCATCGAGGCCTATTTCTCCAATTACATCGAAGGCACGCGGTTTCTCATCGAGGAGGCAAAGCGGATCGTCTTCGAGGGCGTCGTGCCGGCCCAGCGATCCCAGGACGGTCACGATGTCCTTGCGACGTACCGGCAGCTCGTCAATCTCGGAACGCGCGCGCCCGGGGGCGTCTCGATCGGGGAGTTCGAAGAAGAGATCAAGGCGCGGCACGCCGATCTGATGTCGGGGCGGCCAGAGAATGCCCCGGGCCAATACAAACAGGAGCCGAACGCGGCAGGGAACACGCTCTTCGTTCACCCAAGCCGAGTCCGCGGGACACTGCACGCGGGGCTCCCGATCGTCAACGGCATGGATCATCCCTTCGGCAGAGCGGTCCTGCTCCATTATCTGCTCGCGGACGTCCATCCGTTCGTTGACGGCAATGGGCGCATCAGTCGCATCATGATGACGAAAGAACTCTTGGCCTCGGGCCTGTCGCGCATCACGATCCCGACGGTGTGGCGTGAGGATTACCTTGGGGCGCTGCGAGCGCTGAACCGGTTCGAGGACCCCGGTCCCATTATCCGGGCGTTCACCTTTGCGCAGCGCGTGGCCACAGCCTGTGCTGCATCGACGGTCGATGAGGCGATCCGCACGTGGGCGTCTTGCTACGCGTTCGTCGAAGCCGGTGCCCACGCGCGCCTCACGCTACCAGATACAGCGGCCCACATTGAGTGGCGGGACAACATTCCGGCCCCTGCCAGTTACTGGACGCTCCTGGAGCCAAGCGGCGGCTCAAGCTTCGCGGCCATCGCACAGCGAGGCGTTGGTTGAACCAGAAAGGGTTGGTTAGTCCGCCAGACCCATGACGAACGCCAAGGCAACATTCAGCCGCGCAATATCTCCATCGTCAAGATGGCCGATCCGCAGTCCGACTCGTTCGCGCCGGATCGTGACGGGCTTGTCGGCCATGACTTGCGACTTCACTCGCAAGCCATTTCCCGCCGTCGGATCGACCGTCACGCGAAAATCCGGTGCGTCGCTGCAGTCAGAGGTCATCTGGCAAACCACCACCGATACATGAGTAGCCGGAAAGGCATCCGTCTGCACGATCACGGCAGGCCGCGGCTTGCCATAGTCCCCGGCCGCTGCAACCGTCACCACGTCGCCACGCCTCATCCGGGGTCGAATTCCGATACTGCTTCAATCCACCCTAACGCCGCCTGCTCGAGGGCTGGATCCAAGCCTGCAACCTCCCTGGCTACCCGGCGGCGAATGGCCTTGGAGCGTGCATCTGGTACGACGAGGCGCAATTCGCGCAAACCGCGCGCGCGCCATCGATCACGCATCGCCTTCATTCGCTCAGCCGCTGCCATTGT
>JALYHU010000063.1 GCA_030776345.1 Pseudomonadota bacterium | reverse complement strand
TGGAGCGCTTCCATGCGCTGCTGCAGGCGCAGATTCTGAAAATCCCCGAGCAATACTTGTGGATGCACCGCCGCTTCAAGGGCTTGAGCGCCGACTATCCCGATTACTACGGACGCGATGCGCGGCCGGGCGTGCAAGCCGGGGCGGGGCCTAAACCCATCCTCTGACGCGACGCGGGCTGGGCGGGATGCCGGGCACCGGCTACTATCCGTGTCCATGGATCGTGAAGACGTCAAAGGAAAGGCGCACCGAGGCTTGCCTTCCATGCAAGCGCACTTGCTCGATCTGATCGAGTCTCGAGATCCCTTGCCCGTGCTGCTGGACACTTTGGCGCGCTACGTCGAGAGTCTTTTCGGCGGCATACGGTGTTCGATCCTGCTGGCGGATCCCTGCGGAGTCCTGCTGAATGGCGCGGCACCGAGTCTATCGGCCGAATTCATGTACGCCATTGACCGATTGCCCATCCGTGAGGGTGCTGGCGTGTGCGGCACCGCCGCGGCGCGCCGTGAGATGATTGTGCTCGAGGACGTGACCGCCTCGCCGCTGGTGCACGATTTTTTGGACCTGGCACGCGCGAATAACATCGCCGCCTGTTGGTCGGCTCCCATCATCGATGCCCGCGGAGAACTTCTCGGTACCTTCGCGCTGTACTACTCCCAGGTGCAGGCACCGAGCAAGGAAGAGGTCGACCTGATCCACTTCGCAGGAGCGCTCGCGGCGATCGTCATTCGGCGCCACCAGGAGATCGAGCGATTGGCGGCCGATGAATCGCATTATCGGCAACTGGCCGAGACCAGCCCGGATGCCGTGCTGGCACACCGGGATGGGCGAATCATCTACCGCAATGCCGCGACCGTGCGGCTGTTGGCCCTCGACCAGCAGCCGGCTATTCAATCACGGCTCCAGGATTTCATTCCAGATGATTGGCCCGAACTCCACGCGCATCGTAGCGGGATGCGGGCAACCCGCTTGCGGCGGCTGGACGGGAGCTGGATCGATCTGGAAATCGCTGCGACGGAAATTTCGATCCAGGGCGCGTCGGCCACCTTGTGGGTTTGCCGAGACGTCTCGCGGCGCGTGACTCTCGAACAAGCAATCTTGGACGCGGCCAGCCGGGAACAAGAACGCATGGGGTACGAGCTGCACGATGGTTTGGGCCAGCAGCTGACTGGAATTTCGCTGCTCCTGAGCGCCCTCGAGCGGCAGGTAACCCCAGTTCTACCGGCAACCGCGGGAGCCTTTCACGAGCTGACGGATCTGCTGACCCGTTCAATCGAGGACACTCGGCGTGTCGCGGTCGGCCTCTCGCCGGTAGCGGTCGACCGAGCGGGCTTGGCGGGAGCCCTGCACAGCCTGGCAATTGTGACCGACAGGTTCCACCGGCTCCGGTGCCAGATCAAAATCGATTCGAGCCACTCCAACCTGGATCCTATCGTCGCCACTCACCTTTATCGAATTGCCCAAGGGGCCGTTCAAAATGTGGTCCGCCATGCAAGCGCCCGCAACGTCCTCATCGAGCTCTCCTCTGCTCAATCGATTCTGACATTGACCGTCATCGACGATGGCGTGGGCATCCCGCCGCAGGTGAATTCAGAAGGACTCGGCCTGCGAAGCATGCAGTACCGCGCGCGTCGGATTGGTGGAACCGTTCGCATTGAACGTCGCATCCCCCGCGGCACGCAGGTCAAGGTGACATGTCCGCTCCGCTGACCAGCCAGCTATCGCGCGCCTTTGCGCAACGCCGCCACCCGGGATATCAGCGTCTGCGGGTCCAACGGCTTGGCCAAGTGATCCTGAAAGCCCGCAGCGAGGGCTTCACTCCGATCCTCCATGCGGGCGAACGCGGTCAAGGCAATGGCGGGCAACGCGTCGGCCCCATATCCGGCGATTCGCAATCGGCGCACCAGCTGGTAGCCATCTTGGTGTGCCATGCCGATGTCGCTTATCAAAATATTGGCCTTCGAAGTCGCGATGCAGGCCAGCGCCTCGTCGGCGCTCGAAGCTTCCACCACGGCGGCTCCCACGTCCCTCAGGATACGCTTGGTCAGTTCCCGAGCATCCGCATCGTCCTCGACGATCAGCGCCACCACTCCCGAAAAATCCAGTGCGCGAAGCGTCTGGCTATCGCTCGATGCCGGCAACACGGCGTTCTGGCTCAGCGGAAGTTTCACGGTGAACGTGGCGCCCCTGCCCTTGCCGGCGCTCGAGGCCTGGATGGACCCGCCGTGCAATTCGACCAGCTGCCGCACGATGGCCAGACCCAGACCCAGTCCGCCATGGCTTCTCGTGGTGGTCGCGTCCTGCTGGCTGAAACGCTCGAAAATGCGCGGCAAGAATTCAGGTTCGATTCCTCTGCCCTGATCGGTGACCACCAACGACAGAAACTCGCCGCTGCGGCCGGTCTCGAGCCTGACCTCACCTCCCTTGGTCGAAAACTTCACGGCATTGCTCAGCAAGTTCCAGACGATTTGCTGCAGACGCGCAGGATCCGCCTCGATACTCAGCGCCCCGGCCTCGAACGAGGACCGAATCGCCACACCGGCGGCTTGCGCCGTGCCGCTCACCACCTCCAGAGCCGCGCGAACGACGGGATACGGATCGATGGTTTCGGCGATCAAACGCATTTTCCCGAAAGTGATTCCGGCATAATCCAGCAGATCGGAAATCATCTGTGCCTGAAATTTCGAATTCCGTTCTATGGCTTGCAGCCCTTGGACCACGGCCTCCGGCAAGTCAGGCTTTCGGCTCAATAGCGTCGCCCACCCCAAAATGGCATTGAGGGGGTTGCGCAACTCGTGCGAAAGCGTCGCCAAGAACTCCTCTTTGAGGCGATTGCTGCGTTCCGCTTCGCTGCGGGCCGCGCGCTCGCTCGCGAGCAAACTTTCGCGTGCCTCCTCTGCGCGAGCCATCTCCGTGACGTCGGTAGCGACCAGAATGCGGGTGCCCGAGATATTTTCCTTAACGATCTGCCATTCGATCTCCACGATGCTGGCGTCTCGCTTGATGAATTGCAGCCGTCGGGTCCAGTGCTTACCCGCCGCGAGATGCGCCATGGTCTCGGAGTCGAGGAGCCGGGATTCAGTCGCCAGGAAGCTGTCGCCCGGCCGGCCGATGAGTTCCTCCGCGGGATAGCCGGTGAGCGCGCAGTACGCGGGATTGACGCTTTCGTACCGAGATTTCTCATCCAGTATGGCGATGGCAACGGGCGCCAGATTGAACATCGTCCGCAGCTTCGCATCGAGCCCGCGGCGGACGAAATCGGCATGCCGCGCGAACAGCAGCGTCCTGACCGTGGCAACCAGTACGGGCGCCTCCACGGGACGGGTCAAATAGCCGTCGGCACCCGCCTCGAAGCCAAGCGCAAAATCCGCCGAGTTGGTAAATGTGGCCGACAGGTGCAGCACGGGTATCTGCGAGGTCTCGGGCCGCGCCCGTAGACGCCGGCACACCTCGAACCCGTCGATATCCGGTAAATTGACATCCAGCACGATGAGATCCGCGTTGGCCGCGGCTTCCAGCGCCGCCGCGCCGGTGGCGACTCCGACCACCTCATAGCCGGCCGCACGCAGCACCCGCGATGTCGCATACAAGGCGGCCGCGTTGTCATCGACCGCCAAAATGCGGATCGGGCCGCCCTTTTTGATGATGTCGGGCGCGTCGACCATTCTATTTGGCATCCGCCGAATAACGGGCGGGGATCGACACCGAGAACCGCGATCCCTTGCCGAGTTCACTCTCCACCGCGACGCTACCCCCGAGTAATTCCGCGAATTTCTTGGCCAGCGACAACCCCAAGCCCGTGCCCCGCAGGCGCTTTTGGATGCGCGTGTCCACTTGAACGAAATCGGAGAATAGCGCGGGCAAGTGGTCCGGCGCGATGCCGATTCCCGTATCGCCCACGGCGAATTCCAGCATGTGCTCGCTCACCATCCTGGCGGTGACGCGCACTTCTCCTTCGGCCGTGAATTTCAATGCGTTCGAGATGAAATTGCGCAGAATCTGGGACAGCTTCTTGTCATCGGTATAGATCTGCGGCACCGGCCCAGGCTCCTCGAATATCAACGACACCGCGCCGCTGCCCACGATGGGCTTGAACATACCGCGCAATGCGGAAAAAAGATCGACCATCTCGAACCACTCGGGGGAAATCGAGATGCGCCCCGCCTCGACTTTCGCGAGGTCGAGCAGATCGTCCACCATCTCGCTCAATTCGCGCACGCTCCCCTGGACGTACCCGAGCTGCCGCTGCTGCTCAGACGTCAGAGGCCCGTCCATTCCGTTCAACAAGATGTCGGTCATGCTGATGATCGAAGCCAAAGGCGTTCGAAACTCATGGCTCATGTAGGACAGGAATCGGCTTTTGAGATCGGCTGCTTCACGCAATTGCAGCGCGTTGTCATCCAATTCCGCGTAGAGAGCCACGACGCCCTTGTTGGTTTCGTCGAGTTCCGATCGCAAGAACGCGAGTTCCGCGGCCTGAGCGGCGATTTGGGATTTGAGGGCTTCGATTTCCTCGCCCATTGCGGATGACAGGGTCATTGCCGATGACATGCAATCACCAACGTCACATCGTCGCGCCGCCGCACGAAGTCGCGGTAAAGTACTCCGGCGATGACTGCCGAGTGCTTCAAATGGAGTCCGGGATACGTCGACACGTTCCACCGGGCGGACAATCCGTCCGAGTGCATCACCACGCGGCTGCCCAACGGCCACTCGTAGTCGAACTGCTGCGTGCGCAGCAGCTGCACCCCCAAGGTTCCATTGTGGGAGACCATGCCGCGTGAGCGATCTCGGGTAATCACCGCGCCGGCTATATTTCCAACCCCCGCATAGTCCAGCCGCAACTCGGCGACTTGCAGCAGCGCGCATGCGGCGGCGGCACCGCGAGTGCCGGCCAAGGCGCCGTGGCAGTTTCGCATGGTGATCGACGGTGCATCGAATGGACTCGCGCAGAAGACTTTCGCAGCGGCTCGTGCGGCGGTTGCGGCGAGCGGCCCGTGCCCCAGCCCGTCGGCAACGAATATGCTCACGCGCGTGCCGCCGTCCGCGACCCTCCAGGTGTCGCCGCACTCGATTTCGCCCGCGACGGCGAGGTTGATGGTGCCCAACTCCAGGGGCGAATCCGGTACGGCCGCCTTGCCGCGCGGCTCGCGCGTGCGGGCACTTCTGGACAAGACCACCGTACCCTGGCCCGCCATCGAGAAAAGATCGAAATTGCTCGACAATCGCGCAACGGCTCCCAAGCCTTCTCCGGCCGAACCGGCGGTCGAATAGCCGTCGCGCAGGCATGCGTCGATGTCCTGCATACCGGGACCTCGATCGATGGCGAGCAGTTCGAGCTCCGGATTGAGCCCGTCGTCCAGCACCTGCATGAGGACCTCTCCCCCCTTGGCATGACGCACGATATTCGTCGCAAGCTCGGTGGCTATGATACAGACTCGGCCCGCGCTCACCTCGTCGAAGCCGAAACCCTCGGCAAGTCGCTTGGCGCTGCGTCGGCACTCGCCGATCCCGCTGTCGTCCGCGACCGCCACCCGCACCTGGGATCCGGTTATGAGGCGGCCGGTCATTTCCAGCGTGTAACGGTGACCCGAGTTCCAACGCCGACGGCGGACTCCAGTTCGAATTCGTTGACCAAGCGCCGCGCGCCGGTGAGCCCGAGGCCGAGCCCATGGCCCGAAGTCCACCCATCCGTCAATGCGAGATCCAGGTTTGGAATTCCCGGACCCTGGTCCTGGAACGTGAGTCGCACCCCGCGCCGAGTCCCCTGTAGCAACATTTCCCATTTGAGCATCCCGCCCCCCCCGTAGACCACCGCATTACGCGCCAGTTCGCTGGCGGCGGTCACGAGCTTGGTTTGATCGACCAGCGAGAAGAGCTGTTCCTGAGCCAGGCGGCGCACCGCTTGTCGGCCGAGAACGATGTCGTGCTCGTTCCGCAAGGGCAGCTCACCGTTTGCTGTAACGGTCGTCATCGGGTACATCGAGAGAACGCTGCAGCTGCTGCATGCCGCGTTCCACATTGAGCGCCGTGGCGACACCGGTCAACGACAAGCCAAGTTCCACCAGGGTGATCGCAACTGCCGGCTGCATCCCGACGACCACGGTTTTCGCTCCGAGAATGCGCGCCATTCCGGAAATATCCGAAATCATCCGGCCAATGAAGGAATCGACCATCTGCAGCGCCGAAATGTCGATCAGGACACCCTTGGCCGCTTTTTTGTTGATGGCGTGGGTGAGGTCATCCTGCAAAGTGAGCGCAAGCTGATCGTGCATGTCGACCTGGATGGTGACGAGCAAGAACTGGCCCATTCGCAAAATGGGGATGCGGTCCATCGGCTATTGCTTGGTGAAAGTGATGCCGCTGCGCCTGAGAGCAAGGGCAAGGGCGTCGGCGAGATTGGCCTTCGTCGTTACTCCCTGCAGATCCAGGCCCAAATGCACGATGGTCTGCGCTATCTGGGGCCGCACGCCGCTGATGATGCAGTCGGCGCCCATGAGGCGCAGAGCCGTCACGGTTTTCAACAGATGCTGCGCCACCAAGGTATCGACGGTGGGTACGCCGGTAATATCGATGATGGCGATCTGCGATTCCGTGTCGACGATTTTCTGCAGCAACGATTCCATGACGGTCTGAGTGCGCGCGGAGTCGAGCGTACCGATCATGGGCACCGCCAGAATGCCGTCCCATAATTTGACGACCGGGGTCGACAGCTCGAGCATTTCCTGCTGTTGGCGGCTGATGACCTCTTCGCGGGCCTGTTGAAAACTCTTCACCGTATGCAGTCCCAGCGCGTCGAACAGCAGCGTTGCCTTCCAAACCGAGTCGGCGAAGCGCGCCGCATCGTTTGCCGATTCTTCCTCGAGCACTTCGAACACCGGGCGCTTCAACGAGAAGATGAACGTGGCAGTTTCATCGGAGGAGTACCCCGCACTCACGCGCCGCTGCGACAGGTCGTCGAGGAACGCCCGCACGTCGGCCCATTCCGGACCGCGAATATCATCCAGCTTGCCGGATTGCACGGCCGGGCCCAAAACGTCGAGAAAGCCCCGGCTCTGCTGATTGATCTCTTCGGCGGAAATGCGCCCCTTCGCCCCGCCCGTGATGGCGGCGGCCAGCTGTGCGGACCACTTTGCCTGTATGTCGGCGCGCCGCTTTTGCAGCGTTGACGCGATGGAATTCGTCGCGACCAATCTCATCCCCTTGTAGCTGGGCAATAGCGGGCGGTCCGAGTAGTGATTATTCGCCGGTCCGCCCGACAAGCGCTAAAGCGTACGCGCAATCTCGGCGCTATTCTAGCGAGGAAACCGCTGTGACCGCTGCGCGGGAAGGGGGTCAGGGCGCGCGCAGTTCCTCGCGATGCTTCGCTTTCAATATCGCGCCATACACGGCGCCCAACACCAACCAGACCACTCCGATCTGAGCAGGGAGCGCTTCAGGCCCCCACCTCTTCGACCACCGCACTATTCATTGTGCTGCGGACTCGTCCGCCTTCTTCAACAGGTCGGTGCGCATTTGCGATGCCTCCAGGCGCAGCGGCTGCGTGCGCAATCGGCCGATTTCCGGCGCCGTGAACGGCTGAAAATCCGCTGGCAAATGTTCCTTGTCGAAGCGCCAAAACATCCAGTTCATGAGTTCGGCGAGATCCGCGTCCGCCAGCGGCGAGGTGGCGACGCCCGGCACGCGGCCGAGATATTCACGGCCGCCGGGTACGCTCAGGAATCTGGCAACGGTTCCCGCGAGGCTGGGCGCGGTTCCGGCGGAGCCGGTGCCATCGGGCCGATGGCACCCCTGGCAGTTGAGAGTCCAATTCTGCCAAGCCCGTTGCACGTTCGTGACACCCGCCGGCGCCGCGGGGCCCGGTGTGGCGACGCCCGGCGCAGTGGCGCCCACCGCAGTGGCACCCAGCTCAGTGGCGCCCAGCACACCGGCGCCCAGCGCAGTGGCGATTCCCACCGCCCCGAGCATGCCCGCAAGGAGCGATACGGTGCGTCGCCAGGCGCCCGTCAGGCTCGCGCACCCCGGCGGCTTCCTCATGTCTCCGGAAACGCGGGCCGCAACGCGCGGGTGCTCTGCGACGTACCCCCCGGATGCCGGGCCCGCGCTGCGGCGACATCGGTTGCGGTCAGGGCCGGGCCCGTCGAGTCCTTGCCGCGGTCGCTTGCGAGGTATGTGAGCACCGCCGCCACCTCCGCTTCGCTCAAGCCGGACTGCGCCGGCATGACGCCGCGATAGCTGACGCCCGCCAGTTTGAGATCGCCCATCAGCCCGGTACTGACGACCATGACCAAATAGTCGCGTCCCTCGGGCGTCTTCCCGAACGCCACGACCTGTTCGTGCAACGCTGGAAAACTACCGGGTATGCCGGCCGCTTCCGGACCGTGGCAAACGGCACACCGACCGGCAAATATGGCCGCGCCTGCGGGCTCGTCCGCAGCCGCCGGCCCCGCAAAAATGCCGACTCCCAGCGCCAGCAAGGCCACGATTTCGAGTCCCGACCGGCGGACCGAGCGAGCGTCGTTCTCTCTATTTTTGCTCAATAGCAACCCCCAAGATGATGGCGGTGGAACAGGTATACGACTGGCTCGCGGTTCCGAAACACCACGTGACCTCGTTGTTGTTCTGCGGCCGTACCACCGGCCGATCGCCCTGATTGTTCTGGCAAGCACACCGCCCCCAGGCCACTCCGCCGCAGCAGTCGTTATATGAAATGATGTAATTTCGCTGATCCGCAGGATTGCGGCACGTCCCGATCCACGTGATCGGCGACATTTCCGTGCCGGGCGGACAGGAATTCACACTACCGCCGTAGCACGCGCACAGCGAGCCGTCGATGGCGCAATAGCGCCAATAATCGCATTTCGTCGGATCGCCCGGATCTTGCGGGTTTCCCGTGGTTTGCGGCGGCGCCTGACCCGAATTCGCATCCGTCGTCGACGACCCTGCTTCGGCCGCGGCGCCGCGCGCCACGGGCAACAACGGCAACGCCGCCGCGCCGGCGAGGAAGCCGCCGAGCACGGTGAATACACTGCGCCGCGACGTTCGGCTGGCGAAACCGCGCAGCATCTTTTCCGCCAAATGATCGAATTGAGCCACCGTTATTCTCCCGAAGAGGCGCGCCTCTGCTTTTGACTGAGGAATTGTTGGATATTGCTGACGCCCGTTTCCTTGGCTACGAATAAACTTTCCAAATGCTCTCGCGTATTGACCAGGCCGGTCGACGCCAGCTTGCCCGCTTCGTCGATCAATACCGCGTACGGCAGCTTCGCGACCCCGTAGCTGCGCCCGAGGTGTTCCGAGACGACATAAGGAAAGCCGCCCAAGTTTTTCTCGCGCACGAATTCCGCGTGGCTCGCCGACTCCCCGTCGCTCGCCAGAACGATGTCGAGCCAACGCCTTTCGGCGCCTTGCGCCGAACGCACCGCGGGAAGCAACGCCTCGCAGATCGTGCAATCCGGCGACAGGAACAGCAACAGCTGGCTGCGGCCGTCGCGCACTCCGCCGATTTGCACGGCAGATCCGTCGAGGGCGGTCAACACCATTTCCGGCGTGGAATCCCCGAGCGTGAGCGGCTGACGCAGCGACAACGCCCCCGCGGGTGCGATGCGTTGATGAAGTACGCCAATTTGCCGTGCCAATGCCATGCACACGATGCCCAACACCAGCAACCCGATCCAGAGGGCGATTTGTGAGGCGACCAGGTAACTCATAGGATTTCTCCTCGGCGCAGCGGCTGCAACGTCATGACTTGATCCAAGGCACCGTACAGCGCCAGCAAGGCGATGGCGCCCAACACTTGAGATCCTTGGACCGGCACGCTGCCGCTCGTTGCCGCAACCGACGCGATGCATACCGCAAGGCCGGCAAGCACCCCGTTTCTGGTCACTTGGAATGCACCCAAAGAAGCCGGCGACGAGCCGAACGTGCACCCGCAATCCACATCGCGGTGCTGCTGAAGGATGGCGCGAACGATGAGCCCCAGGTACAGCGTCCAAAGCGAGGCCGCAAGCAGCGCACCCATCGCCCGATACTCTGGAACCAGCAACGCCGCTGCCGCGAACCATTCGACGGCCAGGGTTGCGCTCAACGTTGCGCCGGCTGCCGAGCGCGGCACTCCGCCGAACCGGTGCATCACGTTCGTCGAATGCTGCCATCGCGCGGCCTTGTGCACGGCCGACGCGGCCAGCAGCAGGGCCTGAAAGACCGCCAGTTGCGCGGCCAGCACTGGCATGACAGCGGCCGCCGACCCGTTCATGGTCAACGCACCGGCTCGATGGTCATGCGTGTATGAAATCCCGGCAAATCCAAGCTTCGCACCAGGCTTCCTTCGCGCGAATCGTACACGTCCAGCCGTTCGCCCGCCTGCACCAGCAACAGAGGCTCGGCGTCATGCGTCAGCGCGATCGAAGAACCCGGGCGCACCAGCCGTAATCGCTTCACGCGAGCCTTGGTCGCGGCGTTGTACACCCACACCTCGCTCCCCGGATCCTTATGAGTGCCTTCGTGCGCGTCGGCCTGCATGATGACGTACAGCAGTTTTTGTTCATCGCTGGCAACGATCTGCCAGCCGCTGGGACGCCACTGCGCCGCCGCGTCCGCGGCCGCCACCAGCGGCCAGTCCGGCAGCACCTTCGGTTCGTCGCCCTTCATGTCGATGGGCTGCATGCGGCCGCCCAGGCTGGGGAAATAGCGCACGCCCCCCACCGTCGCCGAAGCCGTGAACAAGGGATCGGTATCGAGCGGGTTGAACGCCTTCGTCTCGCTGCGGCCGGCCGCCGCGCCATTGGCATCGAGCCGGATGGTCAACAGCGTGCCGCTCGAGCACAGTGTCGCGAACCCGCGCGCACCGCTCGGGTATACCAGCGAGCAGCCGGGGATTTGGATTTCGCTCAATGGCTGCCGCTTCACGAGGTCGACGACCGTCACCGACGACGCCGGGGTAAAATTGAACACCAACGCCATGCGCTGATCGTCGGTGAACGCCATCAGTCCTTCCATCGACGTGATGAGTGCCCGCTTGGTCCCCGGGAGCACGATTTCACCGACCGGATTGAAGGTTGCTTTGTCGTAGATGGTAATGAAATCGGTGCGCGTGCCGCGCACTCCGCGCGACCAGACGGTGTCGGCCACGTAAATTTCCGGACGTTTGTCGGCAACCAAGAGTGTGGCCGAATCGTGCGCCTGCAGTTCGCCCTTTACCTCGCGGGAGTCGCTGCCCACATTGCGCAGTTGGATGCGATCGCCGGAGTAATTGAGAAAACTCCAGCCGGTGGGATAGCGGGCGGGCAAACTCTCGACCTTGGGGATGGGCTCGGCGGGCAAGGGTGTGGGAAAGTGGGCCGCGGCCGAGGCGCTGGCCACGGCAGCGATACTGGCCATGGCAGCGATACTGGCCATGGCAGCGACACTGGCCATGGCAGCCACGCCGGTGGCGCCGGACATGCCATGCCGCGCCCACATCCCCAACGTCGTCCTCGAAATGGTTATCGTCATTTTTAAGCCTCTTTTCGCAATCATGTGCGAATTTTTTCGAATATCGCGGGCGGGCTCCACCCTATTTCTCGAGTGCGGCGACCGCAGCAGGGCGATGAGTGTACGTCAACGACCGCTAGCTGAATACTCCGGCGCGTCTACGGGTATATTCGTCACATGAACGCGGCACAACTGACTTTTTATCTGGCCATCGGCGCCGCAGGCATCGCCTTCGGCATCGGCGGGATCAAGGCCGCCCGCGGCAGCAGAGACATTCGCCGGCCGACTGCGATCGAATTGCTCATCGGCGCCGTCGTCGCATTCTTCGATACGTTGGGGATAGGCTCCTTCGCCCCCACGACGGCCATATTCAAACTGCGGCGAATCGTTCCTGACGAACAGATTCCCGGCACGCTCAACGTCGGCCTGACGCCGGCCGCGCTCCTCGAATCGGTGATTTTTGTGACGGCAATCGTCGTCGATCCGGCATTGCTGATCGCTGTCGTCGGCAGCGCCGCGGCGGGTGCCTGGTTGGGAGCCGGCATCGTCGCCCGATTGCCGCGCCGTGCGATTCAGATCACCATGGGCGTCGCCTTGTTGATCGCCGGCAGCGTCTTTACGGCGGTCAACCTCGGCGCCCTACCCGGCGGCGGGACGGCCATGGGTCTCGCCGGATGGAAGTTCGGGTTGGCGGTTGCGATCAATTTCGCACTCGGCGCCTTGATGAGTGCGGGCATCGGTCTGTACGCGCCGTGCATGATCACCCTGGCGCTGTTGGGAATGCACCCCCTCGCAGCCTTCCCCATCATGATGGGCGCATGCGCACTGGTGCAGCCGGTCGCCAGTCTGCGCTTTTTTCAGACGGGCAGGTTCGCCTGGGGCCCCTCTCTCGGGCTCGCGTTCGGCAGCATGCTGGGCGTATTCATCGCTGCCTATATCGTCAAGTCCTTGCCTTTGACGGCGCTTCGCTGGTTGATCATCGTGGTCATTGCCTACGCCGCCTTCGCCATGCTGCGCTCCGCGGCGCGCGTCCGGAATCCGGGTGCCGCCGACCTGCCCATTACCCTTCGCAAGGCACTGCCGGATGATATTCCCGTCCTCGAATCCTTGATCGCCCGGTCGGCCCGCGGTTTGAGTACCACGGAGTACCGTCCCAGCCAAATCGAAGGCGCGCTGCGCGGCGCCTTCGGCGTCGACACTCAGTTGCTGAAGGATCAGACCTATTTCGTCGCCGAGGCCGCAGGCCAGATTGTCGGCTGCGGCGGCTGGAGCTACCGCTCGACGCTGTTCGGCAGCGACGCTCGGGGCGGCCGCGATGCGTCGCTGCTCGATCCCAGCAACCAGGCCGCTAAAATTCGCGCTTTCTTCGTCGACCCATCGCACGCGCGGCGGGGAATCGGTTCGCTGCTCCTGGAGCGCTGCGAGCAAGAGGCACGCGCCCACGGTTTCTCACAGGTAGAACTCATGGCCACGCTGCCGGGCGCCAAGCTATATGGCGCGCGCGGTTATCGCGGGTCGGACACGGTGCATTTCGAGGTTGCGCCGGGAGAGAGCATCGAATTCATTCCCATGCACAAAAAACTGGCTTGATGCCATGCCGCGCCGCCGAAGCGCGGTGCTGCCCAAGCGCATCAGTGGTGGCGTTTGTCCTTCCACAGCGCCTGCCAACCCGTTAATCCCAGCTCGCGAAGTCGCAGAATGTTGTTCTCATAGATGGACTGCGGCTCCGGCACGCCGGCCAGGGCGCGCTCGACGCTCGCCTCCCGCAGCAAATGCAGCGTCGGAAACGGCGAGCGATTGGTGTAGTTTTCGATGTCGTCCGGTTGCGTGCCCGCAAAGCGATACTGGGGGTGGAAGCTTGCCACCTGAATCTCGCCCTCGAGGTCGAGTTCGATCACCGTCTCATCGCATATTTGTAGAAAATCGTTGAATTCGACGAAGTCATTGAGTACCCAGGGATGAATCAGCAACGTGGTTTCGCATTGCCGCGCGTCAGCGAGGTGTAGGTGCATCAATTCGGAGCGAAGCTCCGTCAACAATCCAGCCGCCGATCGTTGCTCGCTCACATGAAAACGCACGCCATTACCCAGGTACACGCTCTCGGCAAATGGGCATAGCCCGAGGCCGATCACCGCCTTCTCCACCCACCGGCGGGTGGCGTCGATAATTTCTTCGCTGTTGATGGAGCCAACCCGCTGTTGAGAGCCGATCCCGTTAAATCGCCGATAGTCTACCGCGCGTGAGGTCTAGTATCCTAACCGCCACTTCATTCACCGCGAGACTTGGACGATGCAACAACCCATTCCTGCCACGCTGATCCCCGGAGACGGTATCGGTCCCGAAATAGTCGACGCGACGTTGGCCGTCCTGGATGCGCTCGGCGCGCCCTTTCAATGGGACAGCCAAATTGCCGGGCTCGGGGGTGTCAAAGCGGCGGGCGACCCGCTCCCGTCCAAGACCATCGACAGCATTCGGCGCACGCGCTTGGCCCTGAAGGGACCGTTGGAGACGCCTTCGGCCGGCGGCTACCGCTCATCGAACGTTCGTCTGCGCGAGGAATTCAAGCTGTATGCGAATCTGCGGCCGGCACGCACGCTCATCCCGGGCGGTCGCTTCGACAACATCGATCTCGTGGTGGTGCGCGAAAATCTCGAAGGACTCTATATAGGTCACGAACACTACATACAGATCGACGACGATCCGCACGCCGTCGCGATGGCGACGGGCGTCAACACGCGTCAGGGCAGCCGGCGATTGCTGGAGTTCGCCTTTGCACATGCCGTCGCCACCGGCCGCAAGAAAGTGGCCATCGTGCACAAAGCCAATATCATGAAAGCCCTCACCGGCATTTTTCTCGAAACCGGCCTGGAGCTCTATGAGCGCAAGTACAAGGGCCAGTTCACCCTGGAGACGGTCATCATCGATGCCTGCGCCATGAAGTTGGTTTTGAATCCCTGGCAATTCGACGTCCTGGTCACGACCAACCTGTTCGGCGACATTCTCTCGGATTTGGTAGCCGGCCTCGTCGGCGGCTTGGGGATGACGCCCGGCGCGAATATCGGCATGGATGCCGCAATTTTCGAGGCCGTGCACGGTTCGGCTCCCGACATTGCCGGGAAAGGGGTAGCGAATCCCACTGCCCTCATGCTCGCGTCTGCCATGATGCTCGAGCACTGCAAGTTACCGGAACTGGCCGCGCGCCTGCGCACGGCGCTCACCCAGACGCTGAACGTCGATAAAGTGCGTACCGGCGATTTGGGCGGGAATGCCAGCACCGCTCAATTCACGCGCGCGCTGACCGCACGTATCGGTAATGGCTAGCCCGTTCGGCCGGATTCGAACAGCGCGTTCATCGCAGCGCATTCGTCTTGGGTGAGCGTGAAATCGAATATGCTCAAGTCCTCGCGCATATGCACCTCGGACTTGGTGCCGGTGAGGGGGATGATGTCGTTTTGCGACAAGTAGCGGAAAAGGATCTGGACGGTCGTGCGCCGATAGTTCGCAGCCAAGGCCTGGAGCAAATCATCGGCAAGCACCTGCGGGTTCGCCGTCAGCGTCCAGAAACTCTGATAGATGATCCCGGACCGCCGGCAGAAAATGCGTAGATTCCGGTCATAGTTGCTTTCCGCATAGAAGCGATTCTGCAGCACGGCAGGCTTGATGCGCACGGAATCGCACAGCGCCTCGAGATACTCGAGGCTGTAACAATTGCTGATGCCGAGCTGCTTGACGTTGCCTGAGTCAAAGATGCGCTCCATGGCCCGCCACACGGGCATCATATGGGGACTCTGAAGCGGAGAATGCAGGACCAGGCAATCGACATAGTCCGTCCGCAGGTTGCGCAGCGACTGCGCGAAGGACTGCTGTACTTGAGCGGCGGCGTCGGCTTTCGGGTCGTAGGGAACATTCGTCGGGTCGTGACCTGACAGCGGCGTAAATTTGCTTTGAAGATAGAGGTTGCCGCGCCCAAGATCGTTGCCGAGACAGGCCGCCACACCCGCGCCGACGCCGGCCTCGTGATAGTGTTTGGGCTGGCACGCCGTGTCGATGCCGCGAAACCCGGCTCGAATCGCTTTTTTGACCAAGTCCTCCGTCTGCATCTTTTTCCATGCCGTACCATAGAGAATTCTCGGGATGGCCACGCCATACGCGGAAATCACTTGCTCGCCGTCGGTCATAGGGGGCTGCGCAAAAAGCCACGGTTGCGCTATGGTAATGCGAATGCCGCCGATAATCTCGATCGTGAATCTGACCAAGTCGTACGCATCGGGCGTTCATGCCCTCAAGCCCATCGATCTGCAGATTTACAAAGGCGAAATCTTTGCCTTGTTGGGGCCGAACGGCGCGGGCAAGACCACGCTCATCAATATCATTTGCGGCATAGTGACCCCGACCGGAGGCAGCGTGACCGCGGACGGCCACGACATCATCCGCGACTACCGTGCGGCGCGCGCCAACATCGGTCTGGTGCCGCAGGAACTGACCACCGATTCATTCGAGACGGTATGGGCCACCGTCAATTTCAGCCGCGGATTGTTCGGCCGCCCGCCCAATCCCGACTACATCGCAGGCCTGCTGCGCGATCTATCCCTGCAAGACAAGCGCAATGCCAAGATCATGACGCTATCCGGCGGGATGAAGCGCCGCGTCATGATCGCCAAGGCCCTGTCGCATGAACCCGAGATCCTGTTCCTGGATGAACCCACGGCCGGAGTGGACGTGGAGCTACGCCGCGACATGTGGAACCTGGTGCGCGGGCTGCGCGAGCGCGGAGTGACCATCATCCTCACTACTCACTACATCGAAGAAGCCGAGGAAATGGCCGATCGCATCGGCGTCATCAATCGCGGCGAATTGATCTTGGTCGAGGAGAAGCGGGAACTCATGAAGAAGCTCGGCAAGCGCCAGTTGACCCTGCATCTACAGGATCCGCTATCCGCCGTTCCGGCCGAACTCGCGCCTTGGGGCCTGGAGTTGAGGGCCGGCGGCACCGAGTTGGTGTATAGCGTCGGCGGCAACAGCGACATGGACATCTCCGCGCTGCTCAAGCGCATGAGTGAGTTGTCGATCTCGATCAAGGATCTGCAGACCCATCAAAGTTCGCTCGAGGACATATTCGTCGGTCTGGTGAGCGCGCAGCGATGAACCCTCCGGCCGCGCGTTTCGAATTCAATCGCCACGGCGTCTGGGCAATCTACAAGTTCGAGATGGCCCGCGCCTTGCGAACGCTGGTGCAAAGCCTGGTCACGCCCGTCATTACCACGTCGCTGTATTTCGTGGTGTTCGGCGCCGCCATCGGTTCGCGGATGAATCCCGTGTCGGGCGTGAGCTACGGGGCGTTCATCCTGCCCGGCCTCATCATGCTGGCCCTGCTCACCGAGAGCCTGGCCAATGCGTCCTTCGGAATCTTCTTCCCGAAGTTCATCGGTACCATTTATGAACTGCTGTCGGCGCCCATATCCTATGCCGAGATCGTCCTCGCCTACGTCGGAGCGGCCGCATCGAAGTCCATCGCCCTGGGGCTGGTGATTCTCGCGACCGCGTCGCTATTCGTACCCATCAAGGTCATGCATCCGGTGTGGATGATCGCGTTCTTGATGATGACGGCCGTGACGTTCAGTCTGTTCGGGTTCATTCTCGGGTTGTGGGCCAAGGGCTGGGAACAGCTACAGTTCATTCCCATGCTGGTGATTACGCCGCTCACCTTTCTCGGGGGCGCGTTCTATTCCCTGAGCATGCTGCCGCCGGGCTGGCGGCGATTCAGCCTGTTCAATCCCATCGTCTATTTGATCAGCGGCTTCCGCTGGTGCTTCTACGGCGCAGCCGACGTGAGCGTGGTGATGAGCTTCTGCATGACCGTGGGCTTCTTCGCGCTGTGTCTCGCCATGATCGCCTGGATATTCAAGACGGGGTATCGGATCAAGAATTGAGGCGGCGCGGGACATCCCCCTCAAGGCGCCTATTTGTGGGCTGACGGCCCCAGCACCTGGATGCCAAGGCGACCGGCCGCCGCAACCAGATCTTTGTCGAATGCAGCCAGTAGCACCTGTTCGGCAGGCATCGTCACAGCGAGCCGTTCCGCCGCCGCCAGATGTACGCTGTCGTAGCCGCGAAGCCCGTGCTGCCGCGCCAACCTACCCGCGCGTCGCACCAACACCTCGTCAGCGGCGATCACGAGCAATGCCGCCCAGTCGCGCTCGAATCGGGTCAGAATCGCGTCCGCGCCCTCTTGGTCAAGCCGTTGCAGGCGCTCGGCCTTCGCCACGGCAGCATGCAGCTCGACGTAAGCGATCAAGTGCGTGCATCGCACATCCGCTGTCTCGGCCGCCTGCATGACCGCTTCTCGACCGGCCTCCGGCACATACAGTCGGAGCAGTGCCGAGGTGTCGAGATACAGAATCACTCTCGATCAGAAAGCAGCATCTCGGTCAGGGAGGGACCCTCCCCTTGCAACGCGATCGGCGCGCCCAAACCGAGTTCAGCCCCAGGCACACCCTTCCGAATCCACGGCATGCGGTCGAGCCGCTGCACGACAGACTCTTCCTTTGAAAGTGGCGGCACCAACTGCGCAATGACTTTGCCGTGGGACGTCACTTCTACAGACTCCCCAAGCTGCACGCGGCGAAGGTACTCCGAGAGATGCGTCTTGAGATCGCGAACGCTGACTGGCATGGACTAAGCTCAAATGTGGTCGCAGATACGTTAATGTAGTCGCAGACGTACGGTTTGTCCATGCTGACAACTCGGGTGAGCGTCGTGATGGCCGTGCCGGCCAGGAATTACCATGACACGGCTTGGAAGACAGGACGACAGCTAGCCACGGTGCCGGTGCCGCTTAGGCAGTCATATGTCTATATTGCATGATAATATGGACATATGATACCCAGATTGCTGTCTACTTTGATAAAAAACAGTCCGAAAGGCGTGCTTTTGTTGGGGCCACGGCAGGTGGGCAAGTCCACGTTGATCCTCGATCTACGGCCGGATCTGGTCATCAACCTCAATGACGAAAAGACCTACCTCGATTTCAAAAGCAATCCTGACGAACTCAAACAGCGGCTCGCCGCCCGAGAGGACATCAAGTCGATACTCATCGATGAAGTTCAGCGGCATCCCACGATGTTGAATACCGTGCAAACAATCATCGACGACAATAAAGGCGCATCGCCGAAGTTTTACATTACCGGCTCCAGCGCACGAAAACTCAAACGCGGTCAAGCGAATCTGCTCCCCGGGAGAGTTTTCAGTTACGAGCTGGGTCCGCTCTGTGCCGCCGAGCTCGACTACAAATTGGATGTTGCGAGAGCGCTGAGCTATGGCTGCCTCCCGGAGCCGTACCTTTCACGATCGCAATCATTCTGCGAAAAACTCCTGACGACTTACTCAGGCATCTACCTGAAAGAGGAAATTCAAGCAGAAGCGTTGACTCGCAATCTGGAAGGTTTTGGCCGCTTCATCATTTCGGCCGCTCAGCAATCCGGGTTCGTTCTCGACTTTTCGAATATTGCGAAGCAGGCGAAGATCGAACGCAAGGCATGCGCCAGATTCTACGAG